>JAIKVV010000107.1 GCA_024685385.1 Saccharofermentans sp. | reverse complement strand
ACGCCTTGAAAGTGTCAAAATCCAGCAGATTTATACTGATTATACATAAATTGATGCCAAATTTCATCTGAAAAACGCATCAGTTTATGCTATATCATGTTTCGATTATAGAGCAATGATATTTTACTTATTCACTCAACGCAAAAAGATATCCCGGGATCCGGATCTTCCGGCTCCCGGGATATTTGATGATCTGCTTTCTTGAGATCTTACTTTTCGAAGGGGAAAGTAAAGGGCAGGGAGTACTTATCTCTTATCGTGATGAAATCCTTCTGAACGGATTCTCCGACGGGAACGCCCTTGTCCTTGCGGTCGAGCCATGCAAGATATTCCTTCTCGCCGGCGGTGTAGATCCGCTCCTGACCCTTAGCCTTCTTGGAAGCTCGGAGGGCTCTTAAGATATCTCCTGCCGTCTTCTTGAATTCTTCTCTCCCTACAAATGCATCGGGATCTATTACGAAGAAGAAATGGCCCAGATGATACATAGCGGGCTTGCCGTTCTCATCGACGCCTGTAAGAGCCTTCATGAACTGACCTCCTGCGAGAGCCGCAGAAAGGATCTCGACTGCAGCGGCATATCCGTAGCCCTTATAGCCTGCAAGCTCTTCGCCGATGCCGCCTAAAGGCGCAAGCGCCGCATCGCCGGATACAAGAGCTTCCAATATCTTCTCCGAATCTGTCATGGTGGAACCGTCGGATCCTATTACCATGCCTGCAGGAGTCTCCTTGCCTTCACGGGCATAATATTCGATCTTGCCGCGCTGAACGATGGATGTCGCGCAGTCTATGCAGAAAGGGAATTCCTCATCCGTCGGAAGTCCGATCGTAAGAGGGTTCGTGCCCATCATGTTCTCAACGCCGAATGTGGGGGCTATGGAAGGTCTTGCATTGGTGCCGGTTATTCCGACCAGACCTTCTTTGGTAGCCATGGTAGCCCAGTATCCCGCGATGCCGTAGTGGGTGGAATTGCGGATGGCGCCGCCTGCCATGCCGTATTTCTTCGCTCTTTCGATGAGCTCGGTCATCATCTTGTAGCTTGCGACCATGCCCATTCCGTCGTGGGCGTCATAGACCAGGGTCGTGGGAGTGTCTTTGATGACTTCGATGTCGGTTACGGGAAGAAGAGTGC
Source organism: Saccharofermentans sp. (assembly GCA_024685385.1). Taxonomy (GTDB): domain Bacteria; phylum Bacillota; class Clostridia; order Saccharofermentanales; family Saccharofermentanaceae; genus Saccharofermentans. Next base: position 35,554 of record JAIKVV010000107.1, on the reverse strand, counting down.
CCTTGACGAACCTGTCCATGTAGATAGGCTTGAACCTGTTGCAGCCGTGGCTTTCGATGCCTCTTCTGTCGGACTCCATCAGAACATCCGTGCATATCCTCGCTTCGTCTTCGGGAACGCCCGCAGCAACAAATGCGGCTGTCATAAAATCACTTAACAATTCCCATGAGATATAGGGTCTGGTCTCCATAATAATACCGCCTCCGAATTCATGATTCTAAAGTCAATTATAACATTCTCTCAATCCTGTCCAACAAATAACCCCGCGGACCGAAATCTGCGGGGTTACCGTCCGTTCCAACGAACCGAAATCTCTTCACTCAAGTCCTTGGCAAACCCTTTCTCCTGTCGGGCTATCCATGATCACAACACCCAACTGACTGCTGCAACCATCAACCACACCGTGCAACTCATGTCTTCCATTCACCGAACAAATCTTGTATTTGCTCGAATCATATGAACCTCGCGACTGCTGTTCTGATCCGGCAGTTCGTATCGGTTACTCGGTTTGCACGAACCGGTGTAACATCTGCTGCAACTCCGTCTTATCACCTATCGGTGGTGACATCTCACCGACCGCGGATCCAAAGTCCGGATCAACTGAATTGTTACAACCTACGCGACTTTTAAGTGTATTCACTCAGTCAATCGCCTAGCCCGTTCCTCCCTCAGCTTATTAAGTCTTCACTTCGTTTCCACCTTCGGTAGTTTCCTCCGGTTTATGTCTCATCGGCTTCGCCAAAAGATCTTCCATCTTGAGGTTCTACCCTGCGCCATCAACTGCTTAATGCTTCGGGCGGTTTGTCTTCGGATTCGGAAGGTGTCGCTTCCGCATTCCTTGGAACTGATTTTATTGTAACTTGTTACAGAACGATTACAAGCCCGCCGTTCATACAAAGAGACGCAAAAATGTTGTGCAAAAGATAGTGCTTGTTAATTGCCAAAACGGGTATATAATAAAAGAGGTGGGGCAAATCCCCACCATTTTTTATGACTTTTCCTCAGCCGTTTTTTGTTTCTTGTTGATGAAGTGTTTCAGTACTTCAAGACCTGCTATCACGGCTACTCCGATAATGAATGCGAGCCAGTTGAACGTCGCCATCGTCATGGGCGGTTGGGGAACATCCAAAGTAGCCGGCCCCTGGAATATAGCATAGATCGAACCTGCCATCAAGCCGAGGATCATGTAGACGGTCTGGGAGCGGAACTTTTCGAGACACTTTTTGAGGAGTCCTACGATGCCCACTGCGCCTGCAAGAACGCCGAGACCGAAGATGATCACTATGGGAAGAACAGACATATCAAGATGCATGAACTTATGCAAACTCTCGATAATGGTCATGTAGAGTCCGAATATGAGCATGAGGGTGGATCCCGACATTCCGGGCAGCACCATGCCGCTCATGGCAAGAGCGCCGCAGATGAAAAGATAGATGCCCGAAAGGGGAGTCAGCACAAATGCATTTCCTTCGGCAGATGTTGCCTGGGAATTAAGGACCGTGATGAGTATAACGAGGCCTGCTCCGATGACGGAGAAGATCAGATTATAATACTTGCCCTTGAGGCACTTTGCCTCATCCTTGATTATCACGGGGAAAGCTCCCAGAATGAAACCTACGAAGAGAGAACTTATCGCATATATGTGATTGTCGAAAAACTTGACCAATACTTCGACTGCAAGGAGCAATCCGATGCCGCAGGGGATCGCGACCTTGAGGATCATCTTCAATGCTTTGATCTTTTCCTGTTTATTACCCTTAACGAGATCGACAACAGACTTCAGAAGTTCTTCGTAGAAGCCCATTATGAATGCTATTGTTCCGCCTGATACGCCCGGCACGCTGTTGGCCAGGCCCATTAGAAATCCTCCGAGAATTGTAAACATATTCCCCCTCCGTTTTTAACTTACCCCGTCGATTATCTCACATAAAGGACTTAAAGACATAACAATTTGATTAAATCGGATCAGCTTTTCCTGTTCTTTACGATCTCTTCGATCCTGTCCCTCTTCTTGTAGAGTTCCTGAACGGAATTTTCGAGGAAATAATAGTGGAAGACATAAGGTCCCGTAAGACATAAGAAGAGAACGGCGAGAACCGCGGTAAATATCTCGGGGTTCGTTACGAGCATGAACATTCCGATAAGAAGGAAAAGAGCAAAGAATAAAGTAACCAGAAGATGTATGAGCCTCTCGTGGCAGAACCATGAAAGCTTGCGGTCAAATTCTTCAAGAAAGATCTTTACGTCATCATCAGATGCATCATTTATCCCCTCCGAGATGAAGGAATCGACTTTGGCCATGTATTCTTTCATGTACTTTTTCATACGCCGAATCTCCTGTTGATGTAGTTTATGACCTTTCTCTTGTCTGAAGTCCATAAAGGCGCAAGAAGGAGCTTCTTCGGACAGTCCCCGGTAAGCCTGAAAATGACCTTGCCGTCAGGGACTGTTTCAAGCGCCTTCTCCACAATATCAAAATACTCTTCCATTCCCAACAGTTCAAGTTCTCCCCTCTCCCAAAGGGATGCGATCCGGGTACCCTTCGGAACATATAGACAGGTGAACTTAAGGCCCGTGCAGCAGGATGCAACTCTTACCGATTCCATCATGTCGTTGATGTCTTCTCCGGGCAGACCGAAAATGACATGCGCCGCGGTATCGCAGCCTATGTCTGTCAGCCTCTTGACGGCATCGACAAAACATTCCGTATCAAAGCAGCGGTTTATGAATCTGCCCGTTTTATCGTTTGCGGTCTGAAGGCCTAATTCCACCATGATCGGGAAAGAAGATGCATGTCTTTTAAGGACCTCCATGATACCGTCAGGAAGGCAGTCCGGTCTGGTCGCTATGGCGCACTGGACGATGCGGTCATCGGATCTTACGGCACTTATGGCTGCATCAAGTCTTTCGGGCGGAACATAAGTATTTGAAAAGCTCTGAAAATATGCGATGTATTTGGCATCAGGCCCCGCTTTCTTTTCGACCATTCCGATCGCCAGATCCAAAGCCTTGCCCAGGTCATCTTCGAAAACGGAAAATTCTCCGGATCCTCCTTCGGAGCAAAAGATGCATCCTCCGGTCCCCTTTTTCCCGTCCCGGTTGGGGCAGGTCGAAGCAAGCGCGACCGATGCCTTGTAGACCTTCGTTCCGAACCTGTTTTTATAATAAGTATTCGCGTCAAGATATCTTAATTTAGCCATGAGAGTATTCTATCACCTTCAAAGCTGCCCGACAAAAGGTAACAATGTTACAAATACAGCAAAATAAGGGTATTTTAACGGTTTTTTTCGCCAAAAGCATTGACAACAGGGGCTTTTACACGGATAATACTTTTGTAATTTGCCTGACATATAGGCACACAAGGAGGATTTATCATGAACAAGACAGAATTGATTGATGCAATCGCAGCTAATGCCGGTATCAGCAAGAAAGCAGCAGGCGACGCTCTCGCAGCTACACTTGATTCCATTGCAGATTCTCTCGCAAAGGGTGACAAGGTTGTTCTCGTAGGCTTCGGTACATTCCAGACAAAGAAGCTCGCAGCTCGTAAGGGCCGCAACCCTGCAACAGGCGAAGAGATCAAGATCGCAGCTTCTATCGCTCCTTCCTTCAAGGCTGGTAAGGCTCTCAAGGACAAGGTTAACAAGAAGAAGTCCAAGAAGAAGTAATTCAATTCTATTTATTCAAGATATTGAGGCTGTCCTTAGGGGCAGCCTCATTGCATTTAAGGTCTTTTTCAAAGTCAGGCGATCCCCTGATCCCTTGTGAGCTCTTCTGAGATCATGGTCACGAGATGGGCTACGACCGTAAGGGTGCGGTATTTTCTCATCGTGCTCGCATTAACCGCATATCTGACATCCCTTGAAACCTGGTCAAAAGACATATGCAGCCTGTTGGCAAAATCCATATACATGTTCTTGGCCGAGGAATACCTTCTCCTGCCTCCCTGGACCATATCCTTGACCGCAAGATAAATCACCGCCGTGCCGGTGTGCGACATGTCAAATCCCGCCTCCATGAAGACAGCCTTGGCGCACATCTCATAGTAGATGTCACGGCCTTCGCCTATTCCGAGAAAATGGTCGCTCATCAAGCCGCTGACGGTCATCATGGCCTGTGACTTGTCGGATCTTCCGTCGACCAGATAAGAAACTTTTCCGTTGTTGTCCCTTACACAGAGCATCCCGTTCCTTGAGAGCAATCCGTTGATGTTCTCGAGCAGGCTCTTGTCATTACAGACGACATATATGCCGGTACTGTCACCTATGTTCTCGAGCATTTTCATTTCCAGATCTTCCATAAACCCTGCTGCCTCCTTTACATGTCTTTCCCCTCAGAAAAGAGACGGGTATATAAATAATGAGGCATGCCCTCATGCTATTACAAGAACAATCGGGAAAAGTGGCAAAAACTGAGACAAAAAGCCCGAAACTCAATGGTTTCAAGGCTTTCAAATATTAACAAAATATGACCCTCAAAAGGGGCTTAAAACGCCTTATTTTGCAGGCTGCCACTCGGGCATGAAATGCGATGCCTCGGCATATCTGATGGTTATCTTATCTCCCTGCTCGGGGCAGTCCTTTGAGGGATTCTTATAGTAACTTATGCCGTCGATCGTGATGTAATTCTTGAGCGGCGCAACGGACTCAACCGTGCCCGTGAGAGTGGAATAATTATTGTTTAAAACGGTCCTTATATCGAGCAGTCTCGGGCCGACGATGAATATGCCGTAGACCAGTATGAATATGGTGATGACGACAGGCATGAAATACTTGATGATCTTGTCGGATTTACGTCTCCTTACCTTGTCGGCAAAGACGCAGCATAAAAGGATCAGCAATGACATCAAAAGGGTATGCGCGCCGAGATTGGCAAAGAAATAATTCATTCCGCGTTCTCCTCGTCATCAGAGTCTTCATCATATCCGACATCGACAGGGATAAGGATGTCACAAGCCATGTCATCCTCATCGAAAGGAAGATCGGATATTACCTGGATATCATAACACACGCCGACATAAACTGCCTCAAGGTGTTCCCTGTAATAGCGGTCATAATAACCTGCGCCCATTCCGAGCCTTACACCTTCATCATTATAGGCAACGCCCGGAACTATTATCAGGTCAGGCGATGTCTCCGGAAGACCTTCCAAAGGCTCCCTGATGCCGTAACTTCCTTTTTCGAAAAGAGAAAGATCGGTATCATCAGCTTCCAAAAATATGATCCCGTCGCCGCTTACGCGCGGGAATGCCGTCTTTACTCCCGCAGATCTTAATCTTTGCGCAAGAGGCAGGACGTCGATCTCCCCGTCAAAAGGCATGTAGAGGCCTGCCGTGCCACCTTTAAGCAAGGCCTTAAGCCTCTCATCCGGGATCTCGAAAAAGAGATCGGACAGAATCTCAGACGCATAAGTTGCATCCTCCTGATCTATATCGCGGCGCATGGCTCTGATCCTGGCGCGAATGGTCTTCTTGTCTTCCATCATCCTTCTCCTTCAAACATTGCCTTGAGTTCTTCAAGCGATATTACGGGGATGTTGAGTGAATTGGCTTTTGCAAGCTTGGATCCTGCATTTTCGCCTGCGACAAGATAAGATGTCTTGCCCGTGACGGAAGATACTGTCTTGCCGCCGTGGGCTTCGATCAGGGCGGATGCCTCGTCCCTCGTCATTCCCGTAAGAGTTCCCGTTATGCAAAAAGACTTGCCTTCAAGTTCATTGCCCAAAGCTTCTCTTTCTTCCGCCTCAAAGTTCAGCCCGAATGACTTAAGGTCATTAACGATCCTCATCTCTTCGGGATCAGAAAAGAATTCGTTTACGCCCGTCGCCGTGATGAGGCCTATGTCTCCCACTGCAACGAGTTCATCTACCGTTGCTGATGCGATCTTGTCTATCGATCTAAAGTGCTTCATGAGTTCCCTGGATGTGGCTTTGCCTATGCCGGGGATATTAAGTCCCGCAAGGACCTTGTCAGCGCCCGCAGAAGAGACTGCAGCATCGATCGCATCAAGGATCTTATCGGTATTCTTATCCTTGCCGAAGATCTTCTTATCTATCAGTTCCTCGCGCCTTGATCTTAATCTGAAGATGTCGGTGATGTCGCCTATCATTCCTTCGTCAACGAGCTTGCGGATATATTCCGTTCCGAATCCCTTTATGTCCAAAGAATCGCGCGAGACGAAATTTTCGATGCGGTGGATCAGGGTTCCGGGACATAAGGGATTTACGCACTTAAGATCGGCTGCATCTTCTTCCCTGACCAGCTTATGGCCGCAGATCGGGCATTCTGAGGGCATGACATAGGGCTTCCAGTCAGAAGGCCTCAAGTCCTTGTTAACGCTCTTTATCTTGGGGATTATCTCGCCTGATTTATATACTCTTATCGTATCTCCTATGCCCAAGCCCAATTCATCGATGAAGGCCTGATTATGGAGAGTCGCGCGGCTTACGGTGGTGCCGCAAAGACTGATAGGTTCAAAGATCGCGACGGGAGTGACGCGCCCCGTTCTTCCGGTATCGGTCTCGATCGAAAGGAGTTTTGTTTCTTTCTCTTCCGGAGGATATTTATATGCGACGGCCCATCTGGGGAACTTGATGGTATTGCCCATCCTCTCCCTGACGGAAAGGTCGTTGATCTTGACGACTGCGCCGTCGATGTCGTATTCAAGGTCAGACCTGGCGTCACCTATCTTCTGTATCGCATCCCAGACTTCATCTGCGGTGTGGCAGCGGTAGTAAAGCTCTATGACCTTGACGCCCCTTGCCTTCAGATATTCGTAGCCCTCCGAGTGAGTCTTGAAAGCAACTCCGCGGGATGCCTGTATGTTGAATATGAAGAGCGAAAGATTGCGTTCACGGGTGATCCTGGTATCGATCTGGCGCAATGTGCCGGCAGCGCAGTTGCGGGGATTGGCAAAAGTCTTCTTGCCTTCTTCCTCTGCGATCCTGTTGACCTCTTCAAAGGCCTTCCTGGTCATGTAGACTTCGCCTCTGATCTCTATGTATTCGGGAGCATTATCCAGATGCTTTACGACATCTGAGATGGTCTTAACGTTCATGGTGACATCTTCGCCTTCGGTGATGCCGTCACCTCTCGTCAATGCAAGCTTAAGATCGCCGTTCTCGTAACGGAGGGCGCATGACAGACCGTCTATCTTGGTCTCCACCAAAAACTCCGTATCGGGCCCGAATTCATCCCTTACCTCATTGACGAAATCATCCACTTCTTCCCTGGAGAAAACGTCCTGGAGGCTTAACATGGGAACATCGTGCTTGATGAGGACACCCTTTTCGGCTTTCCAGCCGACCCTTCTGGAAGGAGAATCATCCGTGACCCATTCGGGGTGGATTTTCTCCGTCTCCTTAAGGCGGTTATTCATCATGTCATATTCATAATCGGAGATCGGGGATTCGTCCTGATCGTAGTAACACTCCGCGTAGTGATTCAGAGTCTTGACGAGTTCCTCATAGGCCTTTTGATCGAGCGGGAGATCTTCGGCCGGTCCTGTATTGGCCTTCTTTTCTTCGAGAAGATCGAATATGTCAAGATTTCCCTTATCGTCCATCGGATGATCCCCTTTCGGTCTGAATGAAAGACTTATTCTGACTGCCGTGACATGTCACGGACAAGTTCATTTTTCACTCATAGATTATAGCATAAACAAGGTCCCTTCTTAGGGACAAAAAGGCTAGAAAAGGCTCTTATTTCCGCCCTGCGAAACACCCTTTCTCTTGCCCAGCGAAAGATATACGATCGGCAACGCCGCGATGATGAACATGAATATGCCGAACACGAATCCCGGGATCCCTGCAAGCCCCGAAAAAGGCGCCGTAAGATCAACATCACAGTTCCTGTTGATGTAAAGGAATCCTGACGCATCAGGAAACTTATATGCGATCGGATTGGTGATCAGATATGTGATAAGAGCTATGGGCAAACTGAAGATATATACATCCGCGGCCCATACCAGGATCTTATCGAGCTTAAGAAGGTAAAGGATTATGAGTATCACGACCGGTATAGCCAATGCTACAGCCTCGGGAACATATACCTCACCTTTAACAAATCCCCATACGGTGAAGCCGCCCAGGCAGGCAGCAGCGATCGCACAGGGAATGAATATAACGAATCTTGTGCATGATATCTTAAGCAACAGCAAGGTCAAAAGACATATCAGCACCGTCATCAATATAGAGGAAGCCAGATCCGGCATCCCGATGAAAGTGAATGCTCTTTCGGAGACCCTGACAAGATAGCGGGCAAATATGCGAAAAGGATCGCATACGACCGTACCCCATAAGAAGAGCATTACGGCAAATACGATACCTGCACGTTCTTCGCTTCTCAAATCAGGACCTCAGAGCAGATTAAATGCTTGTTAAATGTTATCAGGCGTCGAGCTTCGAAAAGTCCATATCCTCAAAGAAAGACTTGAGAATGCAGAATTCCTCATAGCTTAAGGAGATACCCTTGCCGACCTTCTCGTGGTCCGGCCCCCAGTCACGGATATCAAGCTTCGGCTTGCCTTCGTTCCACTTAATGATATTAACTTCTCTTCTCCATCCGGACTTGTTTTCCGTAAGAACACCGATGTGCTCTACGATCTCGGATTTGATCTCGGTCTTAGGCATATTACTTATCCTCCCGTTCGTAATATTAATATCGACAGAGAGAATTATATCACAGATAATCCCTTCGTATATATTATAATATGGAAAAAATAGGAGTTTATTGCAGATGGGACCGTTATTTTGGATCATTTTATGCATTTTCGGGGCCTTATTGGCCGCTTTAATAGTCTACGGGATACTATGTCTCATAGAACCTCACAGGCATGAACTTACTCATATTACGCTCTCCTGCGGCAGGATGACAAAAGGGGATAAGTTCCTTCTTTCAAACGGCAAAGAAGTTTTTAGGGCCCTCCCGGCACCCGGAAAAGGTGATCAAGGGCATGATCTTCGCATCTTCTTCTTCTCGGATCTTCATATCGAGACCTGCTTTATATCTTCCGGCAAGATCCTTCGCCACATAGAAGAAGAACATGAAAGATCCCCTCTAGATGCGGTCATCTTCGGCGGCGACATAATCACCTGGCCTAAATACAAGGACAAAGGCTTTTCTTACCTCAAGGAGATATCTGACCTTTGCAGGAAGCTTTCGATCCCCTTCCTTGCAGTCACGGGAAATCATGACATTGAACTTGACGACAAAGAAACAGAGGAAAGATGCGGTTTTGAACTGATCGAAGGAAGATATAAGATCCTGAAAAATCCTTCGGGCAGGGAATTTGCCATAGCAGGCGTCAACGACTCCGGAAGGGAAGATAGGGAATGGTATGAGATGCCGGAGTGCCCTGCTGATCTCCCGCTGATCTTCTTAGCCCACGATCCGGATTCTATCCTTCATACAGGGATCCGCCTTCCCGACATCATGCTCTCGGGTCATACCCACGGCGGCCAGCTGAAGCTCCCCTTCGGCATCAGGATCTCACCCAGACATAAAAACGAACTGCCTTCCGCAGGGATCCTTGCGGGAACATTCATCTATGAGAATACCCTCTTCTTCATCTCCAGGGGCTTGGGCTGCGGATATCTGCCCATAAGGTTCGGCTCCGTTCCGGAAGTATCCGTGATCGAGATAAGGATCCCTTCTGATAGCGGTAACTGACAAAAAAAGCTGCCCCTTGCGGGACAGCTCTGTATCTATCGATTTCAAGACTTTAGGATTCGGGAAGGACGATATCGAACTTCTCTTTTTCCTTCGCAAGTTCTGCGAGTCTCTTGGCCTCTTCTTCAGCCTTCTGAGCTGCAAGCCTTGCTTCCTCTTCAGCCTTCTTTGCTGCAGCCATGGCTTCCTCTGCCCTCTTAGCGGCAGCAGCAGCCTTTTCCTTAGCGGCAGCGGCGGCAGCCTTGGCAGCCTCCTCAGCCTTCTCTGCAGCGATCCTGGAATCTTCTTCTTCCTTCTTCTTGTTAGCAAGATCGAAAGCTTCCTGAGCGGCCTTTGTGGCTTCCTTTGCTTCCTTAGCCTTCTCCTCGGCGTTCTTGGCGAGTTCTTCGGCACGGACGGATGCATTCTTGGCCTCTGTCTCGAACTCCTCAGCTGCCTTTCTTGCCTTCTCTTCGGCAGTCTTAGCGGCGAGCTTTGCGTCGTTCTCGATCTTCTTCTTGGAAACCTTGTCCTTTGCTTCGGTAGCCTTCTCGAGAGCCTGCTTGGCAGCGAGCTGAGCCTTGTCAGCGGCAGCCTTCAGTTCCTCGGCTTCCTTGATGGCATCCTTATATTCAGCCTCAGCTGTCTCAAACGCCTTCTTGGCAGCCTCTTCTGACTTGATGGCAGCAGCCTTGACCTCTCCGGATCTTGTGAGTTCCTTCTTGGACTCTTCGGCCTTCTTGGCGGCATCTTCCGCTTCCTTTACGGCGCGGCTCTCACGGAACTGGGCCTGCTGGAGTTCAAACTTGGCCTTGTCTGCAGCGATGGTGGCTGCACTCTTGACCTTGCCTGCAACAAAGCTCGCATCCCTGATCTTGCCGTCCGGCTCATTTGTCTTCTCTGAAGCAATTGCCTGAGCGCGGTTGATCGATGCCGACGGAGGTCTCTTGATCGGAGGTCTCAAGCCCGGAAGCTGGTTCTCATCGGGCTTCTTGTCAGTCTCACCGACCTTATCCTTCTTGTCACCGTTCTTGTCGGCCAAAGCCTTACGAGCCTCCATCTGTGCCTTAGCGGCAAGAGCACGCTCTCTGGCATAGTTGGCAGCAGGTGAATCAATATTGGAAATATGGCCTTTGACTTGTGATTTGTTGTCTGTCTTGACGGCAGACCCGTGTCCGGAAGCGGACAGACCCATAGCGGGGGTCGTCATCGCCCCTTCTGCCCTTCCCTTAATTACATCAAAAAGTCCTGACATATCAGTCACCCCTACAACTTAATGTGATCAGAAATTCCCATCACAACCATTATATTTTCTCGAAGGATAGTTTTCAAGTATGTTTCTAAATTGTTTCGAAAATATTACAGGTGTTTTGGGCGATATGCACAAAATAAACAAGGCCGGTATGTGAAGTTTGGCTTTTCGAAAATAATAAAAAAGGCTGCCCGCTCTTGTGAAGCGGACAGCCCTTAGGAAAAGACATCATAAACTCTTGGGCAAAAATTTATGGTACTGATTCTCTCTCTCACGCCTATATAGTAACCCAGATCAAGGCAAGACATACCTTGATATATTTTTCAAAAAAAGCAGCGTGAAAGCCTTATTTTTCAGTTGTTTTGACCAATCAGATCTTGTGCGGCTCGATCTTCCAGATCTCCTTTGCGTACTCCTTGATCGTCCTGTCGGAAGAGAACTTGCCGGAGTTGCAGATGTTGATCCAGCACTTTCTTGCCCACTCGAGCTCGTTGGAATAATCCTTGTAGAGACGGTCGCGGGTCTTGCGGTAGTCGTCAAAGTCACCCAGGACATAGTAGGTGTCGCCGGGCTGCCAGTTGGAGCCGTAGATCAGGCCGTTAAACAGATCGTGGAACATGCCGGAACCGCAGTCGTCGAAGGAACCGTCAACAAGGCGGTCAAGGACCTTCTTAAGGCCCGGGATGTTCTCATACTGCCACTGGGGATTGTAATATGCCTTGGTTGCAGCCATGTCCTGAGAGCGGCAGCCGAAGATGTAGATGTTGTCGTCACCGACGCACTCCGCGATCTCAACGTTTGCGCCGTCCAGCGTGCCGAGAGTAACCGCGCCGTTCATCATGAACTTCATGTTGCCCGTGCCGGAAGCCTCAAGACCTGCCGTGGAGATCTGCTCGGATACTTCTGCCGCAGGGAACATCTTCTCGCCGACGGAGACATTGTAGTTCTCTACGAATACGACCTTAAGACGGCCTTCCATGTCGGGATCGGAGTCGATGAGACGGGCGATCTCGTTGATGAACTTGATTATTGCCTTGGCCCTGAAATAGCCGGGAGCTGCCTTTGCGGCAAAGAGGATAGTGATCGGAGGCATGTCGAGCTTCGGATCTTCCTTGAGCCTGTCGTAAAGGTTAAGGGCATAGATGGCATTGAGGAGCTGTCTCTTGTATTCGTGGAGACGCTTGATCTGAACATCGAATACGGAATCGGGATTGAGCTTGATGCCCTTTGTCTTCTCGAGATATTCGGCCAGATGGACCTTATTTGCTCTCTTGATGGCAATGAACCTCTTCATTACCTCATCGTCCTTGGCATACTTGGAAAGTTTCTTGAGCTGATCAAGATCCGTTACCCACTTGTCGTTGCCGAGAAGCTCCGTGATGAGAGCCGCAAGATCGGGATCGCAAGTCCTGAGCCACCTTCTGGGCGTAACGCCGTTTGTCTTGTTGGAGAACTTCTCGGGATAGATCGAATACCAGTCCTTGAGAGTCTCGTTCTTCAGGATGTCCGTATGAAGGGCTGCAACGCCGTTTACGGAATGGGATCCGTAGATCGCGAGCCATGCCATGTGGATCTTGCCGTCGGACAGGATGCTCATCCTGTCGATCAGCTCGGAATAGAGACCTGCCTCGTACATCTGCGCACGGAACTGGTTGTTGATGCCCTCGATGATCTCGAAGATCCTGGGGAAGAGGAATCTGTAGATGGAGATGTCCCACTTCTCGAGAGCTTCCTGCATGATCGTGTGGTTGGTATATGCGAATGTCTCTTTGCAGATCTCCCATGCATCCTCCCACCTGATGCCTTCCTCGTCAACAAGGATCCTCATGAGCTCGGGGATCGCTACGACAGGGTGGGTGTCGTTGAGCTGTATCGAATTATACTTGGCAAAATCGTGAAGAGCGTTGCCGTGGGCATGCTTATATCTGTAAACAATGTCCTGCAGGGATGCAGATACGAAGAAGTACTGCTGTCTTACGCGCAATACCTTTCCGTCGTAGGATGTGTCGTTGGGATAGAGGACTCTCCAGATATCCTGGACCCTGTTCCTCTCGATGACGGCATCATCGAATCTCTGGGAATTGAAGAGATTGAAGTCAAACTCCTGCGCAGGCTCTGCCTTCCAGAGTCTCAGGAGGTTAACGTTCTTGGTGCCGTAACCCGTGATGGGCAGATCACAGGGGATGGCCCATACATCGAAATCCTGGTAGTGGACCTTGACCTTGCGGTCGTATCTTGCAACGATGAAAGGGTAGCCCCTCTCCATCCAGGAGTCGGGATACTCGTTCTGGAAGCCGTTTTCGATCGCCTGGCGGAAGAGTCCGTAACGGTAAAGGATGCCGTAGCCCGTAACAGGGAGGTTCAAGGTTGCGCATGAATCAAGGAAACATGCGGCAAGTCTTCCGAGACCGCCGTTTCCCAAAGCGGGATCCGTTTCTTCTTCGAGGATATCGGTGATGTTGACGCCGAAAGACTCCAAAGCCTGCTTGGCCTGGTCGTAGATCCCTAAGTTAACGAGGTTGTTCAGCATCGAACGTCCTTCAAGGAATTCAGCCGAAAGATAGTGAGCCTGTCTGCCGCTGTTATATTTTTGTCTGGTGTTGATCCAGTCTTCCGAAATTATCTCTACGATGCTCTTTGCAAGTGCGTTCCAATAGTCACGGGGGGTGGCCTGTTCCAGGGACATTCCTGTCTCGGCTCTGACATGTGCCTGCATCATGTTTTCAAGGTTTTTTGCAGTGATCTTAGCCATAAGAATTCTCCTATACGAATAGATGTAGAAATTTTACCAATATTCAACTTCAATGGCAAACCGACCTTATTGGTAGTTATTATAAAAAAGACATTAAACAAAGCGTGATTTATTGGTAAAATCTAAAAGAATCGAAAAACTGAAAACGGGAAGGGATCAGTCAGGAAGGATGACTTTCATCTACATCATCGCAGCATTGACGGGAATAGCCATGGGTCTTCTTTTGACCTTCATATTCTCGCGCCTCCCCGAAAGCTGGCTCCAGGACTACGATTACGACGAGAAAGCCCCGAATTTCCGCCTTTCAAAGAGGATGAAGATCATCCCTCACGGAGTGATCGCGGCAGCAGCATGCGCCCTCTTATATGTCCTTGCGGTATATTTCTGCGAAAAGGATTACATCCAAACGCTGAGGCCCATGCATCTCGTATGCATAGGTCTTCTCATTCCCGTTCTCGTTCTGGTCACGATGGCTGACCGCCTGAACAGGATAATCCCGGATCAATTCTCGATATTCATCGCCGTAGTGGGCGTCCTTTCGATAGTATCGGATCTTACGGAAGGTTCCGTATGGTTCTCGGCTCAATGCCCCTGGTACATACCTCTTCTCAACAAGCTCATAGGATCTCTTATCGGAGGAGGCTTCCTCTGGCTCATCGGCTTCATATCCGAATCCTTCCTCGGCAAGGAGGGCATGGGCCAGGGAGACATGCGGCTGCTCTTTGCAACGGGCCTCATAACGGGCTGCTACGGACTCGTTGTCCTGATCTACGTCGCGGTATTCTCGGCCCTCATCTTTGCGATCCCCCTCTTCATCCGCAAGCGCATGAGGCTTGCAAAAGAAGAAGAGATCATAAGGAGCAGCGATAATCCTGCGCTTACGAGACGCAAGTTCGAGAGGGAGAAAGCCTCCGTTCATTTTGCCGACGACCCCGATTATCTGGCTTTCGGTCCTTTCCTCGCACTGGGCTGCGGAATCTTCGCGATCGCAGAACCCTTCATTTTCGAAAAAGCATATAACCTCTTGCTTTCATTGGGGGTATATTTCTGATGGATCTTGTCAGACAGGCCCTTTACAAAGCAGGAGCATTCCTTAAGAAGAACTTCGAAGTACCGAAGTCCCTTAACTGGGGCTATCCCGTGCTCTTTGCAGGGATCGGAGCCGTTTTGGCTCTTCTGATACGACTTGCAGTAGTAAGCCTCGGCGTCGATTATTCCCAGACATCAATAATAGGCTATGTCCTCTTCCTCGCCCTCTTCGTTCTGATGGCATTCATAATACCGGCAGTGCTTCTTGCCGGAAGGTTCACCCGCTACGATGCCCAGTCTCCTTCGGCGCACGTCGTCGGCGACTATACGGGCATAGGAGTACTCATATTGTCGCTCCTGTCGGGAGCGCCTCTCATGCTCTTAAAGAGCTCCGCTTATAACATCTTCTGCTACCTCTGGCTGAGATCCGGCAATTCCATAAAGTTCCCGCTCTTCTTCTGCTATGTGGAAGATCCGACCATACTGGAGATAATCCTGGAATTCTTGTCCGGAACCGTTATCCCTGCGATCGGCATATCCTTATTCTTCTACGGGATCTTGTGGTCAGCAGTCAGGATCAAGGACTTCAAGGCTGCCTGTGTCGTGATCCCCTTGCTCTATGCTCTCTTCTCCTTCAATCTCTTCGATATCGCAGGAGCACTTATCGCAGGCTGGTGGCTCTGCATCCTCCGCCGCAACACCGAGAACATCTGGGGACCAGCCCTCTGCCTCATTGGCTGCAAGGCCACGGAACTTGTCATAGGATCCACTATACCGACTGTCGACATCACGGAGATCAGGATCTATTCGGACATCTCATCCAAGTTCTTCTATTCTTCGGTTCCTTCGATATTCGTGGGCGTCATACTCTTCGCCTTCTTCTATAAGGTCCTGGGAGAATTCCATATCACCATGACCAACAGTTCCTACGGCGACAATCTCAAGGTCATAGAAGCCGAAAAGTTAAGGGACGGATCCATCCCTCCCTTCATAAACGGCATCAACCTCGCGCTCCTCATCGGTGTGATCGCAGCCTTCGTGATCTGGTTCGTATTCTGATATATCAGCCTTTTATCCCGGCTTTAACTTCCTTTAACCTGTCAAGAAGATCGTTTACGGCATCCTCCGAAAGGACGCCTCTTTTAAGGTCTTCCGGAAGGGCTCCCTTTTCATCGAGCTTAAGATCCTTCTTCCAGTTCCTGCCTGTATAATACTTTTCGAGTTTCTTGATATCCGGAGACATGGACTCCAGTTCTTCCATGGCATCCTCAAGCCTTTTTAAGGCGCGGTCTGCCCTATCGAGGATCTGTTCCATTTCATTAATCCTCTCAATGCTCTCCCTAAGCTGTTCTTCTTTGCTCTTCATGTCTTCTTTCTCCCTATCGAAAAACCTTTCCGCTACCATTATATACCGCAAACATCTATAATATTGAAAACACCCGGAGGTATGAGGATATGAAAAGAGCCATAGTCTACTATTCGCTTAGCGGAAATACCGAAAAAACGGCAAAGATCATCGCAGAGAGGACCGGCGCGGATCTCATAAGGATCGATACCGTTAAGCCCATGCCTTCAGGATTCAAGGGACAGATAATGTACGGCGGGATGCTCGCGACTTTCGGAATGAAGCCTGAGATAAAAAAGGTTCCTGACAACATTACCGATTACGATGACATAATACTGGGAACCCCCGTCTGGGCATCCACTTTTGCCCCCGCCTTAAAGACCCTCTTCTCACAAAAGGACATAGGGAGCAAGGTAAGTTCGGTCTTCACCTTAAGCGGCAGCGGCAACAATGCAAAATGTCTGGCAAAACTTTCAAAGTTCTGCCCTAACATCAAAAATTCCGTATCTCTTTCGGATGAAAAGAACGGCAAGCCACAGGACAATAAGGGGCTCCTTGAAGGATTCATGACAAAGCTTTAAAAAAATCCCCTTCGGTAGATCTTTACCGCAGGGGATAAAAATATCTTGAATTATCTGTCCGTCATTCTACCGGTAGCAGTTCAACATCAAAAGTATTGATGAAATAATCGCCTGACTGTCCGACAGAAACGTTTGCGGTACCTGTGCCTCTCTTGGTGAGGTTCTTGTCGCTCTTGGCCTTGTCAGGCGTGGTATTGTAATATTCATATACCTGAGTTATGTTCAGACTGTTGTACAGATCAAGATCGATCGCATAGACCGTGAACACCAGGGTCATGCTGCCGTCTTCTTCAGTCTTGGCATAATCCACGACACATAAGTCGTTATATATCTCACCGCCACCCAGCTGGAACCAGACCTTGCCGTCCTCATAGTAGGGGCCCCAACTAAAAGGTTTGTTTTCATCATAACTGTCAGGAGGCGCAGGAAGTTTCTTGCAGTCATCCTCGTTCAGGACATACATCGTGTACTTGCCGATAACATCGCGAGCCTTATCAAATGAGATTGTCCCTAAAAGACACTCACCCTTTTTTTCCGCCTTGATCTCCTCAGGGAATTCGATTTCCAGATGCATGATAGCAAAAGACAGAACATACTCGACCTTTGCATTCTTAGCATCAAATTTACCTTCTCTGATGTCGACGCCCTTAAAGAAGTCCGTAATGAAATTATTGGCATAAGTCTGTGAACCGCCTTCGAGGATGATCTTTTCGGAATCGTCATCCGCGGCTTCAGAAGACCCGGTATCCTTGGATTCTTCCGACCCGGTGGCTTTAGTATCTTCAGATGTTGCGGATGTTGTAGTTGTGGTCTCGGAAGACGTAACGGCTTCAGAACTGCTTTCAGATGAATTAGAAGGCTCGTTTTTATTACATCCTGCAAAAGATCCGAGGATCAGACAGGAACTTAAAGCCAATGCTATGATCTTAGTGTTTTTCATGTGTTTCCCCCTTTTTATTTGCGGTATGTTGCCTGATAGATTGTAACACAGATCGGAGATGATTGCTTTTTCAATACCCGTTGTCCATACTAAGCCCGCAAAAAAGAATATCCCCTGCGGAAGATCTTTGCTGCAGGGGATAAGTATTTCTTGAATTATCTGTCCGTCAATCTGCCGGTATCAGTTCAACCTCGTAAGTATTAAGGAAATATTTGCCTGACTGTCCGACGGAAACGTTTGCGACACCTACGCCACTCTTGATGAGGGTCTTGTCATCCTTTGCCTTGGCAGGAGTGGTCTTGTAATATGCCTTTATCTGGTCTATGGTCAGATCATTAAAGATATCGAAATCGATCTCATAGATGGTGAATACGAGCGTCATGTTGCCGTCTTCTTCTGACTTGGCATAATCCACGACAGCGATATTGGTATAGGATTCGCCGTCACCCAACTCGAACCAGACCTTGCCGTCCTCATAGTAGGGACCCCAATAAGGAGGATGTGTATCGCCATAACTGTCGGGTGGTGCAGGAAGCTTCTTACAGTCATCCTCGTTCAGGACATACATCATGTACTTGCCGATAACATCGCGGGCTTTTTCAAACGAGATTGTCCCGAAAGAACACTCACCCTTATTTTCCCCCTTGATTTCCTTAGGGGCATTGAGTTTCAGATGCATGATCGCAAAATGGAGAACATCTTCGACCTTTGCATTCTTGACATCGAATTTGCCTTCTTCCTGATAGTAGAACCACTGTTCTACAAAGTTCGTCATGAAAGTGTTGGCATAAGTCTGTGAGTCGCCATCGAATGTGATCTTGTCGGGCTCGTCATTCGTGGGTTCAGCAGGCTTGGTATCCTTGGATTCTTCAGGATCGGTAGCTTTAGTATCTTCAGATGATTCGGAAGATGCGGAAGGATCGGAAGATTCAGCCGTCTTCTCCGTATCGGAAGATGCGGATGTCGTAGTTGTGGTCTCGGAAGATGTAACGGCTTCCGAACTGCTTTCAGATGAAGCAGAAGGCTCGTTCTTATTGCATCCCGCAAAAGATCCGAGGATCAGACAAGAACTTAAAGCCAGCGCCATGATCTTTGTCTTTTTCATGTTTATTTCTCCCTTGGTTTTATTTGCGGTATCCCGCCCGATAGATTGTACCACAAACAAAGGATAATTACTGTTTCAATATCCCGTTGTCCTTATCCCCGTCGCGCGAAAGGAAAGACATTGAAGGGATCCTTATATCCTTATTATCTGTCTCCATATAGAAAGTCATCTCGGGATGGGGCGTGGATTCTATTCTTTCACCCTTTTCATCTTCGAGGCGGATCACGCGGACAGGCTCTATGTAGCCTTCAGGCATCAATACATTAAGGATGTCGCCTTCGTAGAGCTTATTCTTCTGTGTAACCTTATACATGCCGCGGTCTTCCATATAATCTTCGACTATACCTACGACAAAAGCGGGCTTGTTGTAAGACTTGGTCTCGTCTATATTGGCATCCTCCTGAGGGGAGTTATAGAAAAAACCCGTCGAATAGTCTCTGTGTACTACCTTGTCGAGAAGCTCGTTCCATTTGGGATCGACTTCGTAGCTGCCGCCCGCTTCATATCTGTCAACTGCCTCCCGGTAGACCTTGGTCGCTGCCGCGAGATAATATTCGCCCTTGATCCTGCCTTCGATCTTAAGGCTGTCGATGCCGGCAGCTGCAAGTTCCGGGATATGTTCGACCATGCAAAGATCTTTGGATCCGAAAACATATGTCCCGCGCTCATCCTCTTCCACGGGCATGAGAAGATCCGGGCGTTTCTGTTCGGAAACATAGACATTGTATTCCCAGCGGCAGGGCTGGGCGCAGGCGCCTCCGTTGGATCTTCTTCCGGTAAAGTAATTTGACAAAAGGCATCTTCCGGAATATGCAACACACATCGCGCCGTGCACGAAAGCTTCAAGCTCGACATCAGGATCTATGTTTTCCCTTATGCGGCGGATGTCATCGAGGGATACTTCCCTTGCAAGGACTATCCTCTTCGCGCCCTGTCTGACCCAGAAATTGATGGCTGCGCTGTTGGTGACGCTCGCCTGGGTGGATATATGTATCTCAAGGTCAGGAGCAAGGGTCCTTACGCGGTCGAAGATGCCGGGATCAGATACAAGCACCGCATCGGCGCCGCTTTCTGCGATGAACTTTATCTCTTCGTCTATAGCGGCAATATCCGCTTCAGTTGCCAGGATGTTCAAGGTCACATAACACTTGACTCCGTTGGCATGAGCATAATTTATGCCTTCGATGAATTCCTCATGGGTGAAATTATCGGAAAGAGCCCTGAGACCGAACTTTTTAAGCGACATATATACGGCATCCGCGCCGTATCTTACTGCCACTTTGAGCTTTGAAAGATTTCCTGCAGGGCTTAAGACTTCCATATATCCTTATGCGCCTTCCGTCGTTGCCTGGGCAGCGTCGTCGTCAGTATCGCCGTCACCAAGATCGGTATCGGAATTGTATGTCGACTCGACATCTTCACCCTTGTCCCAGTTGTCGGAATACTTGCTTACGTTCTTCTCGTGATCCTTCAAAGTGACCGCGAAGACGGTGCCGCCGTCACCGGTGGCGCAGAAATACATGTAATTGCAGTTCGGCTCGGGATAGAGGGCTGCCGAGATGGCATCAAGTCCGGGCATAGATACAGGTCCCGGCGGAAGGCCCTTATACTTATAAGTGTTGTAGGGGCTGTCTATATTGAGTTCTCCTGACGAATGCTTGATAGAAGACTTCCCGCCATTCTTTTTGATCAGGTAATTGATCGTGGCAGAAGATGACAGGAACTGCATATCCTCTTTCTGGGAATCGAGCCTGTTGTGGAAGACCGCGGAGATATACATCATGTCTCTTGCGCGGCTGCTCTCCTTCTGGATTATGGATGCCAGAGTGATGACTTCATCCATCGACATGCCGATCCTCTCGGCTCTCGTATAGTATTCCTCGTAGAGCTTGTTCCTCATGTTGTTCAGGAACTTGCGGATTATCTTTTCGGGAGACGCATTAACGTCGAATGTGTAAGTATCGGGGAAGAGGTATCCTGCGAGGATGTAATCCCTGTCGGGATTGATCTCTATCTTGGATATGAAATCGTAATCGACGAAAAGGTCAGGAGAATTCATGCATTCGTCGAATTCCTCGTCCTTGAAGTTGAGGCCCGCCTTATGCAGGATCTCCTTGATCTCCTCGTATGTGGATCCTTCGGGAATGGTTACGGAAACGGAAGCAGGCTCCAAAGTCAGATAGTACATGATCTCATCGTAGGTAAGACCTGCCTTGACGAAGTGCGTTCCTTCTATGTAGGCGCCGTCGAAACCGTTGATCTTGCTTAAGAGCGAGAACATGAGGGTATTATCTATGAGGCCCTCTTCGTAAAGCTTGTCTGCGATATCGGAAGTGGAGTCGCCCGATTCGAGCAGTATCGGAACTGCGCCGGGCGTATCAGCCTTGATGACATATTTGCCTTCCTCTATTCCGGCAGACAGTTCATCGAATCTTGCTTCCTGGGATAAGACGTAGTTATAGCCGACATAGACACCGATGATCGTGAAAAAGAACAGCAATATGACTACGATCAGAACACGTAATGCGATCCTAACCTTATCCGACATCA
The DNA here is from genome assembly GCA_024685385.1 of Saccharofermentans sp. Classification (GTDB taxonomy): domain Bacteria; phylum Bacillota; class Clostridia; order Saccharofermentanales; family Saccharofermentanaceae; genus Saccharofermentans. Next base: position 14,354 of record JAIKVV010000107.1, on the reverse strand, counting down.
TAAAGCATCTGTCTCCTCACCGGCCGGGCTTCATCCGCCGGCTCAATGTCCTGCGGATATCAGGCGTCCTTCTTCTTTGCGGCTCTGTCCTTCATACGGAGCTCGGTGCTTAAGATCTTCTTTCTGAGTCTGATATTCTTGGGGGTTACCTCGCAAAGCTCATCATCCTCAACAAATTCCAGGCACTGCTCAAGAGAGAGGTTCAAGGGAGGTGTAAGTCTCATGGCCTCATCGCTTCCGGATGCACGCATATTGGTAACATGCTTCTTCTTGCAGACGTTGACCGTTATATCCTCAGGCTTCGGATTGATACCGACGATCATGCCCTCATAAACGGGTGTGCCGGCGCCGATCAGAAGCTGTCCTCTGTCCTGTGCATTATAAAGTCCGTATGTGACCGCCTCACCGCTTTCGAATGCAACGAGCACACCGTGGTTACGCGTCTCGATCTCTCCGACGAACGGCTCAAAGCCCGCGATCACGCTGTTCATTATACCATTGCCCTTAGTGTCGGTCAAAAACTCGGTCCTGTATCCCAGGAGGCCTCTGGAAGGGATGCGGAACTCAAGTCTGGTGTATCCTTTCTCGGGAGGGAGCATGTTTACGAGCTCTGCCTTGCGGCGTCCGAGCTTCTCCATGACGGGGCCGACAAAATCCTCGGGAACGTCGATCGTTAAGTCCTCTACAGGTTCGCAGAGAACGCCGTCAACCTCCTTCATGATGACCTTGGGCTTAGATACCTGGAACTCGTATCCCTCACGGCGCATGGTCTCGATGAGGATGGAGATATGGAGCTCTCCTCTTCCCTTGACTACGAATGCCTCAGTAGTGTCGGTCTCTTCGAGTCTCATGGAAACGTTTGTCTCGATCTCCTTGAAGAGCCTGTCTCTTATGTGTCTTGATGTTACGAACTTGCCGTCCTTGCCTGCAAAGGGGCTGTCATTGACGGAGAAGGTCATAGCGATGGTGGGCTCGTCGATGTCAACGAAGGGGAGCGGCTCGGGATCCTGGTAATCGCAGATCGTATCACCGATATTGATCTCGGGGATGCCTGCAACGCAAACGATCTCGCCGATCGATGCCTCGCTGATCTCCTCCCTTCCGAGATCGTGGAATCTCATGAGCTTTACGATCCTCGCATTGCGGCGGGCATCGTCACCATATGTCATGACTGCAACGGGGTCGCCCTGCTTGATGACGCCTCTTTCGATCCTGCCGACTGCGATCCTGCCGATGTAAGGGTCGGAATCGATGTTGGATACGAGGAGCTGCAAGGGTGCTTCGGGGTCTCCTTCGGGGCAGGGTGTATTCTCAACAACTGCATTCAGGAGAGGCTCAAAGTCCTTAGCTTCGCCGTTCTCGAAAAGCTTAAGATCGTCAGTTGCAATGCATGTCTTAGCTGATGTATATACGATGGGGAATTCGAGCTGGTCGTCATCGGCGCCTAACTCAATGAAAAGATCCAGTACCATGTCGACGACCTGAACGGGTCTTGCGTCGGGACGGTCGATCTTGTTGATGCATACGATGGGCTTGAGCTTCATCTCCAAAGCCTTCCTCAGAACGAATCTCGTCTGGGGCATGGGGCCGTCGAAAGCATCTACTACGAGAAGGACTGCGTCTACCATCTTGAGGACACGCTCAACCTCACCGCCGAAATCGGCGTGGCCGGGAGTGTCAACGATGTTGATCCTGGTTCCCTTGTAATCGATCGCTGTATTCTTTGCAAGGATGGTGATGCCTCTTTCCCTTTCGAGGTCATTGCTGTCCATAACCTGGTCGACTACCTGCTCGTTATCACGGTAGATGCCGGCCTGCTTGAGCATGGAATCGACGATCGTCGTCTTTCCGTGGTCAACGTGTGCGATTATGGCGATGTTTCTCATGTTTTCGATCTTAGTTACTGCCATGGATGTTCTCCTCAATGAATGCGAATCGATTATCTTATTTTTTGCCTTTATTATTTAACTACTAAGAGGGTCTGTTTTCCTTACGCATTTTTCACAAAAATAGATGCTTTTCAGGCTTATGTGCTTATTACAGTCGCGCGCGTTAAGAAGGCTCGTTCTTGTTGCGCAGGTAGAGCCTTATGGGAACGCCTTCAAATCCGAAGTTGCGGCGGATCTGATTTTCGAGATAGCGTTCATAAGAAAAATGCGACAGTTCCTTGTCGTTTACGAAGAGCGCAAACGTGGGCGGCTTAACTGCCACCTGTGTCCCGTAATAGATCTTGAGGTGCCTGCCCTTGTCCTGGGGAGTCGGAACCTGCATGACGGCTTCAGCCAGCATGTCGTTAAAGACACCCGTCGTAAGGCGCTTATTGCTGTTCTCATTGACCCTTACGATCGTCTCGAAGAGCTTGTCCACGCGCTGGGATGTCTTGGCTGAGATGAAGAGTATGGGGGCATAATCCATGAAGGCAAATTTGTCGCGGACGATCTTCTCCATTCCTTCCAGGGTGCCTGTCTCCTTCTCGATAAGGTCCCATTTGTTGATCGCGATTATGCAGCCTTTTCCGGCATTATGGGCAATGCCTGCGACCCTGGTATCCTGTTCGGTGATGCCGACGAAAGCGTCTATCAGGATTATGCAGACATCGGATCTGTCAACGGCTGCAAGAGCCCTTACCATTGAATATTTCTCTATCTCATCCTCGATCCTGCCCTTCTTGCGCATGCCTGCAGTATCGACGATGGTGAAATTTCCGTATTTATTCGTTATCCGGGAGTCGATCGAGTCTCTGGTCGTGCCCGCTATGTCGGATACGATCGAGCGGTCCTGGCCCAGCATGGTATTGGAAAGCGAAGATTTGCCGGCGTTGGGGCGTCCGATCAGAGCGACCCTTATGTTGCCGTCGTCTTCATCTTCTTCCTTCTCTTCCGGGAAATTCTCGAAAACGGCATCCAGAAGGTCTCCCAGACCCAGCCTGTGGGCTGCGGAAACGGGGATCACGGTATCCATTCCGAGATTATAGAATTCATAGAATTCCGGCGGAGGGTCGCCTACGGTATCGACCTTGTTTACGGCCAGGATAACAGGCGTCTGAGCCTTCCTCAGCATGACGGATATGTCCTCGTCCGCCGCCGTAACACCGGTCTTCAGGTCACACATAAAAACGATGACATCAGCCGTCTCGATCGCGATCTCCGCCTGGAGACGCATGTTCTTGAGGATGACATCATCTGATTCGGGCTCGATTCCGCCCGTGTCGATCATGAGGAATTCACGGTCACGCCATGTTGCCTGCGCGTATATCCTGTCCCGGGTGACGCCGGGAGTGTCATGTACTATGGATATCCTCTCGCCGTAGAGCGCGTTAAAGAGGCTGGACTTGCCGACATTAGGTCGTCCTACGATCGCTACAACGGGTTTGCTCATGACTCATTCTTCCTTCCGATGCTCTTTCAACAAAAAAGGCAGCGCCAAACCTTGGAACTGCCTCACTTGTAGTCAATTTCTTAAAGATCAGATCTCTTCGCCGACTTTAAGCACCTGCTTGCCGTCCAGATATCCGCAATTCTTGCAGGCCACACGGCGAAGCATCTTGGCGTGACACTGGGGGCATTCTACAAAATTAGGCATGATAAGCTTCCAGTTGCTCTTGTGGCTTCCTGTCCTGGCCTTGGACCATTTACGCTTGGGATGTGCCATATATCTTCACCTCCGTATATATTCGTTATTTTATAATCATCAAAATATCGCCGCCCGAAAATGGCGTGCTTTGGAATAATACATTAATTCTCGGAGTTTTGCAAGAGTCTTTTCACAGAAAATAGATTTTTTTGCCCGTCTATCTCGTAACTGATCTCGAGAGCAGGGTTCAGAAGGGTCGGGAGATTGACATAGTGGGTCTTTATGACCATGTCTATGTCGCCATAGGGGGTCTTATAGACTGTGGCTGTCTCCCTGCCGGGCTCGAATGCCAGGACCGCCGCAACATCGCCCTTTCTGCGGGACACGGTACGGCCCGAAGCCTTATCGCAGCTTACTTCGAATACGACCTTATCGGAATCTTCACCCTTCTCGGTCCAGTTCAAGAGGATGTACTTGTCATTCTCATCATATGTTCCGGGGCACTGATATGTATTATCGCCCGTTCCGGATCTTATCTCGAAGATGCAGTTTTCCATATATCAGACCTCATACCTGTCTGTCGTTACGTGGACCGTTCCGGAAGGAAGGCCCTGTCCTAAGAAAGGCGATGCGACCTGCTCGAACATATTGGGATCGTCGCTCGTATAGAATTTCCGCTCGGGATCTACGAGGTCTGATGCGATGTCATTCTTTTCGAGTATCTCCCTGACAGATCCTGCAACGGCAACGCCGGTATTGATGAGTTTAACGTCAGGGCCCATGACCTCGCTTATTACTTTCGTCAGGAGAGGATAGTGAGTGCAGCCCAGAACAAGTGTATCGATCCCTTCTTCCTTCAGGGGATCCAGATATTCCCTTGCAGTGAGCCTCGCGATGTCGTTATCCCACCAGCCTTCTTCAGCCAGGGATACGAACATGGGGCAGGCCTTCTGGAAGATCTTTATGTCAGAGAGGGCTGCGGCATTTACGCCTTCTGCTGCAAGACTTGCAGCTTTTGATCTTACCGCATTCTCATATACGCCGGTGCCTACGGTGGCACCCGTTGCGATTATGCCTATCCTGCCGTTCTTCGTCGCCATGCATGCGGCATCGGCGCCGGGCGTTATGACTTCAACGACGGGGACCTTGGACTGCTTTGATACTTCCTCATATGCATAAGCGCTTGCGGTATTGCAGGCGATCACTATCATCTTGACATCGAATGTTTCAAGGAACTTCATGTTCTGGAGGGAATATTTCCTTACGGTGGACGCGGACTTGGTGCCGTAGGGTGTACGGCTGTTGTCACCGAAATAGATGGTGCTCTCGGAAGGAGTTGCGCGCCAGATCTCGCGGAGGACCGTAAGTCCGCCGATACCCGAATCAAATACGCCTATGGGCCTTGTATCTGCCATATCCTTCTTTTTTCCTTCCTCTTGAAGTCTGTCTAATTATACACTTATCTCGAAAATTTAACCTTAAAGTCGGGATCAACGGTAAATTTCCTGCCTGAAAGCTCGGAACATCTGCTCTTTTTGTCGATCTTTCCAAAGCAGAGTGAGGTCGCGAAAAGCTGCTGATATCTGACCTTGCCGCCGTCACAGGATCTGATCATTTTCATGACCTGTCCCTTGCCGTAATTGCCGTCGCCTGCAACCGGGCAGCCTATGGCATTCATCTGGGCTCTTATCTGATGGGTCCTTCCCGTGACAAGTTCGACTTCTATCTCGGATATGGGACCTGCCTCCGTATCGTAAACATCGATGACACGGTATAAAGTAACCGCCCTCCGGGACTTGGGGGTCTTGTTTTCGTGAACATATACCCTTCCGTCAGAGCCTTTCTCCATATAGGATTCAAGACAGTTCATGACAGTCCCGTCAAAGCATCTCACTTCATATCCTTCGGTAGGAACTCCCAGAACGAGAGCACGGTAACGCTTATGCGCAAGATCGCTCTTAAGCAAAATAAGCATGTCATCCAGAGTCTTCTTGTCCTTGGCCAGGACCAGAAGACCGCCGGTATTCATGTCCAGGCGGTGGCAGAGGGAAAGTTCCGGATCATCAAAATCTGCGCGGAGCTCGTCTATTAAGGTCTTCCCCTTTATCCCGGCGCCCGGGTGCACTGCGGTTCCCTGAGCCTTATTGACGATCAGGATGCGTTCGGAATCGTATACCACTTCATAGTCTTTGGCCTTATCTTTGACCGGGGCAGGGTCCTTCTTGTCAAAAACGGAATCGGGCAGCCATACTTCGACTGTCTGTCCCGCGGCAACTTCGGTATCAGAAGATATCTTCTTGCCGTCTATCCTTATGTCCTTTTTCTTCAGAGCCTTATATACGTCGGATGCGGAAAGGCCGAAACGGTCGCGGCACAAAGCCACGACTCTCCTTCCTGAATCATTGGGTCCTGTCTTGAAACTTCTCATGGATCGATCTCTTTTCCGGCTATTCTAACGAATGACTATTTTAGCATGATTTTCCCTATATTCGGGATATGACATGCTGTCATGGGCAAGATCTTTGTAGAGTTTACGGAAAGCATCGCCCGCCCTCCCGGTCTCCGGAGCAAGAGGATCACAGTAGTCGTCCTTTATGCCGAACTGGGGGGAGAGCTCTACCGTATGCATGGGAGGGATATTGTCTTTCTTCATCTCATCCGTAATGAATGAATATTCATATACCCATAAGTGCCCCTTATAATTTGCGGCTATGTCCATGATGTGGTCGCGGTAGAGATTGTCCGTCATGGCGGCTACCAGACGCTGCCTGTATGTGCCTTGAACGTCCTTCCTGGGTTTGACCTTGAGGAGCCAGGACAGGAAGGGCATCATAGGGTCCGAAAAGGCCCTGGTAAACATATATGCATCTTCGGAATTATTTCCTATCACTATCTTTATGTCCTTATACCTTACGGCTTCTACAGGCATCTTCTTAAGAAGGTCTCCGTCGATGACCGGAGAATAAGGGCAGGTCATTATGCCTTTCCGGTAGAAGAGCTTCTTCATGCGGTTGCAGCCCGCAATGATCTCATCCTGCGTCAAGGCGAATATGCTCTTGGCATTACCGGGATCCGCCCCCATGAACTTCAATGTCTTTTTGCAGATCTTAGCCGCTTCTTCGGGAGACCAGAAGTGCCCGGCGTTGGGCGACTGCATAAAGGCTTTGTTAAAGAGTCCTTCGGCTTCATCGGATCCTGCCAGGGCAAGGATCGCCGCGGCTCCCGCAGACTGCCCGGCGCACATTATGTTAGAAGGATCACCTCCGAAAGCTTTGATGTTTTCTTTGACAAATCTTAATGCGGCTATCTGATCGTACAGGCCTATGTTGGAATCGAACCTTTCGGGGTCCAGACCGTGAAGATACATAAAGCCGTATGCATTGAGCCTGTAGTTGAAAGTTACGACAACGGATTCCGTCTGCCTTGCAAAGAAGCTCATCTCCCATACCAGATCATCCCTGCCTTCTTCTTCAAGTCCCGATCCGCCTGTGTTATAGGATCCGCCGTAGAACCAGACGATGACGGGCAGGAGTTTCCCTTCTTCATATGCTGACTTGGGAATGAATATATTAAGGTACAAACAGTCTTCGTCCATAAAGACTATGTTGCGGTGACCCTTGATCTGGACGGGATTGGCCCTGCCCCTGACCGCATCAAAGACGCCTCCGTCAAATTCATAAGGAAGTGGCTTTCTGAATGCAAGATCCCCGACGGGGGCCTTGGCAAAAGGTATCCCGCGGAACTCATAACAGCCGTTCCGGTCCAGGCCGTTAAAGGTCGCGCAATCCGCATAAGCTGTTATCTTTTCAGTATCCATGTTCAAACGTCGGTATCGTCATCGAAAGGCTTGATCTCACCTTTTTCGACCAGGCTCAGGAATGCATCGACTACATCTCCCTGAAGTTGGGTGTCCCCGGCTTCCTTCATTATCCCCAGTACCTTTTTGAAACCCATGTGCTTCCTGTAAGGCCTGTCGGAATACATGGCATCGAAAGTATCGGCAACAGCAATGATCTGGGCAACCCTCGGGATCTCATCACCCTTAAGGCCCTTGGGATATCCCTTACCGTCAGGGCGCTCGTGATGGCAACCTGCGCCTGTTGCAAGTTCGGGCATTATGCTGATGTCCTTGAGGGCTTCGTAGCCCTTGGTGCTGTGGGATTTGATTATCTCATACTCTTCATCGTTGAGCTTGCTGTTCTTATTAAGGACCTCCGGAGGGATGCCGATCTTGCCGATGTCGTGGAGGAGGGCGATGTTATAGTTCTTCTCAACCGTATCTTCATCGTATCCCAGTTCCCTGGTCAGAAGGGCAGTAAACTGGGCAACTCTCGCGGAGTGACCGTTGGTATAACGGTCCTTCATATCGATCATCTTGGCGAAGGCTTCGACCATCTCACGGATCAAGATCTTCTGTTCTTCTTCCTTCTCTTTATACTTTCTTGTCTTGTAGTTGGTGAAGATATCGACAAAGAAGAGTATAAGGCAGAGCATCAGGGCCACAAACAGAAAGCGGACCCAGGTCTCCTCCAGGAAAGACTTTTCCTTTATGATCACTATGCTGTCTGTCTTATTTGACAGATCTCTGGGATCGTTGATCTTGATCGTAAAAGTATATGTCCCGCCCTTGAGGTTAGTATAATCGACCGGGGCAAGTTCACTCCTCTTAAGCCTTGTCTCGATTCTGTCGATTCCTTCCATCATGTAACTGACATAAGGATTCATAAGGGAATAATTATATACATTTATCGGGATGGAGACCTTATTGGTGTCAGCAGGAATCGTGAACCGGCCCTCTTTGTCCGGAAGGATCGTTTCACCGTCAGCATGGATATAGGGGATCGAAAGCTTGAAATCGCTGACATTCATGTATTCCTTATCGATATTGATCTTGGAAACGCCCGTCGTTCCCGCAAGATAAAGATCCCCTTCGTCAGTCAACGCCGAGTAGGAGTTGGAATTGGGAAGACACTGCAGGCCGTTGTCGTTTCCGTAAAAGAGAACATTGATATCGCCGCCGTCCAGAAGATCTTCGACTTTGGCAACGTAAAGACCGTTGCTCGATACTACCCACATCTCATCGAGGGTATTCTCGTAAACGTCAAAGTTGTTTGAGTAAGGGAACTTGTCAAGAACGGTGATCTTATGATCTTCCGTCATGTAACCCAGGGAATTGCTCGTGACTATCCACACTATGGGTCTTGAGATATCCTTCTTGATCCTTAAGATTATCTCGGAGCTTAAGCCGTCTTCGACTCCTATGGGAGTGATCTTGCCGTCTTTAAGACAGAATATGCCGCCGCCGTCCGTTCCTATGAGGATCTCGCCGTCCTTAAACTCACAGCAGTTAAGTATCTCGGTATTCGTTATCCCGTCGGATTCATTATAGACCCTTGTGATCTTATCATTCTCCATGACTGCAAGTCCGCCCCTGCAGCAGATGACATACTTGCCGGGTGCTATCTCGTCTATCGTCCTTATGCGGTCCGAAGGAAGGCCGTCTTTTTCGGTAAAATAGGTAAGGGTATCTCCCTTGAACTTTATGAGACCTACATTCTCGTTGAAAGTGCATATCCAGAGATTGCCGTCACTGTCTTCCGAGATGCTCCTGATCCTGCATCCTGCCAGAAGATCGATCAGGTTCCTGTCCCTGGTCTGACTGACGCCTTCTTTTATGCATGTCTTAACGGCTATGTATTTTAGTGCGGTCCCGTTCGACAGGACCCTGATACCGCTCTTGTTCGTTCCGACATAAAGGTCTCCGTTATATACGCATGTGGCGTTTACGACTTCCTCCTTCAGGCGGTACTGCCAGTAGATATCCGTAAAGGAATTCGGTACTATCTTCATTACGCCCTGTTTAGAGGATGCAAACCAGAGATTTCCGAGATAATCGATCGTAACTTTCTCTATGGCTTCAGTCATTGGACTGTTCTTGACAGGACGGTATCTGTCATGATCGATATGACCGAATCCCGTGTTGCCGCAGACCCAGATCTTGCCGCCTACATAGTCAATGGAATTAACATATCTGAGACTCCATGTTTCTATCTCACCGATCTTCTCAAAGCCATTATCCGTAAGGGCGCCGTGATATAAGACTTCACCTTCGGTTCCGACATAGACGAGATTGTCATCAAGAGGATCCTGGAGCACTGCTCTTACAGGCTCATCCACGATGTCCGAAACATCGTAATAGTGAGCGAGCTTTCCTTCTCTTACCGTAAACACGGCATCGTCCAGGGTAACACCGTAGATGGTATCGTTAACACCGGTCTTGATCGATCTTACATAAGCATTTTCGAGTTTGGGAGATTCGACCGTATTAATATTCATGTCATTATCGACATAATAAAGTCCTTCGGTCGTTGCAAGATATACATTACCCTGTGAATCTTCGGTTATATCACGGACTGAAAGCGACTTGAGGCCGTCAGCCATGTTAAAGACCTTAAATTCCCAGTCTATAAGGACTGCAGCTCCGGCATCATTCGTTCCGACCCAGATCCTCCCCTTGGAATCCTCGAAAAGAGATATGACGCTGACGATGGAAGAATTGCCCTCGATCCTGCTGAAAGTCTCGCCGTCGTAGCGGATGAGTCCGCTGTAACTGCCGATCCATACGGATCCCTCACGGGAAACGAGCACTGTATTGGCTTCCGATGTCGGAAGCCCGTAATTGATATCATAAAGAACGGAAGAAGCTCCGCTTCCGTCGTCATTGGGATTTACTACATCAACTTCTGCAGAGTTATCTTTTTCATCTGCCAGGACACCTGTCCGGCTTGCTTTAGACGGGAATAAGAAACAGGCGGTCACGCACAAGGTCGCGGATACGGTCAGCATGGCTGCCGCATGCAGCAAATGGCTCTTTGTCCTGTCATTAAGGGCTCTTATACTGTTCATACCCTGTCCTTCTTCACGCAAGACCTTCTCTGAAGGAACTTGACAACCCCTTCTTTATTATACCTGAAAAAGGGATTTTTCCGAAATACAGGTTGAACCAGATCAGATCTGGGCCTGAACGGCCGTCATGGCAACGGTATTTACGATGTCTTCGACTGAACATCCGCGCGAGAGGTCATTGCAGGGCATGTTAAGTCCCTGGAGGACTGCGAAGCAATCTGCCCCGCCTACGCGCTGGGTGATCTTATATCCGATGTTTCCTGCCTGAAGATCGGGGAAGATAAGGACATTCGCCCTTCCTGCAACAGGGCTTCCGGGAGCCTTGGATGCGCCGATCTCGGGAACTATGGCCGCATCATACTGAAGTTCGCCGTCAAGGAGCAGGTCAGGTGCAAGTTCATGCGCAAGCGCTACTGCCTGCTGGATCTTGTTAACGGAATCATGCTTGGCGGAACCCTTGGACGAGAAGGAAAGGAAAGCAACACGGGGCTCGGTGAATCCGCAGAGCCTCTTTGCCGTATCGGCAGCCGCTATGGCGATATAAGCCAGTTCCTCAGCCGTGGGCGCGGGCATGACTACGCAGTCGGCATAGACCAGAAGGCCGTCTTCTCCCAGGGATTTATTGGGGCAGTCCATGAGGAAGGAAGAAGATACTACCTTCATCTCAGGCTTTGTCTTTATTATCTGCAGAGCAGGGCGCAGCATGTCTCCGGTCGTATGAACGGCACCTGATACCAGACCGTCCGCATCACCTGTCTTGACCATCATGATGCCGTAATACATAGGGTCTCTTACGAGTTTGGCTGCATCTTCGGGCGTAACTCCCTTGTTCTTGCGGATCTCGTATAGAGCATCGGCATATTCAGCCGCGATAGGGCTCGTCTCCGGATCTTCTGTCGCTATGCCCGTGATGTCTGCTCCGGCCTTATCAGCCGCTGCCTTGATCTTCTCGGGAGATCCCAGCAGAACGGGTTCAGCCAGGCCCTCAGCCTTCAGGATGGAAGCCGCCTTTACGGTGCGTTCCTCGTCGCCTTCGGGAAGTACTATCTTCTTTATATCAGATTTAGCCTTTGCTTTGACCTTTTCTATCATACTCATATGCCGATCCTCCGTTATCAGAACTCTACGCCCTCAAAACCGTTCCATACATTGTGGGCAGAATATGTATGTGCCTTCTTTTCTCCTCTTAAGACAGCGAGCGCGGGAAGAGCCAGAGCCTCCTGCTCCATCTCTCCCGGGTAGACGCTGATGGGTGCAATGAAGCCGCATCTTTCCCTGATCCCTTCAAAAACGTCATCAAATCTCATGAGGCCTCCCGTCAGAAGGATACCGTCAACCTTGCCGCAGAGAACACAGCTCATCTCGCCTATCATCTTGCAGATCTGATAGATCATGGTATTCCATACAAGAGTTGCCTTCCTGTCGCCGGAATCGACTAACTCATGGATCGTATCGGAATTGGCTGTTCCGAACAGGTCAACAAAGCCGCCTGCTCTCGAGCAGCGGAGCCTTACATCTTCGATGGAATGCTCTTCAATGTAATCCAGCAAAGCCAGAACAGGCACTGATCCGATCCTGGTGGGAGTAAAAGCCCCCTCACCGTCAGCACCCATGTTGCCGTCGACCATGCGGCCGTGATCGTGAGCCGATACCGTGATGCCGCCGTCGATGTGGGCAACGATGAAATTGCAGTCCTCATATCTCTTTCCCATCTTCTTTGCATGATACTCGGCGACAGCCTTCTGATTCAGAACGTGGGAATGGGACACCCTGTAAACGCCCCTGATCCCGGTGAGCCTTGCGTAATCGCAGTATTCGTCAACATTTGTGGGATTCAATGTATATGCGGGCTTGTTGTATTTGCAGGCAAAATTCCAGGCTATCATGACACCCAGTTTGGCGGGATGCTCGGAACCTCCAACCGCAGCGACCGTATCCTCGTAGAGCCTTACGTCGATCGCGGTGATGCCGCCCGGCTGGGTGCAGGCGCTGCCGCCCCTGCCTACGAAAGCATCGATGGTTGCGGGATCATAGCCTTCCTCGGCGAGCATGTCGAGGATGACCTTTGCCCTCATGGGGACCTGATCATTAACATGAGGGAACTTCAACAGTTCGTCCGCATCATGGAAGAGACTCTTTTCGAAGAGGCTCGTCTCATTTTCGAAAAGGCTCACCTTCGTGGAAGTGGAGCCCGGATTGATTATCAGTAAGAGTTTCTTATCGCCCGGCATAATTAAACCTTCTTTTTCTTTATTTACGAGGAACATAATAACACGATTTTTCCGTTTGTCGCGTGCCTTCTTCCGATAAACCGTAAATGCGAAATAATATGAGCGATTTTTGCACGCCTCAAGATCTGGCTACACTTTCATGATGTGCCTGTCTTCATATGCTGCGATCTTCTCATCGCAGGTAAGCAGCAGCATATCCTCAGCCTGCGCCTGACATATCAGCATCCGGTCAAAGGGGTCCGCATGAATGTCGGAGGCGAGTTCTTTATGCCTGTCTATATGCTCCGGCCTTACAGATAAGCGCTTGTAGCCTGCCGCCCTGCAATATGACAGCAATCCTGCCGAATCGATCGGCATCCTGTCGGGATGTTTGTTATGTTTGATCTCAACTTCCCAGGGAGAGATGATGCTGACATAGACCTCATTTTCCCCGGAAGTTATCATCTTACGGGTCTTGGAAGAAAGTTTCCTGCTGCCGGTCAGTGCCCACAGAAGAACATGTGTATCAAGCAGGATCTTCATGTCAATCGTCTCCGAATCCCATATCCCAGTCATCAAAATCATCAGGCACTTCGAAAAGGCCTTCCGCCACACCGATCCTGCCGGAAAAAGAGTCGGTCGATGCATAGGCCTTGAGTCTGTCTTCAAGTTCTTTGATCCTTTTCATGGTTGCATCATATTCTCCTACCGGGACTATGACCGCAACAGGAGCATTGTTCTTCAGGACCAGATACTCAACGTTGTTATCATATACGTCATTGAATATCTTGCCGGATCTGCCCTGACTGAACTCCGAGACAGAAGCGATCTTGTTGGAATAGACCATTGTATCAGCCATAACGAAAACCTCCTCTTCTATTGGAGATTATAACATATATTCGTTAATATTTTAACAAGAATATTAACGATTTCCGGTAATAAAATGGACCGCCCAAAACGATGTTTTGGCGGTCCCTTGAGTTGACTTATGTTGCCTTATCAGATCACATCTCTGTCACGAGATCCTTGGTCCTCTCTGCATTCATCTTCTTGCAGACTTCTACGAAAGTATCTACGGGGATGTCGTGGAGCTGGACCTTCTGTCCGCGGATATTTACGGATACCGTCTTGGACTCGACTTCCTTGTCACCGATTACCAGGATGTAAGGATCACGGAGGTTGCGGAAGTTCTTGATCTTGTCGTTCATGTTCTTGGGCGACGTATCGACTTCTGCACGGATGCCGTTATATTCGAGGAGATTCTCGATATCACGTGCAAACTCGTTATGCTCTTCGCGGATAGGAACGATGCCTACCTGGGCAGGGCTCATCCAGAAGGGGAAAGCACCCTTGAAGTGCTCTGTGATGATGCCGATGAATCTTTCGAAAGATCCGAAGATCGCGCGGTGGATGACGACGGGCATCTTCTGCGTATTGTCCTTATCTACATATGTAAGACCGAAGTTTGCAGGGAGCTGGAAGTCGAGCTGGATCGTTCCGCACTGCCACTCTCTTCCGAGCGCGTCCTTGATCTGCAGGTCGATCTTGGGTCCGTAGAAAGCGCCGTCGCCTTCGTTGATCTCGTAGTTGCCCTCGCCGTACTTCTTGTCGAGGATCTTCTTGAGAGATGCTTCAGCCCTGTTCCAGACTTCGATGTCTCCCATG
>JAIKVV010000095.1 GCA_024685385.1 Saccharofermentans sp. | reverse complement strand
ATAGGGATACGCTTTATCATTCTTAATATGCTCAATCATATCATCGATATCATTCATCAAACGTTCTTCCCATATTTTTCTGTTTATCTCTTTAATATTTACGTTATGAGGTTCATTCATAGAATCAGAAAAACATAGACTTTCAGGAGATATAGCAATGCTGTTCATCATCTTTTCACTCCATGACAAATTACTTCCCATAACTTCCATAGGTATTCCTACTACTTTTTCAATTTCGGAAGTAACCATCATAAAAATATCATACAAAATCGAAAGATCTGAAATTCCGTCCTTTCTTTCTTCACTTGATTTAGGTTGAAGAATCATATTCAATATCTCAAATATCCACTTTGCCTCATTAATTCGGTTTTTCTCAACAAATAAAATTTTGTTATTATCGGTGGTGATTGCATTTTCCAAAAGCGATTCATCCATATTTAGATATTTGTTCCAAAAATGGAGTTGCCTTATAGCTTCCGGTTCAAGCCCGGTATACTTACAAGCAGCTTTATTTTCGTAATTCGGATATTCCGTTTCAAAACCAAAAAGGTAATCTATACTCAAATCGAACCGTTCATGCAATCTAAACAAGAACTCATAATTCAGATTCTTTCCCTTGCCGTTTTCTATCACATTCATCTTCTTCTTAATATTCTCATCGTCTAAACTCTTTTCAGGAAAAAGATAACGATAAAACTCTATTTGGGTCATCTTCATGTCTTTTCGTGTTTTCCAAACGAACTCTCCTAATTTGATGAGTGGAAGATTTGTTTCCATTTTTTATTTAATCTCCAGTTCATAAAGTATAGTTTTAGGGAATCGATTTCTCCCTTTTTCAAGAATAACATAAAAATGTCTTTCCGGAACGGCAAATAATTACGAAAGGATAATCATTTATGGTTAGATTAAACAGTATCCGCAAAGGATGCAAAGACGTATTTAATTCATTTCTGGTTTCATCAGCGACATATGCAGGAAACTATGAATTTCCAGTAATCGCCCCATGCTACGATATACCCAACAGATTAATTCCGTTTTCAAAGTGTATCTCTTCCAAGGATCATGATTATTGGGTTCACTTCTATGAAGATGACTATCTGTTTGAGCGTTTGTGGAAAAATCCGAATAAATATCTTTCAATCTTACAACGTTACAATGGCGTTATATTACCGGATTGGAGTCTTTATCGTGATATGCCTTTGGTTATGCAGTTATGGAATATATACCGAAGCAGAGCATTAGGAACATGGCTTCAATACAATGGAATTAAAATTATACCCAATGTTCGATATGGTGACGATCGGACTTATAAATGCTGTTGTGATGGACTTCCAATTCATTCGGTTATTTCTGTAGGAACTCATGGAACTCTCAAGGATCTCGTGGATAGGCACTATTTTGTGCGAGGTCTTGATACTGTCGTCGATCAGTTAAAACCAAACTCAATCGTGGTATATGGGTCTTGTCCACATTGCATTTTTCAAAAATATAGGAATATAGGAATCAAAATATACCATTTTGAAAGTGAATACGGCACGTCAATGAAAAAAAGAAAGGGGGTGGTATAATGGGTGGTGGATACCACGGCGGGTTTGGCAGAACACATGGAGCCATTGCAGGAGATGCTAATTTCCCTAGTTATCCGACAAAGTATTTTGAAAATATAGCAAGACGTACTGATATCGACAAAAACGGAATTTATGATATTGTAGCTCACGGTAGCCAAATCGATATACAGGTAACTCATAATGGACAGATCATAAAAGTTGATTCTCGTATTGCAGCCAGACTGATAAGTTTGAGTCCAGGGTATAAAAGAGGCCAATCTATACGCCTTTTATCCTGTAATACCGGAATGTCCACAAAAGGATTTGCACAGAACTTGGCAAACAAACTGAATGTAATAGTTTATGCCCCTACCAAAGTTGTTTGGGCTTATCCTGATGGTCGATATATTGTCGCAGGCAGGAAAAAAAACAATCCAAACATACCTGATTTAAACAATCGAGGATCATTTAAAGTTTTTTACCCGGGAGGAAGGAAAAATGAACAAAATAATATGTGAAAAATGCGGAGCTATAATGGAACCCATCGACTCTGATTGCGCATGCGGAATGACATGTCCTAAATGCGGATGGGGGTGGGCATCCACTCCGTTCAACGCTATGGATGAAGATGGAACAATATACGATATCATTCTTCTTGAAGGAAATAGCAATTCGGAAGACATCATAAAAACTATTTCTCAAATCACAGGACAAAACTCACTTAATGCCAGAAAAACAATCGAAAATGCCCCCGTTAAACTACTAACCGGAAAAGCAGAAACAGTAGACAAAGTCATACGAAATCTGGAGGCTAAATCTATTATATTCAAAACTGAACCAACATTTCCGCATTGATCAATAAAATAGGGCGATTCAAACAATCGCCCTTTTCTTTCACTTTATCAAAAATCAAATATACTATAGCCGTCTATCAATCAAATAACACATCCTTCATGCAGACCAAGGGCTCATCATTCTTATAATCCCAGGAGTGGGCGGCATCGCCCCTGCAAAAGCCCTTATGTTCACAGGCACTGCACTTAGCTGAATCGCAGGCCTTGTTCCTTCTGAATATCTCAAACCTCTTGTCCCAGACGTCCTTAAATCTGTCCTGTCTGATGTTGCCCTGTATGGTCCTGGGATTGCGCTCGATATCAAGGCAGGCGCCTATGTCGCCGTTGCTCATAATGCTCGCAGTATGGACTCCGGCATTGCAGAGCCAGTACCAGTCCCTGACTTCGACTTCGTAGTCCAAACCCAGATAGTGGCTGCAGCCGTATTCGACCGGGAAACCGTCCTTCCTGGCCTTGCGTATGAACTCGAACATGTTTCTCAGGTCATCGGGCGTGCAGAGCATCTCAGGGCGCTTTAGGGCCCTTCCTATGGGTTCGATGTTTATGACTCTCCATGAATCTATGTCGATCCCTTTCATTATCCCGAAAAGCTGATCCAGCTCGTTTATGTTTTCGTGGTTCACGACAGTCGTTACCTGGATCGCCTTGAAGGCATTCTCGTCGATCAGGTTCGTTATCCCCCTCATCGCAAGATCGTATGCATCCTTCATGCCGCGCAATTTGTCGTGGGTCTCGGGGAGTCCGTCGATCGAAACCGATATTGTCCTCATGCCGGCATCCGCGAGCCTGTGCGCAACGTCCTTTGTGATGAGGGTCGCATTGCTGGTCATGCCCCATCTGAAACCCTTATCATTTACATAGTTCATTATCTCGAAAAAATCTTTCCTGATAAGGGGCTCGCCGCCCGTCACGCAGATCTGCATCCGGCTTATGTCAAAGTCTTCTTTTATCTGATCGGTTATGGCTTTGAATTCGTCTGCGGACAGTTCGTTTGCGCCGGGCACGGAACAGTTGCTCCCGCAATGAAAACATCTTTCGTTGCAGGCAAGAGTAAGTTCGTAAAAAAGGTGCC
The DNA here is from genome assembly GCA_024685385.1 of Saccharofermentans sp. Taxonomy (GTDB): domain Bacteria; phylum Bacillota; class Clostridia; order Saccharofermentanales; family Saccharofermentanaceae; genus Saccharofermentans. Next base: position 22,358 of record JAIKVV010000095.1, on the reverse strand, counting down.
TTAAGTCAGGCTTAAGATAAAGCCCTTCCACATGTCCTGCGAGCTTATTGAGATGATCTGTCTTTAATCTTGCGATCGTGGGATCTACCGGATTCATCTTTCGATATCCACGGGCGGCCCGTATACATCCGCGTTCATGTTATTTTCTGTCTCGAAAGATGAAGTTTCTTCAACATCTTCATCGACGTAGGGCGCTTCATATTCGGAAACGGTATCGTTATCGCCGGGATCGTAATCGTAAAAAGACCCGTATGCTTCAGTCGGAACTCCGAATGTCGGATCTTCCGGAGGAGGTCCGTAAACGCAGCCCGAAACATTGGCGCCGACAACGAGCGTCGCCGCAACACCCGCAACGATCTTGGCAGCCGTCATCTTCTTATCATCAGGCTTCTTCATGCATAAGACCTCCTTGTCTTGATCTGTTATACATTATACCACGCTTGCTGACATCCATTTCTCCAAAAACATTGTTTTTCTTCTCCAACCGGAGAAGAAAAAAGCCCGATTTGGAGAAATCTTTTCACGAAAAAAACAGCGGTCAAACGACCGCTGCTCTTATTCGATAAAATATCGGATCAATCCAGGATTCCTGCTGCTTCCTGCAGGAGTTCGATTATATTCAGATGCTGGGGACATACGCCTTCGCACTGGCCGCAGCCGATGCAGTCCGATGCCTTGCCCGAGCGCTGGATGAGACCCGAATAGAAGTTCTTGGATCTCCAGTCATCGGGATAGCGGCGCAAGGTGTTGATGGTCCTGAAAACATCCGGGATGGAGATTCCCATGGGACAGCCGTCAACACAGTATCTGCAGGCCGTGCATCCGATCTGGGGAACGGAGAGAATGTCGTTTGCTGCTTCCTCTATTATCCCGAGCTCATCGTCAGCCAGGGGCTCGAAATTCGTGAAAGTATCGACATTATCTGCCATCTGATCTTCGTTGGACATGCCTGAGAGGATCGTCATTATGCCCGGCTGGGATCCTACGAATCTTAATGCCCAGGAAGCAACGGACTTATCGGGCTGTCTTTCCTTGAACTTCTCTTCGATCGCAGGAGACATATTTGCGAGCATGCCGCCGCGGATGGGCTCCATAACGATAATCGGTATACCTCTGTCGCGGAGGATCTCATAGAGTTCCTGTGACCTTACGACGGGGTTGGTCCTGTCGAGGAAGTTATACTGTATCTGAACGAATTCCACTTCAGGGTGATCGTCGAGGATCTCGACCAGCAATTCGGGCGATCCGTGGAAGGAGAAACCGAAGTGCTTTATCATGCCTTCTTCCCTCTTCTTTACGCCCCAGGAGAAGCAGTCGTACTTGACGTAGGTATCGTAGTTGTTGCCGTCTTCTACCGAGTGGAGAAGGTAGAAATCGAAATAATCGACGCCTGCTCTTTCGAGCTGCTCATTAAAGACCCTGTCGATGTCTTCTTCCTTCTTGATCTCCCAGGCGGGGAGCTTGGTCGCGAGCATGAAACTCTCGCGCGGAAATCTCTTAACTACGGCTTCCCTTGCGGCAACTTCAGACTTGCCGCCGTGATAGACATAGGCTGTGTCAAAATAGTTGAGACCCGCTGCCATGTATCTGTCCGCCATGCGGCATACATGTTCCAGATCTATCCCGCCGTCCTTTTCGGGCAGCCTCATGAGACCAAAGCCGAGTTTCGGCATCTTCGTAAGATCGATACTCATAACGATTACCTCCCAAATATGTTAATTTTGTTCCCCTTGCTTACTATTGTAATGTGGCAGCTTTGTCATGGCAATGACGGTTATCACCATGCCTATGGCGCACACGGCCGTGCCCGTGATCAGCATGGGCTTGATCCCGAGATTATCCAATATCACGCCGCTTATGAGGTTCGAAAAGACACCTCCGATCGTGATCGCGCTCGTGATGAAAGCCTGCCCTTTTACCTGGTCGAATTCTTCCATCGTCTTGCTGACATAATATGCGCTGACGGGAATGAAGACCGCATATGCGAAAAGCTGGAAGCACTGGCTTATATACATATGAGCCATGCCGTTTGCAAAGACCAGGATCAGTATCTTTACGAAGAAAGCGATGCCCGATATGATCAGCAGTTTCCCGGATGCGATCTTCTTCAAGACCAGTCCGATCAGAGCCATTACGGGAAGCTCCAATATCGCCTGCAGGAAATTGGCATAGCCTAATTCAGTCTCATTGCCGCCCAAGTTCCTGATAATCTGGATCATGAAATCATTGATCATGTTATGCGCGAAAAAGAAGAGGATTGTTCCGATGAGGAAGAGCGAAAACGCAGGATAAGTCTTAACGAAAGAGATGAGATTGTTGTGCGCAGAAACCTTCTTGCTATCTTCTCCTCCGGAGCCTTCAGAAACAGATCCTGAAGGAAGCCTGAAAGTAAGGATAACAACGACCGACAGGACCATCGCCGCAACAGTGACCCAGAGCAATACCAAGACTCCGGACTCTTCGACGACTCTTCCTATGAAGACCGATGTGACGGCAAAGCTTGCCGATCCCAGGCCTCTTGCAAGGCCGTAAACGATCCCGCAGCCCTTTTTCTGATACTCGAAGCAGAGGGCCGTCATGACCGGCTGATAAGCAAACTGGATCATGTAGATGAGAGCAAATATTATGAATATCACGGCCTTCATGCCGGGGACTGCCATGAGGATTAAAGAGCCCGTGAGCATTATCAGGACCGATATCAATATGAAGCGCTTATTAGTAAGGAATCCCTGCTTGTCGATGACTGCAGCGATCAGGGGCTGGAATATGGCAGAAGTTATGTTGGCAATGGCCAGCAGCACTCCGACTTCGGTATTGCTGAAGCCGTTTGCCAACAGATATACTGCCGCATATGCGTGCACGGTGCAGAAAGCGATAAAATATGCCGCATTCAGCAGCGTGTATTTCAGTGTCCAGGAAAAAGAGTTTTTGGGCTGCATCGATCCACCTGTAACAGTTCCTTGTCTTAAGACCTGATGCTCATCCCCTTAATTGATCACAGATCCCCTTACCGGAATATTATCTCATATATATTCCGGCAGAGATACTGCTCTTTTCGAAAAAAACACTCCGGAACAATCCCGGAGTGTCTTTGTAACATTGTTATCTTATCCGTTCTTTATCAGTTCTCGTGATCGTAGGGATAGATCGTCTCGATCGTGCCGTCCTCTGCGATGTTGAGCTTCGTGAACTTAACTGATCTCTTGTGGGAGCAGCCGCCGGATCTCTTTGCATCGTGATAGAACAGATACCATTCGCCGTCAACTTCAACGATGGAATGGTGGGTCGTCCAGCCGATAACGGGTTCCATTATCCTTCCCTTGTATGTGAAAGGGCCAACGGGGCTGTCGCTCTCTGCATAGCAAAGATAATGTGTCGTGCCTGTGGAGTAGGACAGATAGTACTTGCCGTTGAACTTATGCATCCAGGGGTCTTCAAAATAGCGGCGGTCCTCATCCTTTGCCTTAAGGGGCTCTCCGTTCTCATCGAGGATCGTGATCATCTCCGGGGGAGCAAGGTATGCATCGATCTTGTCGTTAAACTGTGCGACAAGGGGGCCCAGAGCGGGCTCGTCGCCTTCGGGACGGTGCTCGTCGGGATTGAAGGATCCTGACTGCCACATCTCAAGCTGGCCTCCCCAGAGACCGCCGTTATAGCAGTAGATCTTGCCGTCGTCGTCGACGAAGACTGCAGGGTCGATCGAGTAGCTGCCCTCAATGAAGTTCTCCTGAGCCTTGAAAGGACCTACGGGAGAATCGGATTCGGCAACGCCGATCCTGAAGATCTCGTTCTTGTCCTTGGCGGGGAATACGAGATAGTACTTGCCGTTTGCATAGACAGCATCGGGTGCCCACATCTGTCTTCCGACCCAGGGTACGTCAGTCTCGCTGATCGCGCAGCCGTTATCAACGCAGTCGCTGTCAAGAGAGTCCATGGAAAGGATGTGATAGTCCTTCATGACATACTGTTCGCCGTCATCGTCCTCGGGGATATCAAGGTCCTCGTCGTGCGAGGGATAAATATAGATCTTGCCGTTGAATACATGTGCAGAAGGGTCTGCCGTGTATATGTTCGTGATAAGATCCTTGCGTTCGTTTTTCTTCATATGCACCTCTTAGCTGTTTTTTAATATCCTAATTATACAGAAAAATTATTTTTTGCGAGAAAGAATTTCAGCTTCATCTTATGAAGTTCATCCCCTGCCAGTCTTCTTTTGAAGGCAGGCCGTATTCGGCCTTGCCGAGAGCTATGGACTTCATGAGGAATGTCATGTTGCGAGCAAGGGTCCTCATGGTCTGAAGGCCTTCCGTATCAAGGGCTGCTTCTCCCGGAGCATTGCCGTGAACGCCGTTCCAGTACTGGCTCGATGCGATCGGCATTCCGCTGATCCCGAAGTATTTATTGAGCTCATCGTAAGTTGCAGTAAGTCCCCCTCTTCTTGCAACAACGACACTCGCGCCGACCTTCATGGTCTTATCGAAATGCGAGCTGAAGAAGAGCCTGTCAAGGCATGCGATCAGAGTAGCATTGGCGGATGCATAGTAAACGGGTGATGCGACGACCAAGCCGTCCGCTTCTTCAAACTTCACTGCGATCTCATTTACGATGTCATCGATCGCGCACTTGCCCGTATTTCTGCAAGATCCGCATGAGATGCAGCCTCTTACGGCCTTGTTTCCGACCTGGACTGTTTCGGTCTCTATCCCCTCGGAAGAAAAGACCTTGATCATCTCGTCCAAAGCTACCGCAGTGTTGCCTTTTGCTTTCGGACTGCCGTTGAGTATCAGTACCTTCATTTTGTTCCCCTCCTTAAGTTAAAGTTCCTTGTAGTATGGACAGATATTCTCATAATGTCCGTCCTTCATGCGGAAGCCCCCTTTGATGGTTCCGAGCTGAGTGAATCCCAGCCTTTCATAAAGGTGCCTTGCATGTATATTCGTCTCGACTACCGCGTTGAACTGCAGGACTTTGAAACCCAGTTTCTTTGCCTGCTCCAGGCAGTCTGTTACGAGCATTTCTCCTATGTGAAGGCCGCGGCAGGATGAATCGACGGCATAGCTTGCGTTGCAGATGTGTCCGCATCTTCCCACATTGTTGGGATGAAGGATATAAAGGCCCTTGATCCTGCCTTCATCTTCAGCGACTCCGGTGTAGCTTTGCGATGCGAAAAAGGCCGCTCCGCTCTCCATGTCCAGCAGATCCTCCTGGGGGAAAGCGATGCCTTCTTCAACGATCTCATTCCAGATCGATATCATCTCCTCAAGGTCTTCGTCCTTATACTTTCTGATCTCCATGTTTATTTACCTCCCACAGCAGGATCATTTGTTTTCTCTGTCTTCTTTAAGCCCGGCATAAATCCCATCTGAAGAGCCTTATGAGGGCATGCATCCACACACTCGCCGCAACGGATGCATTCCATGCTGTTAGGGTTTTTCGCAGGATCGACATTCATCATGCAGGCCTTGGCGCAGGCACCGCAATTGATGCACTTGTTCTTGTCCAAAGTCATGCGGTAGACAGAGATCCTGTTAAAGAATCCGTAGATCGCGCCGAGCGGGCAGATATATTTGCAGAAAGGCCTTTTGATGATGAGTCCCAGAACGATAAAGATCAAGAGAACTATTAGTTTCCAGTTGAATAAGGGTCCCAGGGCCGATCTGATGTTGCTGTCGGCTGCTGCAAGCCAGATGCCGGCAACTGTTCCCGACGGGCAGACGTATTTACAGAAGAATGGTATCAGATCGAATGTCAAAGGCAGTATGATCACGAGCAAAAGTAATATGAGATATTTCAGATAGCGCAGGTACTTATCTATCCTGAAACGGTTCTTCTTGTAGAAAGGGATCTTGTAGAGAAGGTCCTGGAAGAATCCGAAGGGACAAAGGAAGCCGCAAACGGCCCTGCCCAGGACCGCGCCGAAGAAGATCAGGAATCCGACTATATAGTAGGGAAACTTGAACTTCATGCTCGAAAGGTGACTTTGGAGAGCGCCTATGGGACATGCCCCGATAGCGCCGGGACAGGAATAACAGTTAAGTCCCGGGACGCAGACGGATTTGGTCGCGCCCTCGAAGATGCTCCCCGTGAGAAAACCTTTAATATTGGCGTTCTGAATGAGCGTTGCAGCGGCCTGAATGCCGAATCTTATTTTCTTTCTATCCAAGGCCGACACACTCCATGCAAATCCTGACCGCCTTGTTAAAGACGGACTCAGGCTGCTGCAGGATGATGCCGATCACGATCAGCAAGACTGCAAGCAATATAAACATGACTGCAGGAAGATACTTTTTCATATTTTCTCCTCTCCACAGTCTGATTATATCATCTGTTTACTTAAGATAGGGCTTGATCAAGGCTTCCCAGTCAGCATAAGACCTTGCTCCGACAACGACAGGCTCGCCTGACTTGGATTTCGATATATTCATGTCGATGATATGGCCTTTGCTGTCAACAAAGAAAGACGTCGGAACAGATCCTGTCTTAAACCTGACGAAGCTGCTGGTATACGGGATGATCGGGTAGGTAACCCGGGCGCTGCTCAGGACCTGGTCGACCTGAGGCTCCATGTCCGTGCTGGAGTAGACGCCGATGACCATGAATCCCTGATCCTTGTATTTGGCGTAGAGTTTCTGAATATCCGGCATCTCTCTGACACAGGGACCGCACCAGGGCTCCCACATGTTGACCATGGTGATCTTGTTTTCGCTGAAGACAGACTCGGAATAATGTGTACCGTTGCGGTCCGTCGCCGAAAACATGATGCTCGGAGGACCCGATTCGTCCATGCTCTTTTGAACGAAATAAACTCCGACCAGAACGCCTAAAACTACCATGACCATGATGATGAACGGTATAAACTTTTTCATTTTGAAATCCCCCTCTGATTCCATGCCCTGCGGGCACATTTTAAAATCCTGCGAATAAATGATCCGATAACCCCTACCGATCTTAATCTATTCCTTGACGGATACTATACCATAAAAGAATGCAATTCAAAACCCCCAAAGTGCGACTACTACTTTGGGGGTTTTAGTTAAATAATTTTGCGGCTGCAGGAGGTAAGCGCACTCCGCATGTTAGTTTACTGCCAGTTTCTGCTCCTTCTTGGCTTTCTTTGCTTTCTTTGCCTTCTTGACCTTCGGCTTCTTGTCCTTTGCCTTCTTGTTGGCATTCTTGGACATGATCTCAAATACTACGGCTGCAAGGAGAACAAGACCCTTAACGATCTTGATCCAGTCCTGGTCAACGCCGACAAGAGACAAACCCTGGTTGATGACGCCGATGAGGGTAGCACCGACAACCATTCCGATGATGGTTCCCGATCCGCCGTAAGCGGAGACGCCGCCGACGATACATGCTGCGATGGCATCGAGCTCATATTCCTGACCTGCGAAGGAGTTTGCGGCTCCGGTTCTGGAAGTAACGATGAGGGATGCGATAACAGTAAGTATTGCCATGTTGAGGTAAGCACAGAACATAACGAGCTTATTGTTGATACCGGAAAGCCTGGCTGTTTCGGCATTGCCGCCGATCGTCATGAAGTGACGTCCGATGGTTGTCTTTTCGGTGATGATGCCGTAGATGATCAGGATCGCGCCGATCCAGAGAACGACTACGGGGATACCGCCGTTGAGAGCGAACTCGATCGTAAAGAACATAACGACTGCGACTTCGATCACGCTCTTCAATATGACGAACCAGAAAGGATCAGCCTGGTAGCCCTTCTTTATCTTGGTGCTGCGGGTCCTTATGTTAAGGAAAGCTATTGCAGCAGATACAAGGATTCCGAGGATCAGACAGGGAATATTGAGCTGGCCCCAAGGTGTCGGGAAAAGCGTGCCGCTGAAAATGTTGGTAAGGCTGCCCGGAAGATTGGAGATGGCATTTGTCGTGGATGCCGTTGAAAGAACCTGTGTGCCGAGGCCACGGAATGAAAGGAATCCTGCGAGCGTTGCGATCCACGGAGGTATCCTGACATAAGCGATAAGCCATCCCAAGAGAGCACCGTATGCAAGGCCGATTGCTAATGCGACCAGGAGAACAACAGGTGTGCTCCAAGGCGATGCAGGTGTTACGAGAACATCCTTAAGCTGGCCGTCGACCATCTGCTTTTCCCATACGCCGAACCATTTATTCAACAGGTCGTTTTCTACGGAGAAGAGTCCGACCGTTGCGCCTGCGAAACAAACGAAGGAACCTACGGAAAGGTCGATGTTTCCGCCTGTCAGCATACACATGAGCATACCGGTACCGAGGATGAATACGTAAGCATTCTGCTCGATAAGGGACGTAACTACCGACGGGTCGAGCATGTTCGTGCCCCTGATGACCAATGCGAGAACTACGAACAAAACATATACTGCGAAGAGTGCTATGGTCATTATGTTTCTTTTAAAAACATCTTTCATCTTGAACTGATTCATGCCTTAGCACCTCCTTCCTGTGAAGCTGCAACTTGTGTGCCCTTTTTCTTGGCTCCTTTTCTTCTCATCTGCATGATAACGTCGAAGAGGACTGCAATGATAAGGACTATACCTTTAACAACCTTCTGGTAGTTAACGGGAGTATTTGCAATGGACATACCCTGGTTGATGATACCCATCAGAGCAGCACCGATGATAACGCCGCCGATGGAACCCGTTCCGCCGTATGCGGAAGCACCGCCGATGAAGCATGCTGCGATAGCGTCCATTTCGTAACCGTCACCGATCGTAGGGCCGGCCTTCTTACCTCTGGCGATAACCATGATGGCAGCGAAACCGGAAAGGACTCCCATGAGAGCGTAAGCACTGAACATAACCTTTCTTGTATCAATACCGGAAAGCCTGGTAGCCTTCTCGTTACCGCCTATAGCGTAGAGGTTACGTCCGAGTGTCGTCTTTGTTGTTATGTAAGCGAACAATCCGAGTATAAGGCCGATCCAGATCAATGCCGTAGGAATACCTCTGTAGCATGAAAGCTTGTAACCGAACCAAAGGACTACTGCTGCTATAAGGATCGTCTTGATAACGACTACAAGCAGATTGTCAACTTTGTAACCCTGTCTGATGAGCCTTACACGGTTAATGAATGTATAGAGCACGTAAGCTATCGTGAACAATAACACAAAGAAAACACAGGTCTTGTTAAGCGTGTTTCCTCCTAATACCAGTTCAGGTCCGACTTCCGCAAAGAAATCCGGAATATAGCAGGAATCGCCGCCACCGAAGAGATTCAGGAAAGTCTGATCTTCAACCATTACATCTTTACCCTGCATGATGATGTTGGCCAATCCCCTGAATGCGAGCATTCCGACGAGAGTTGCAATGAAAGGCGGAACCTTTACATATGCGATCCAGAAGCCGTGCCAGACACCTACGATAAGTCCCATGACGAGCATTGCGAGAACCGTAACCGGCCACCACTGGAGGATCGGGAACGTCTTGGAAAGAAAACTCAGTATTATCGCACCGACACCGCCTGCAAGACAGATGACCGATCCAACTGAAAGATCGATGTTACCGCCGGTCAGGATACACAAGAGCATACCGGTTCCGAGAATGAACACGTAAGCGTTCTGTGATATCAATGCGTCAATGTTGTCAGGGTTCAATGTCCTACCGCCGGTAATGAAGTAGAATGCGATAACTACCAATACCGTGGCGATAAGCATCATGTATTTTCTAAGGAAGTTTAAAGCTTTATTTGATCCGTCCATCGTTATACCTCACTTCCTTCTTCTGTATTTTCGGCAGTTTCGCTGCCTTCTTCAGCAACTGAGACTTCTTCGCCTGCTCCGGCTTCAGCCTTATAGTCAGTCTTTATCTCCGCTTCTCCTGCCAAGGATGCAGTCGTCTCACTGCCCTGCTTGACGATAACTTCCATGATGTTCTCCTGCGTTGCATCGGAAGCCTTCATCTCTCCTACGATCTTGGCCTGGTTCATGATGTAGATCCTGTCGCTCATGCCGATGACCTCGGGGAGCTCGGATGAGATCATGACAACCGATTTGCCGGCTTTTGCAAGATCGTTGATGATGCAGTAGATCTCATACTTGGCGCCTACGTCGATACCTCTTGTAGGTTCGTCAAGGATGAGGACATCCGGATCAGCAAACATCCATTTGGCAAGAAGGACCTTCTGCTGGTTACCTCCGGAGAGGTTTCCGACGAGCTGGTCAACAGAAGGAGTCTTGGTCTTAAGCCTGTCAACATACTCTTGTGCAACTTCGATCTCTTTATCCTGATCGATAAAGGTTCCGCTGCTGACACCCGAAAGGTTTGCAAGAGTGGTATTCCTTAAGATGGAATTACTTAATACGAGTCCGTTGCCCTTACGATCTTCGGTAACATAAGCAAGACCTGCTTCGATCGCCTGCTTAGGACTCTTTAATACAACGGATTTACCGCGCAGCTTCAGGTCGCCGGAGATTCCGATTCCGTATGACCTTCCGAAAATACTCATTGCAAGCTCTGTTCTGCCTGCGCCCATGAGTCCGTAGATACCTACGACCTCGCCTGCGCGAACATTGATGGAAACGTCGTTGCAGACTTTTCTTTCGGCAAATTCAGGATGGTAGACTGTCCAGTTATCGACTTCCATCATGACATCGCCGATCGGAACATCGTGACGCTTCGGGAAACGGTCCGTGATCTCACGGCCTACCATGCCCTTGATGATCCTCGTCTCGGAGATATCATCTGTCTTGGCATCAAGTGTCTCGATCGTGGAGCCGTCTCTCACGACCGTGATCTTGTCTGCTACATATGAAACTTCGTTGAGCTTATGGGAGATGATGATCATCGTCATTCCCTCAGCCTTAAGTTTCTTCATGAGATCAAGAAGTGCTCTTGAATCTGTTTCGTTAAGTGAAGAAGTAGGCTCGTCCAGGATGAGGAGCTTTGCATGTTTTGCCAAAGCCTTAGCGATCTCAACGAGCTGCTGCTTACCGGTACCAATATCTTTAATAAGGGTTTTCGACGAATCGGAAAGGCCTACCATCTCGAGGTACTTGTCTGCCTCTGCATAGGTCTTGTTCCAGTCGATGCACCATTTATTTCCCTGTTCATTACCGAGGAACATGTTCTCGCCGATCGTCATGTAGGGGATCAAAGCGAGTTCCTGGTGTATGATAACGATTCCCTTTTTTTCGGAATCCTTGATGTTATGAAATTTGCAAACCTCACCGTTGTAGATAATGTCGCCTTCGTAGGTGCCGATCGGGTAAATACCGGAAAGAACATTCATCAATGTGGATTTACCGGCACCGTTTTCGCCGACAAGTGCGTGTATCTCGCCCTCTTCAACCTTGAGGTTTACATTATCGAGAGCCTTAACGCCCGGAAAAGTCTTGGTTATGCTCTTCATCTCAAGCAAAACTTTTGCCATGTGTCGCCTCTTTCATAGATAGTAATAATGCTTTGTTTTTCGAAAATAATAGTCAACCCCAATATACAGGCGGGGTCTCCCCCGCCTGTAAAGGGTTAAAGTAAATTTAATTACTTGAGCTGATCTGCTGTGTAGTATCCGGACTTGATGAGGATATCTTCATAGTTGCTGATATCAGCGAATACAGGATCGCAGAGATAAGAAGGTACATCCAACTTATTGTTGTTGTATGTGTTGTTTGTTTCAGGTGTCTTACCGTTGAGCAGGTCGTTAACCATTGTAACTGTTCTCTCTGCAAGAGTACGTGTATCCTTGAATACGGACATTGTCTGCTTGCCGGCGATCATGTTCTTAACGGAAACGATATCGCAGTCCTGACCTGTGATGATAGGCCACTGGCCGCTTCTGCCTTCACTGTTGTAACGAGCGTCGAGAGCTGTAACAACACCCTGAGCTGTAGAGTCATTGGAGCAAAGCCATGCATCAATGTTCTTTTCACCATAGTAAGATCCGATGATGTTTTCTGCTCTGGACTGTGCTGTGTCGGAAGCCCACTTAACTGTAGCTACAGAAGCGAAGTCTGTCTGGCCGGAAAGAACGTTAAGCTTCTTAGACTCGATGTAAGGCTTAAGAACATCAAAAGCGCCGTTGAAGAAGAATGTAGCGTTGTTGTCGCCAGGGTCACCTGCTGTGAACTCGATGTTGAAAGGACCAGCAGCGTTGTCGAGGTCGAGCTTTTCCTTTACGAAGTTGCCCTGGATCTGGCCAACCTTGTAGTTGTCGAACGTTGCATAGTAGCTTACATTAGCGTTGTCCATGATGAGACGGTCATATGCGATAACGGGAATTTTCTTGGCAGCTGCCTTATCAAGAGCGTTACCAAGAGAAGAAGCCTCAACAGCAGCGATAACGAGAACCTTACAACCGGAGTTGATCATGTTCTCGAGCTGAGAGAGCTGCTGGTCAGCCTTGTTGCCTGCATACTGAAGGTCTACTTCGTAGCCTGCAGCTTCAAACTTCTGCTTCATGTAGTCGCCGTCCTGATTCCATCTCTGGAGATCCTTTGTAGGCATTGAGATGCCAACCTTTTTCTTTCCGGAACCTGCGCATCCTGTTAATGCTGTGATTGCGAGTGCAGCACAAAGAATTGTTCCAAGAATCTTTTTTAACATTGGAAAGTTTCCTCCTATAAAAGTAGTATCGGCAGTTCTTGCCACATACAAATTAACATTACTCATATAGGAATTGCATATCGCGATTCTTGATATTTTTGGCAGGGCTCCGCAGCCTTCCGGCACGCAATAGCACAATGATGCAATATTGCCTCATTTAAGAGTAGATTTGTGCTAAAGCGACAAAGATATCTTTATATAGAATATATAAAACAAATAAGTTCAATAGTATTTCCCGGCAAAAAGATACTGTCTCAAAAATATTTTTCCTTTCGCGATAAGTTCATCTGCGCCTGTGTCGTTTTTACTCTTATTATGTTATTGTATGGGTATCCCGAAAAGAAGGGGAACGCTACCGGTCCGGGGCAGGAGGGTCAGGAGTTATGAGTAAGAAAGTTATCAGGGAAAAAGGTTACGCAACAGCCTTAAGGATCGTTTTCGCATTCATCATGGCGATCACTGTCGGAATGTTCACCAACAGCCTTGTCATGCACAACACTCTATACAGCGAGCAGTTCTGGAAGAAGACCCTTATGTCTGAAGAGATCAAAGAAGAGATCAAGACCGACATGCTCTCCAAGATCCGCGAATACGTGGTCAGCAAGCCCAATACGATCTCCGGCAACGTCAACGACATCTCCATACAGGATGTCTATGATCTTGAGACAGGCAATGCTTTCGCCGATGAGATGATCGATTACACGATGGACGAAGTACTCGACATGATCCTGAACGGCGATTCCGAGTTTGATGAAGACAGATTCGACCAGATCTTTAACGAATACGGTGAAGATTTCATCGACGAGCTGGAGAAGTCCGGGCTGAAGTTCGACCGGGAGGAATTCATGGCTTCCAAGTCAGAACTCTTCGAGCAGCTCAACACCACCCTCAGCGAAGCTAAAACGGAGACGGATAAGTCGGAGGTCTTCGACTATCTCAGCGTAACGGGACACCAGAAAAACAATTTCATCACCATGATCGTAACGGGCGTCATCACGGCCGTCCTGCTTGCGGTCCTCATCATATTACACAAGAACAGGTTCAGACCCGTAAGGGCCTTCGGCATCGCCGCTACCATTACGGAAGTCGTAAGCCTCATCGGCTGGCTTATCGTATGGGGCATATCCAATCTTGCGGGATCTGCCGTAGATTCCAATGAGAAACTCGCAGTTGCCTTCGTGAAGGCTGCATCGGGTTCGATCCTGGGCATAATCGGCATATTCGGAATAGCATCAGCCATCACGGTCCTGCTGCTCATAGGAGGCTGTGTCGGCGTCGGCATCATGAACAGCGCTTACCGCAAGAAGAATCCTGATACTGCCGCCCCTGCTGCTCCGGTTACATATGCGCAGCCGGTACCCCAGTATGCCCAGCAGTATGCACCTGCTGCAGGTCAGCCGATAACATACGCCCAGCCTCAGTTCCAGTACCCTCAGCAGCCCGCTGCTCCCTACCCGCAGCAGCCTGTAACGGCATATCCCCCGCAGCCCGTACCCGTCACGCAGTACAGCCAGCCCGCAGTACAACAGCAGCCGGTATCTTATGTCCAGCCTCAGGTTCAACAGCCGGTTCCCCAGGTTCAGCAGGCTCCAGTCATGCAGCAGCCCGCTCCTGCAGTGCCTCAGGCTGCACCCATAGCAGCAGCGGCAGCGACACAGTCGCTTGTCTGGAACTGTCCCAACTGCGGAAAGGCCGGCATCTCTACTCCCTTCTGCAACGAATGCGGATTCAAGAGGCCCTGATATATCCATGGAAAACAAAAAGAGCATCATATTCGTATGTCTTGGAAATACCTGCCGGAGCCCTTTGGCTGAAGTTATATTCCACTCTGTCTTTGAGAGTACGGGACCTCACTTCATGACGGAAGATCCGGAGACTGAAGCTGTCGTCAACTGCAGTTCTGCCGGAGCCTTCGCACGGTCGGAGCAGCCCTATTCGTCTGAATCCGTAAGGATCGCAAAGAGCATCTATAAGGAGGATATCTCCCGGGGCTATACCCACATCGCGATCTACGAGAGACTGACAGATCATGACATCGTTATCTGCATGACCGATGAGATAGCAGATTTTCTGAAGAAGAGATTCGAAGAGCTCGAAGACCGGATATTTTCCTTCAGCGGACTTATCGAAAGATACGGGATCGAAGGCGTCGACGGAAATGTCGAAGATCCATACGGCCACGAATTCAGCGTATATATGGACACGGCAAAGCAGATCGAAGACATCATAAGGGCTCTTATGCCCTGCCTTCTTAGATCCTGGGGTATGAACTGAATCTCATCAGCCTGTCAGTTTGCCTTCTGATTGATGTAGACCTCTTCCCTTGAGTGGAAACCGCTGTTGATGATGACCTCATCGATATTTTCGCGGCTTACAGACGAAGGATCTATGGCTATATAGGGAATGGTATAAGTACCGTCATTGAACTCGCCTTGAGTATAAATGCTTTCGCCGGAGCTGTCCGAAGTGACATCGTCAAGTGACTGGCCTGATGCAAGGGCAACTGCGCAGCGGGCAGCAAGACGGGCCAGCTTTTCCACAGGCTTGTAGACCGTTACGAGCTGGGTGCCTTCGACGATCCTCTGGCAGGCCTCAAGTTCGCCATCCTGACCGGTAACATATATCTTGCCCGCGTAGCCTCTTTCGGCGAGGGCATGGACAACTTCTCCCGCGAGCGCATCGTTGCCGCACATGATCGCATCTGCGCCTGACACCTCATCGAAGTTCGAATTGACAAATTCATATGCATATTCGGGTTTCCAGTTGCTGCAGTTGAAGGTGGCGATGACTTTAAGATCATGTTTGTTGCAAACCTCATCGAAGCCTTCCATTACCTGGGGAACATTGTAGTCTGTCTCGGGGCCCATGATCTTGACGATCGATCCGCCGTCGGGCACTTTAAGGCAGATGGCTTCGGCCATGTACTCGCCTACCTTGTTGTTGTCAAAAGAAATATAAAGATCCGCACCGGCATCCCTTACGAGTCTGTCGTAACAGATAACGGGGATCCCCTTGCTCTTAGCTTCCACGATCGCACCCTTGAGCGCGGTGGCATCTGCCGTGACGATAACGATCGCATTGACTCCGATCTCGGTGAAGTACTTGATCTGGGATATCTGGGTGCTGACATCGCCGCCTGCGGACTGTACATTGACTTCCGCGCCGAGGTCGTTGGCCGTGGATACGAAAATGTCGCGGTCACGGGTCCAGCGCTCGATAACAAACGAGTCAAACGACAGGCCGATCGTGCAGACCGAATCTTTCGTCGTGGGCGTTATCTTGGGCTTCTCGGCCGTCTGGCAGCCCGTGAGGCCTAACAGTATCGACAATATGGCAACAAGAGCAACTGCTTTCTTTATCATCTCTTGCCCTCCTTATACTCGGTTGGGGTTACACCGGTGTTCTTCTTGAATATACGCGAGAAATAATTAGGATCGGAATAGCCTACCTCCGAGCAGATCTCCTTCATGGATTTGGAAGTTCCTTCGAGGAGCTGCCTTGCCTTGCCGACTCTTACACCTGTTATATAATCGGTGAAGGTCACGCCGGTCTGGGTCTTGAATACCTTGCTGAAGTAGAAGGGGCTGATGCCGTACATGGCGGAAAGGTCATCGAGCGAGATGTCTTCCCTGTAGTGCTGGTCTATGTATTTCTTTGCTTTCTCAGCCACATCCTCGTTCTGTGCGGCATTGGCCGTGTTGATCATGTTGACGGCTTTCTCGATATGGCTTAAGAACCAGAGCCTCAGCTCGTCGTAGCTGTTCATGGAGTTGATCTCGGGAAGGTATCCGCTCCTCGAAAGGAAGTGATATACGTGACCGCCGTTGCTGTATGCGAGCCTCTCGCCCCAGAGGACGAACTCGAGGACCTTGAGGCAGATATCGCTCATCTCACCGCCTGAATTCTTTTCCATCCAGTCGAAGAAGTTGTTTGCTTCCTTGACCGACCTTGCGACATCGCCCTGCGTGATCGCATCAAAAAGATCCTTCTCCGTCGTAAGAGGGTAATCCGTATCGTATTCACATCCCTCGGGAAGGTCTATGCTCTCTGCCACGGTCTGGCGTGTCTTGACGAGGATCGAGAGAGCTTCGGAATAAGAATCCGCCATCTGCTCGAGGGGCTTTACGGGACCTATTCCGATCCTGAAATCGATGTCCAGGGCTTCCGTCAGTTCTTCCTGAGCCCTGTTTGCAGATTCCACGATCCTGGAATATTCATCGGGAGTGATCGAATCCCTGGCACAGGGGATCAGGACGGGGATCTTGTTGCCCATGACCAAACCCGTTATGCACTTGAAATTGTCGCTTATTATGAGGAGGACCTTCTCGTAGTTCTCCTGGGTCTTGACGCCTGCGGGGACAGCTCCTCTCATGTAGCCGCCGGGTTCCCTTTCTCCGCCGACGATCGCCAGCATGAGACCGTACTCTTCATCCATCTTGAGGAGCTTCTTGTACTCGTCGATATTCTCTTTAAAGTGCTCGTGCGACAGGAGATCCTGAATGAGACCGTTCTCGACGATCGGGATGATGCTCTCGAGCTTCTCCCTGACTTCGAGTTCGCGGCTCCGCTGCTCGCGGAGACGGTCGACCTCGTTCATGGCTTTCTTTACGACCTGAACGATCCGGGACCTGTCGAAAGGCTTGTTCACATAATCGATGACGCCGAGGTTCAGCGCCTGCTTGGCATAATCGAACTTGTCGTATGCCGATATGATCACGAATACGATGTTGGGGTTGGTAAGCCTGATCTCTCGCATGGCATCAATGCCGTTGATGCCCGGCATTCTGATATCCATGAGGGCGATGTCAGGACGCTCCTGCTCCGCGAGTTCTATGACACGCCTGCCGGTCTTCGCTTCGAGTATCTCACAGAGTCCCGGGAACTCCTTATCAACTATGAATCTCAAAGATTCAATGACTATGCCTTCGTCATCTGCGAGCAATATCTTATACATTGCGGGCCTCCATCGGTATCGGTATCTTTATCGTAACTTGCGTTCCTTCGTTCTTGCGGCTCTTGATCTCAAAGACTTCCTTGCTGTTGTAATAGAGGTCTAATCTTGCCATTACGTTCGTAATGCCGACGCCTCTTGTCTCGGACGGGCCTTTCTCGTTGTTCATTATCTTTTCGATGATCTCCTCATCGGTGCCTATGCCGTTGTCGGACACCCTGATGCAGGCGTTGTCGCCCTCGCGGAATACGGAGAGGGTTATCTTTCCCTGGCCGGGCTCGATATCCTTGATGCCGTACTTGATAGAGTTCTCGACCAGAGGCTGGATGATCATGGAGGGAACATTGACGTCGAGCAGGGACTCGTCGATCTCCTTGACGAAATTTATCTCCCCGGCGAATCTCACGTTCAGGATATAGATATACGAATCGACGAGCTCGATCTCCTCGGAGAGCATAACGGTCTCACTTGTCTTCTTGACGTTATAGCGGAAGAAGTCGGCCATGTTCCTTATGTATTCCACGGTCCTGTCGGCGCCTTCCATCATGGCGAGCTGGGCGCCCGCGTTGAGCGTGTTGAAGAGGAAGTGCGGGTTAATCTGCGACTGCAGGTACTTGAGCTGGGCGTCCTTCAGGTGGGTCTCCATCAGGAGGTTCTTCTCCTTCATCTCACTCTCCGTTATGAGCTGTGTCCTGATACGGGCGATATAGTCCTTGATGCTCGCGAGCATCTCGTTAAATGCCCTCGTAACCTTACCTACCTCGTCGTCGGAGATGACCTGCAGGGGCTCAACGTTCTCGGGGTTGCCGGACGAGATCTCGACGGCCTTGGATGAAAGCCTGGTAAGAGGTCTCGTGATCGTGTTGGTCATGATGATTATCAGAAGGATGTTCATGAGGGATGCAGCCGCGAAGACCAGCATGCTCATGAGCTCCGTGTAACGCAGGGATCCGGTCAGGGCACGGTAGTTCTCGGAGTTCGTCATGAACTGCTCGTTGTTGACCGAGTAGATGTATGTGTTGAGGTAATCCTTGATCCTGCTGCACTCGTTATACTTGTTAGTATATTCATCGATGTTCCTGCCTCGCTTGGCCTGGATGGCTTCATCGGCGGTATCGATATAGGACTTGATCATGTTCCTGATGTCACGTTCGGTGAGCTTTACGTTGTTGTCGGTGACATTGCTGTTCAGTTCCTTGATCATCAGCGTGACGGTCTGGGTCGAAGAATAGTAGAGCTGCAGGTCGTCCGTGTTCTTGGTCTCAAGGTAGCCCGTAAGACCCGAGTGGATCTTGTTCAGGTTCTCCGACAGTTCGTTGAGGCTTATGTTGCTCGAGAAGACCTGGTTGATCTTGTCCATCGCCGTGTTGAGGTTGAGGTAGATAAAGAGGTTGACCCCCATCGCGATGACAGACGTCGCGAGGAAGACCGCAACGAGCTTACGGGATATCTTCATGTTTGCCAGGAACTTAAACATCTTTGTCCTCCGGCATATAATTCGAAACGTTGTTCCGGTCGATAAGGATATAGTTCGACTGGAAATACTCACTGACAAATCCCGTATCGATATATTCGTTAAGGGCCTTGACGCACTGCTCGGCGACAAACTTCGCATCCGTCGCGAAAGTGACCTTGACAGAGCCTCTCACGATAGCCTTGATGATGGTGTCGGAATCGAAATAACCGAGAACGGTGATCTGTCCGACCATGTTCCTCTCAACGATATATTCGTAAACACTTTCGCTCGTCCTGTCGTTGAGGCACACTATGACATCCGGCATTTCACCGTAGTTATCAAGTATGCCGGCAACGCCTTCCTGGGCCGTAAAGGGTGTGGATATATCAACGACCTGGGATACGGTATCGACGTTCTTGCCGTTCACTTCTTCCTTGATCGCCGTGAGGATGACATCGTCGTAGTTCTTCTCATCGCTGTCTATCAGGATCAGGCAGTTTATGTGTTTTCCGTAAGGGTCTTCTGATGCGATCTGCATGAGCTTCTCGCCGTACTCTGTGCCCAGTCTTATGTTATCCAAAGCGACAAAGCTCTTGCGCGAGGAACCCAGACAGTCGGAGAGCACCGTTACGACCGGGATGCCCAGAGCATCCGCTTTGTCTATCAGGTCTTTTGTCTCCTTGGAATCGTCGCCTTCCAATATGATGCCGTCGACTTTGGAACTGATCGCCATGTTGAGCCTGTCCGCCTTGGAATAGGATGTTGACAGGTTCTGGCCCGTAAGTTCGACATAACAGTCGTTCTCGACTGCGTATTCGGAGATCTCCTTATAGATCTTCTTCGTGAGCTTACTGTCAGGGTCTTCAGCGATATATGCATAGATCCTCGAAAATTCGCGGAATTCCTCATTCTGGACAACGCCTAAGTCCTTGATCATCTTCCTGTAGTAGATGAGACCCGCTACGGTCGCGCAGAAAAGGACGAGCACTATGCCCGCCAGGATCCATACTGCGATCCTCTTTCTGGAGACTTTCACTTTTATCTTTCTCATCTTCTCCTAACCCTGCCTGAAGCTGATGCCTTTATTCGTATGCGCCGTTTATTATCGAGATGATCATGTCTTTGGATACTTCAAGATCCTTTGACCTGCCGCAGATACCGACAACGAGCGTTGTCTCACCGTCGTTCCAGAGGGATTCGACTCCAAGCTTTTTGACTGCATCCTGATCCTTGATCCTAATGCCTATCAGGATGGGTTTGTCGGAATATTCTGCGGGGTCCGAATCCATGTCGGTGATGCCGTTAAATCTTAATACTTCGTTGGAATTTTTTACGGAATCCTGCTCGGTCATGTAGACCGCTTCGACGTCCGCCTTCGCCTTATCGGAAAGTCCTGCCATTATGCCGTCGTAAATGGGTTCAAGCTGTCCGAAAATATCGAAGTAATAGGGGTAGGACTCCTCATCGGATATGAGCACATCAGGGTCCGTATAGACCATCGAATTAAAGGCCTCGTTATATGCATCCATAGCGCCCTTGCCCTCGTCGTTGGGAACAACGACTTTCATGGCTGAAATCCTCGGCTTCTTCTTGCCGCTGTCCTTTAAGACCTGCGTTACATATGTGTTATCGAGATCCATCAGGCCGAAGAAGACAACATTACAGTCTACAAGAAGATTTGAGATCAGCGAGATCAGGAAGGCTGCGATGATGCCAACGGCCGCCAGGATTATCAATATCTTGTACCAGGTGTAACTAAACCAGTTCTCCCACTCCTTCTTCGTCTTGCCGAAGAACTTGGCCGAATTGTTCCGTTCTTCTTCCTGCTGCCTTACAAAATCGCGGTGGCCCGTGGCGATCTCGTAGAGAGTTGCAAACTCCTCCTCCTTCTTCAAGGATTCGGGATCGTCCTTGCCCCTGTACTGTTTGGTCATCTTCCAGAAGCGGTCTTCTATGGCCTTGATGCCGGCCTTGGGACCCAGGCCCATGATCTTCAGGGCTTCTTCGCGGGTCATGTTCTCAAAATCTAATTCTTTATTTTCTTCCATCAGTCACCTTTACCGGTATGAGGACCGCCAATGGGCCCTAAGCAAAATTACACCATATTATAATACATGATCTGTTGTTTTTCCTGCCCAATACTTATATACTGACTGCATAAGGGGGATGGATCCATGAGAAAGAAGATCATCATTGCAGCCGCGATACTGATGGGACTCCATGTCGTCTCTTTGGCAATACTGACCACGGTCTTTCCTCCGGAAGGCCTCAGCACCGACGGCACCGAACCGAAGGTCGAGTATTTCGAGTCCGACACAGGAGGCGGGTTCGGCGGAGGTTTCCAATCCCAGTTCAAAGTTTACCGGGACGGCAGCGGATACCATATCTTCTTCAAGAACAGCAAAGGTGACAGCAAGACTTACGACCTTACTAAGTCAGAATATATCCTGTGTGCGTCCCCGAGAAAAGAAGATCTTCAAAAAATGGCGGATTTCGAAGGAGTTAAGGGAGACGATCTTTTTTATACGAGCGTCAAAGTCAAATATCAGGGTGAAACAGAACTTGTGATCCCCGACAAGTCTTACGATCTCAGCAGTTACGGTTCGCTCTTGAAGAACCTGAGCACCATCGTCAGAGTCAAGGAACAGCATCTGGAGAAAGACCCTTCACTGGATATCTCCAAGCGCCTCTGCAGTTATGCTCTGTCTCATAAACAGGATTTCCTGACCGTCACATATTCCCGCAAGGACAATGAGGATACCTCCGAAGACGATTTTTCGATATCCTTCTACGCGGGCGTTTGGGACCGTTATTCGAAAGACCTTGTGGAATACATAAGACTATGCCAAAGGAACGCGAAATACTATGCCGAAGAGAGTTCGCAAAAGTTTTCGATATCCCGCGATTTCTTCAACGAAGACTCGAAGATCGTAAACTATAACGGTCACAGGTCCTTCTTCAAGATGAAGACCGAGGAAGATATGGCTGCCTTCTGCATCTTTTCTCCGGACACCGGTGAAGTGATCTATTCCCTCTCGACCATGCCCGCCGGTTACTCGCAGGAAAGATACAAACAGGACATCACCGCCATTGCAGGCGGCAAGATAGTCTCAAGCAAGCTCGATACGGCAGTCACGATCGAAGTCATATCCTTCTTCGCGGTTACTGCGGCAACGGTGCTCGTGATATGCCTTACGAACAGGAAGAAAGAGCAGGAGACTATCTGATCTTGCCTTCTTTCCTGAACTTTCCGGGCGTCATACCGGTCATTTTGGAAAACTGTCGGCAGAAATGCTCCGTGCTCTTGTAGCCGCAAAGCTCTGCGACCTCCGATACAGGGAGTGACGTATATTTCAATCTGTCCCTGGCAAGATCCGTCCTCGCGTTTATCACGTCGTCGATCGGGCTTATG
>JAIKVV010000084.1 GCA_024685385.1 Saccharofermentans sp. | reverse complement strand
GGAAGAACGATGTCGTCGTTGGCTACAACGGCAACGATCATGTCTTTTGCCAGTTCTTCAATCAGCTCAACATTGGAATTATATTCTTCTTCAGCAACAAACAAGTGAGTCATGTGGATCGAATCATGGAGGAGTCTTAAGTTATCGGCATTGTTGACACGATGCATCTGGACTCCCAGGCCCTTAACGATATTCAATACCATCGAGTTATAATAATCCCTGACTTCAGGTGTAGTATATTTCTCGAAATTCAGATAAGCTCCGAGACAGAGTTTGTCGGGATTTGCAACCGACATGCAGCTCGTGGGATCTATTACCTTCATGGGGATACTGACATTTACGGTGGTTCCTTCTTCGGGAACGCTCCGGATCGTCATAAAACCGCCAAGGATCGAAACAAAACCCTGTACTATGGCAAGTCCCAATCCGAGACCGCCGCCCATCCTGTTCCTGCCGGAATCCGCCTGATAGAAACTGTCATATACTTTCTCGAGTTCATATTCAGACATGCCTATACCGGTATCGGTAACCTCAATGCACAAGTTAACTCCGT
Source organism: Saccharofermentans sp. (assembly GCA_024685385.1). GTDB lineage: Bacteria > Bacillota > Clostridia > Saccharofermentanales > Saccharofermentanaceae > Saccharofermentans. The sequence continues at coordinate 7,223 of JAIKVV010000084.1, read as the reverse complement.
ATTCCTGGGTTTCAGCAACGATCCTTACATAGACTCCACCCTGCTTTGTATACTTAAGGCCGTTAGAGATCAAAGATTTAAGGATCTTCTTGAGTTTCTGAACATCGGTATTCATGACGGCAGGGATCGCCGGATCAACGTCAATGATCAATTCAACATGCTGCTTTTTATATTGCTTAACTTCCTGAACAAGGTCATGCAGCACGGATGAAAGCATGTAATCTTCATTGTTAATGACTGCCTTCTTACGGTCGATCTCGGAATAATCAAGGATGTCGCTTATCTGTTCTGCGACTTTGCGGCCTGCATCTCTAACAGCGTGCATATCATTGGAGATCTCTTTATTGTCAGTCTTGTCAATGCAGATGCCAGTAAGACCGATAATTGCATTAACAGGTGTTCTAATCTCATGGGAAACATTGGCAAGGAAATCATTAAGTCTGACGGTTGCTTCGGTAAGCTGCTCGACCTCGTCTTTTGACTGATCAAGTACTGATATCCACTTATCGATTATGCTCTTTGAAAACCATCCTATATATGAGATGGCAAATACATGAAGCACTATCCTGCTGATCGCAAGCGCATCGAATGTTTCGCCTTCGATAACCATCATGACCAGTTCATACGTCATGGTAAGGAAATAGGTAATCTGGCACATAGTGATCAGATGCTTCTTTCCGGTCATAATATAAAGCAATATCAGAACAGACATGACCACGGCCAGGTCAAATGTGCTGGTCCTGTGTATGCCGTAGAAGAAATAGGTGCATAGAATCATTATCGTATAGATCCAGATCCTGACATCAGCAGGCGTATCATGACGCAGATGGAGGACCCAGCAGATCACAAGTCCGGCTACAAGCAAAAGGAGAACCCATTTCTCCCACCCCATCAGGAATGATTCAGCTATAAGGATAGCTGAAAAGATAGTATAGCTGATCAACAGAGTCAGATGTGATGACTCGAATACTTCTCGGCTCGACTTAGTCATCATAAGCCTCCCTTACATGTAATAGGTCGTCATTTTCTATCAGGGAGATCATTATCGAAGCAAAGCGGGGATCAAATTGACTGCCGCTTCCATTCTCAAATTCCCTGATGATATCTTCCTTCGTAAGACTTGATCTGTAACTCCTGTTGCTCGACATGGCATCATAAGCATCAGCAACTGATATTATCCTGGCTTCTTCAGGGATCTCATCTCCTGCAAGTCCGGCAGGATAACCGCTACCGTCATATCTCTCATGGTGACTTCTGGCAACAACAGCAAGTTCAGGCTTGTCTTTAATATTTGACAGAATAGCCGCTCCCTTCTCGGAATGGCTCTTAATGAGCATATACTCATCATCTGTAAGTTTATCGGGTTTATCAAGAAGCATATTGGGAATGCCAATCTTTCCGACATCATGAAGCAGTCCCATCATGTAGATCTCTTCCTGTTTAGCCTCATCAAGACCCGCTTTCCCGGCGATCATCCTGGCATATTCAGCAACTCTTCCGGAATGCCCCTTGGTAAAGGTGTTCTTGGTATCGATAGCCTTGGCAAGAGCTTCAACTACATGAACGAACAGTTCCTTATATTTCAGCGTCTTTTGCTCAACTTCATAACTTAACTGTTTCTGAAGGGTAACAAGTTCAATGATGTGATTTACTCTCAAAAGAAGCACTTCAGGAACAAAAGGCTTGCGGATAAAATCCATAGCACCGAGTGATAATCCTTCTTTCTCGGCACCTGCGCTTTCATCAGCCGTTAAGAAAACAACGGGGATGCGCGAAAGAACGGATTCTTTGCTGCGCAGTTTCTTAAGAGTTTCATAACCGTTCATCCCGGGCATCTTAACATCAAGCAAGATAAGATCAGGTATCTTATTGTCAGAATCAAGATATTCAAGCAGAGCTTCACCTGATTTTAAAGCAGTAACATGGATCCCGCCTGAACTTAATATCTTGCCTGCAACCTGAAGATTGATCATGTCATCATCTACGACAAGAACTCTCTTCTCCTTGTCGGATCTGTAAGGATCAAAAGAATCACCGATGAATTCAGACTGATAAGTGATAACCAGACCTTCCCTTTCCTTTTTCTCCCATATATCGATAATGTGTCCTGCGACCTTATCGATGGAATCCTGCCTTATATCAGTAAGGAAAACAAAATATTCATTTTTCCTGTTTCTCATGAATATGTCTGATTTACGGAGAGATTCGCGGATGACATTGCCGAACTCATCTGCATTATCCAGGAAACGTGCATCGTAATTTCCGTCATCGGGCTTAAGCGTATAAAGGACCTTGCAGCCCGTAATGTGATTTCTCATAAGATATCTGATCACATAACGGTAAACATGTGCAAAGGCTTCCCTGTCAAGCTGAAGAGCCACATTTTGAATTGAACGCTCTCCCAATATCTCAGAAATGGCAGCGATATCATGTGCCTTATCATTATCTTCTTCAGGATCGGAATGCTCTTCGTCGAAAAGATCATAACCGTGCTTGCCGTTCTTCTTAACGTTATAAAGAGATTTGTCGGCAAGTTTGATAAGCGAATTGTAATCATTACCGAATCTGGGGACGAAAACACCGCCAACGGATGCTCCGAGAGGTATTGTCATGTCCTCACCCATCAGGTCCTTAGCTAAGGCAACAAGTCTCTCATTAAGGGTGATAGTAAAATCCCTGACTGCATATTCTGTAGTCATTCCGTAAGAGAATACGGTAAATTCATCTCCGCCGACGCGTCCGCACTTGGATCCTGCAGGAACGGTGTCTCTGATTATATCGGCAAAACCAATGAGAACCTTGTCTCCTGTGGCATGACCGTAGATGTCATTAACAAGCTTAAATGAATCAAGATCTACCATCATCAGGCAGCCGACGGAATCGGAGCATTTTTTGGATAATTCAACCGCAGTTGCAGCTTTGTTGTAAAAGCCGGTCAGCTTATCTATGGATGCTTCATTCTTAAGGCTCTGCATCTCCTGACTGTTTGACATTATGTTGTTGATCCTCTTGAGGAGAACATCGGGGTTAAAAGGTTTTCTTATATAGTCGGAAACGCCAACTTCAAAGCCGCGCGTCTCGGTATCGGTTTCTTCGTCTGCAGTAAGGAATATGACAGGGGTCTTCATAAGACCTTTTGTGTTTTCCATCTCACGCAGGAGATTCAATGTCTCAAAGCCATCCATGCCGGGCATCTTGATGTCAAGCAAAACAAGATCAGGCATGCCGTTATCATCTACATAATCCAGGAAAGACTGACCGGATTTGAACGCGGTAACACGATAATTATTCTTGCTCAGTATATGACCCGCCATCTTAAGGTTAGCGGTATCGTCATCAACAACAATGATCCATCTTGTCATTAGCGCTTCCCCCTCAAAAGGAAAATTTCAAACCTTTATATTATATAAAAAAATTAAGATAATCTGTACAAAATCCGAGCATAAATTCGAATATTAATAATTATTTCAAAACCTTCGTATTGTCTTCACATTAGAGCATAAAATCATCTGCTGACAGACATTCTTTTCGAAGTGATAAAATATAAAAAAATTTATGAGGTTTACCGTGATCATCGGATTTAAAGAAGTCAGAGACGATATCATAAAAGAGTGCGGCGGCAAAGGTGCTTCTCTTGTAAAACTCAAGCAAGCAGGATTGCCTGTTCCTGACGGCTATATCCTGACACCGGGATCAGACCTTGATGAGATCGACAAGATAATAGATCATCTCAAAGGAACATATGCCGTCAGGTCTTCTGCGCTTAACGAGGACGGCACATCAGCATCGTTTGCAGGAGCATATGAGACCTTTACCGATGTAAGCATTGATAAGATCAAAGAAGCGGCTGCCAAGGTAAGAGAATCGGCAAAAAACAGCAGAGTGGAAAAATATGCAAATGCTGTTGATTGCGAATTGGAAGACATTGCAGTTGTTATACAGAAATTTGTAAGACCTGAATTTGCAGGCGTCGTCTTCACCGCAGATCCTATAAGCGGTTCTTCTGCCAAAATGACCGGTAATTATGTCCGGGGCGAAGGAGAATTGCTGGTGTCAGGTTCGGCAAATGCAAAAGAATTCATTTTCGATGCAATGAATAATTCGTATGAAGGAGATCCTGAGTTTAAGCCCTATGCATTTAAACTATTCCGTTACTGCAAGAAGATCAGGGATATCTGGGGTATGGCAACAGATATTGAATGGGCTGTATCGGAAGGAAAGATCTATATACTTCAGGCAAGACCCGTAACTACCATATCGAGAGGAAATGAGGAACTATATCAACTTAACGGATCTTACGCCGGCGATTTTCTCATGACCAGAACTAATGTCGGCGAGATATTCGGAATCCCCGTATCGCCTGTAACCTACAGTGTTCAGGACAAGATATGCGACAGTGTTGCCATGCCTCATTTCATTGATAACATATGCGGTCAGGCATATCTTAACGTAAGTGTGGTTGCATCCTGTATCGTATCTTTAGGTTTTTCCGAGAAAACGGCATTTAAAATGATCAAGGATATAGTCGGGAAGCTTCCTGAAAGCGTTACGGTACCGGTATATCCGGTCAAGGGCAAAGAAACGGTCGGAAAAGTGTTGTCCCTTCTCCGTCCAAAGAAAAAGAGCAAAGGAAAAGGACTTGAATACAGTGACACCATAAGTTCAATGATAGATGAACTTTCTGAACCCGCAGAACTCAAAGAATTCTGGGATAAAGAAATGCTTCCATATATCATGACATCCCTGGCAGAGATCTTCAAAGGCGTTAACATAGGAGGCTTGTTCACCGTCAGGAATCGTGTCGAAAAGATATGCGGCGAAGACCTCGCCAACAGGATCCTCACAGGCTGTACCGGCATCATCGACAGCATGAAGCCGCTTCTCATGCTGGAGGATCTTTCGGAGGGCAAGATAAGTAAAGAAGAATATATTGCGGAATGCGGTCACCGTCATTCAAACGAGATGGAACTTATGATGCCCTTCCCTTATGAAGATCCGGACTTTCCCGAAAAGCTGATCGCCGAGCACAGGGCTTCGGGCATAAATGCCCACAAGATGAAAGAAAACTCCGAGAAATTGTTCAAAGAGGCATTAAAGGAGTTTGATTCGCTTTATCCTTCAAGATCAAAGAGCATCCGCAAGGATCTTGCAAAATATGCATCCGCTAACGAAGACAGGGAACGTGTCAGGAATAAAGGCGTAAAGATATTCTGTGCTCTCAGAAAATATCTCCTGAGGACAGGTAAGATCTTAAAGATCGAAGATGACGGGATCTTCATGCTCTATATCGATGAGATAATCGAACTTCTTGACGGCAACGAGAGTGTATTGGATAAGATAGCTCCCAGGAAAATGTTATACAACAAATATCTGGAATATCCCAAATTCCCTAATATCATACTCGGAAGATTTGATCCTGAGTCCTGGATGAATGATCCTGACAGACGCAATGATTTCTACAGTTCCAAAGCAGATTTCAGGAACCTGTCAGATGATACGGTCAAAGGATTCCCCGGTGCTTCCGGAATAGTCACAGCTAAAGTAAGGGTCATTTCAGACGTGAAAGATGCATCTTCCCTCGAAGAGGGCGAGATACTTGTCACATGCGCCACAAATATAGGCTGGACAGTCTATTTCCCTAAAGCGGCAGCCATCATAACCGATATCGGCGCGCCTTTATCACACGCTGCGATCGTCGCGCGAGAATTCGGTATACCCGCAGTCGTAGGATGCGGAAATGCCACGACCGTATTAAAAACAGGCGATACCGTCACCGTTAACGGCGCTGCGGGTACAATCGAAATCATCAGCAAAGAATGATTATTTCAGGCTATTAATGCTTTTGATCGATACCTGATTTGATCCTGCTGACATCCATGACACCGATCCTGTCGGGATCAGCAAAGACCCTTATCTTTTTGAAGTTCTTGATCAACACTACTCCGTCACCGGGATCGATATCGCCGAAGACTTCCTTATCAACCTGAAAACTCATCAAGGTCTGATCCGTATCTTCCAGAAAAATATCAAACATATACTGATATGTGACATTCCCTGTATACCTTGTCTGCTGCAGTCTCTCTGAAGATATGACTATCCCCTTTCTGTACTTCCAGAAAGGGCCGATCACATCGCAGATGTAATAGAAAGCAACTGCAACTGCTATAAAGAGCAAAGCGATCGTCAACACATCAAAGAAAACACTCCCGGCTCTTTCGAGAATGCATCTGATAAGATACCAGCCGAATCCGAAGAAACAGAAAGTCATGACCAACAGCAAAGCTATGTTTCTCTTGATATGGATCCTGCGGATCTTGTTTATCAGCTTTCTGTCCTCAGCTTTTATTCTACGGAAAACAATGTCGGAAACAGGTGCAGATTTGTTTACAAAATCAGAATAATGCTCGTTCATAATATCCCTCCCCCAAATTTTAATCCATTATCAGGATTATAGCATAAAAACAGATTATAGAGCTTAAATCTGGTGTCTGACAGTCTTATATTCGTCGCCGTCTTTATAAAACGGGCATTCTTTCAACGGATGTTGTGAAAATCTGACTATCTCATCTTCGTCAAGAGAAAGATCGCATAAAGCTTCGCCCGTCATATCATCAATATATGCAAACATACAACTGTCACAACTGTTCATGAATAATCTCCCTTCTTCCTGATTTACAGTATAAACAAGAAAGCCCTCCTTGCAAGAAAAAAGGAGAGCATTCGGAAAATGGTGCGGATGACAGGACTTGAACCTGCACGATCTTGCGATCACTAGCACCTGAAGCTAGCGCGTCTGCCAATTCCACCACATCCGCAAAATTGACTTTGATATGTTATCTCAAAAAGACAAAAATTTCAACCCGCTAATAGTATAATCATTCTATGAAAGAGATCAGAGTATCCGCAACCCAGTTGTCCGAATATGTTTCCCGCTCCGGTGACCTTTCCGGAGGCGGTTATCAGAGTGTGTCCGGGATCGAAGGCACCAGGCTTCACAGGAAGGTCTTCGATGACCTGGCAGAAGAATACGGCAACAGTTTTGAATGCGAACACCGTTTCAAGCACTCCTATGAAGATCTGATGGATGAGGAGTTTATGCTGACAGTTTCGGGAAGAGCCGACTGTCTTATCGAAAACGATGCGGATATTGCCCACATCATCGAGATCAAATCATTCAACTCGACAAAGGACAGCTTTGAAAGGCTTCAAAGAGCCGAACATCT
>JAIKVV010000081.1 GCA_024685385.1 Saccharofermentans sp. | reverse complement strand
TGCCTTGTTTCCGTGAAAAAACAACTAATTTAAGTGGATTATACACGATTTTGGCCTGGTTAACATCAGAAAAACGCTCTGGTTTAAGGTGTATTATGTCTCGATCTTACGGGAATGAAATATTACTTATTCACTCAACGTGTTAACAGTTATTTTATTGACGATATTTTAAAGATTGGTAGAATCAAAATATGTAACGTAAAAAAATCTCAATGCACAATACCATACGGAGGAATTTTTAATGGCAGACGAGAAGAAAAATGAGATCATCGCAAAGGTCGACGAGGTCAAGAAAGAAGTAAAGGCAGAAGTTAAAAAAGTAGCTAAGAAAGCTGCTGCTGCAAAGAAGGAAGTAGAGAAGAAGGTTGCTGCAAAGAAGGCACCTGCTAAGAAGGCTGCTCCCGCTAAGAAAGCTGCTGCAAAGAAAGCTGCTCCCGCTAAGAAGGCTGCTGCTAAGCCCGCTGCAAAGAAAGCTGCACCTGCTAAGAAGGCTGCTGCTAAGCCCGCTGCAAAGAAGGCTGCTGCTAAGCCCGCTGCAAAGAAAGCTGCACCTGCAAAGAAGGCTGCTAAGCCCGCTGCAAAGAAGGCTGCTCCTGCAAAGAAGGCTGCTGCTAAGCCCGCTGCAAAGAAAGCTGCTCCTGCAAAGAAAGCTGCTGCAAAGCCCGCTGCAAAGAAGGCTGCTCCTGCAAAGAAGGCAGCTAAGAAGCCCGCTAAGAAAGTGGCAAAGAAGGCTGTTGTACCTAAGGATTTCCAGATCCAGTCTCTTGACGACAAGAGCATCTCTTACAAGGATGTAGTCAAGAAGGTCAACAAGGCTATCAAGGGTAAGGGCAAGGACCTCAAGATCTATGTTAAGGCTGAAGAGTCCAAGGCATATTTCACGACTGCTGATGAGTCCGGCGAGGTTGTTCTGTTCTGATAGATCCTTAATCAGATCAAAGGCTGTTTCCTGCGGGAAGCAGCCTTTTTTATTCTGTTTTTTTCTTGTCCGGATATGCTAAAATTAACACTGTCGATAAAGTTATTTTGGAGGATATTAATATGTTCGTAAGTGATGATATCAAGTATATAGGCGTTAATGACCATCAGATAGATCTTTTCGAAGGACAGTATGACGTGCCGAACGGAATGGCATACAATTCCTATGTCATCGTTGATGACAAGATCGCCGTCATGGACACGGTCGATAGGAACTTTACTCATGAGTGGCTCGACAATCTTCAGCAGGCTCTTGACGGCAGGAAACCCGATTATCTTGTCGTACAACATATGGAACCTGATCATTCGGCGAACATAGAGAATTTCACGAAGGCATATCCTGACGCAAAGATAGTATCTTCTTCAAAAGCATTTACGATGATGAAGAACTTTTTCGGAACGGATTACGAAGACCGCCGCATCGTTGTTGCAGAAGGCGATACTCTTGCTCTGGGCAAGCATACTTTGTCGTTTATTGCAGCTCCAATGGTTCACTGGCCTGAAGTCATCATGACATATGACAGTTTTGATAAGGTCTTATTCTCGGCTGACGGCTTCGGCAAGTTCGGCGCTCTCGATGTTGAAGAAGACTGGGCATGTGAAGCAAGACGTTATTACATCGGTATCGTCGGCAAGTACGGCACCCAGGTTCAGGCTGTCTTGAAGAAAGCCGCAAATCTTGAGATCTTAACGATCTGTCCTTTACACGGTCCTGTATTGACAGGCGATCTGTCGGAATACTTAAAGCTTTATGATATCTGGTCTTCCTACGGCGTTGAGACTGACGGCATTGCGATCTTCTATACCTCAGTATACGGACATACGAAGACGGCCGTAGAGCTTCTTGCGGAAAAACTTAAGAACAACGGCTGTCCAAAAGTTGCAGTAAACGATCTTGCAAGGGAAGACATGGCCGAGTGTGTTGAAGACGCATTCCGTTACGGCAGGATTGTTCTTGCAACGACAACATATAATGCAGATATCTTCCCCTTCATGAGAGAGTTCATAGAACATCTGACGGAGAGGGGATTCAAGAATAAGACCATCGCTCTCATCGAGAACGGTTCATGGGCTCCCCAGGCGATCAAGACAATGAAGGCCATGCTCGAAAAGTCACAGAACATCACATGGTGCGACAATAACGTTAAGATCATGTCGGCACTGAATGAAGATTCCAAAGGACAGATCGATGCTCTCGCTAAAGAACTCTGTCAGGATTATCTTGCCAAGAAGGAAGACACTGCAAACAAGAACGATCTTACGGCTCTCTTTAACATAGGCTACGGTCTATATGTCGTAACATCAAACGACGGGAAGAAAGATAACGGTCTTATCGTCAATACCGTAACGCAGGTTACAAATACTCCGAACAGGATCGCAGTTACGATCAATAAAGAGAATTATTCACATCATGTCATCAAGCAGACAGGCATCATGAATGTTAACTGTCTTTCAGAAGAAGCGCCTTTCTCCGTTTTCGAAAACTTCGGTTTCCAAAGCGGCCGCAGTGTCGACAAGTTTGAAGGCGAAGAGGAACTCCTGCGTTCGGGCAACGGTCTTGTATTCCTGTCCAAGTATATCAATTCCTTCATGTCTTTGAAGGTGGAAGATTATGTCGATCTTGATACTCACGGCATGTTCATCTGTTCCATAAGCGAAGCCAGAGTATTGTCCGATAAGAAGACCATGACCTACACTTACTATCAGGACAAGGTAAAACCAAAGCCTGAGACGGAAGGCAAGAAGGGCTGGGTCTGCAAGGTCTGCGGATATGTTTACGAAGGGGACGAGCTTCCCGATGATATCGTCTGCCCGCTCTGCAAACACGGCGCAGCTGATTTCGAGCCCATAGAATAAGAATGGAAGTCATAAACGGCCAATGGTACATGGACGGCGTAGATTGGGATGACGAAAGTTGTCTTAAGAGTGCCCAAGATCTTCTCGCGCTCATTGACGAATGCGGATTCATGCCGCTCTTTGCAAATGATATAGCCGGCTTTTCCGTGGAGAACAGGACCGATCCGGCATATTGGTGGACCGGCGATCCTGAGCTCGATCCCTGGGAATGGAGGATGATCCTTGCGAGGACCGGCAAGGTCGCTTACGGCAAGTTCTTTTCCAATAAGGCTGGGTTTATATCCAAAAAGTGGTTTCCTTATTTTGCAAACTACAGAAGAAACGGTTATGACTTTGATTCCCTCTACGAAGAGGGCAAGGCAGGCTACCGCGAGAAACTCCTGATGGATCTTTTTATGCCGGAAGGCATGGATCCTGCCGCAACAGATAAGAAGACACTTGAAAGATACGGCTGTTCCGAGGCTCTGTTTACTTACGAGATGAAGGAGAAAGCAGGCTTCGGCAAGGGTAAGGAGAAGAATTTCGAAGGGGTCCTGACCCGCCTTCAGATGCAGACATATCTCGTTGCATCCGATTTTGCTCCGCGCCTTAACAAGAAAGGCGAATCCTACGGCTGGGCGGTCGCACTCATGACCATGCCGGAATACCTCTGGGGATATAAGACCGTTACCGGAAGATATAGGGAAGACCCTGCTAAATCATTGGAGAAGATAGTGAAGCAGATAAAGACTTTTTTCGATGCGGATGAAGAGACTGTAAGAAAGATTATATGAGTTTTTCCGTTTTGTGATAGAATTCTAAAAAAATAGAAAGTCAGTCAGACAATGCAAGGATATTTACTTGAAACACACCTCCACACGTCTCAAGCCAGTGCGTGCGGAAAGGTTAAAGGCGCGGATTACATCGATTACATGATCGCAAAAGGCTTTAACGGAATGGTAGTAACCGACCATTTCTTCAACGGCAACTCCGCCGTTCCCGCTGATCTTCCCTGGGATAAGAGAGTCGATTGGTATATGTCAGGCTATGAGGATGCGCTTGCTGCCTCCAAGGGAAAGCCTTTGGATGTCTTTTTCGGCATCGAATTCAATTTCGACAGGGATGAATACCTGATCTACGGCGTTGACAGGAAATGGCTTCTCGAAAACGATGATATTCTGGAACTTAGCCGCAAGCAGGTCCATGAAAGGGTTCACGAGGCAGGAGCCATAATGGTCCAGGCCCATCCCTACCGTGTGAGATACTACATATCGGAGATCACGCTGATGCCCGCTGTCACCGATGCCATCGAGATCTATAATTCGGCCAACCCCGATAATGAGAATGCTCTGGCATATCAGTATGCTTTAAAGCTTGATGTGCCCGTAACCGCAGGATCCGACATCCATTATTTCAATGATGATGCGATGGGCGGCATGCTGCTTCCCGGAAGGATCTCGGACATTAGAGAATATTCATCGATGGTAATGAAAAGGCAGGGTAAGGCCGTAAGGATCTTTGACGGCGTTATCACGCCGATCGAAGAACTTGAAGAGATGAAGATACCGACGGCAGGACCTGCTCTTCCTGTTGTTGATCTGTAGATCTTCTCCGGTCAGAATCCCAGATCGTCATTTACGAGGATAAGCTTGATCCTGTCCTTATGGCGCGAAAATCTCGTGACCAGGAACTGGCAGCAGATCGTATCGGGAGACTTGCAGTTCATGCATGAGCCCGTTGCCGCACAGGGGGTCTGAAGGCCGAATCTTTGTGCATTGATGGGCGCTGCCACATTTCTAGCTCTCTTCATGGCGCTGTCTACATCGTTACAGACTTTATTCATTCCTACGATAAAGAGGACATTCCTGGGGCCCTGGCAGATCGCCGAAACCCTGTTGGCGTTGCCGTCGATATTGACGAGGATGCCGTCTTCCGTTATGGCATTGCAGCTCGAGAGGAAGAAATCCGCATCGTAAGCTTTGAGCATTGCTTCTCTCTTGTCTTCGTATGCATCCCTGTCAATGAAGTCGTAATTGCCTTCTTTAAGCTTTTCCGTGAGACCTATCTCATGAACGCTCATGCCGCCGCCCATGCTGATGCTGCTTCCCTCGGGGATGAGTTCAAGGGCTTTGGCAAGGGCTTCCTCTTTGTTTTCAGCGTAATAACCTGTCATATTGCGGGAATTAAGGCCTTTGATCACCTTTTCGGCCAGTTTTCTGTTGCGGATAGTGATGTTTTCGTTCATCGGATAAGTCCTCCCGTAAAAGAGATTGGCGGTCTGATCCCGCCCTGATAAAAAGATTTTAACATGATATTGCACGGATTTTTTGATACTGGTGTATTATAGTATAATCTTATCGGAGGCGAATATAGATGAGTTTAAGATTTATAGCTGCCCTTTGGCTGGCAAAACTGTCCATACCGGTGCTGAAGATCACCGGACATAACGGAACTGACTATCCCGGAAGTCTTGCCATAAGGATATGCCCTGACTTTTTTCAGAAGATCGGCAAGCCCGAGACGATAATCGGCGTTACCGGCACCAACGGAAAGACAACATGTGCCAACATGCTCTGTGATGCTTTCGAAGCCGCCGGCAAGAAGGTTCTCTGCAACAGATACGGATCCAATATCGATACGGGTCTTTCGACCTGTCTGCTCAAGGGCGCGACCCTCACGGGCAAAGCCAAGTTCGATACGGCAGTATTGGAGATAGACGAGAGATCCGCAGTCAAGGTCTTCCCGACAATTACCCCTAAGTACATGTGCGTGACCAATCTCTTCAGGGATTCGATCATGAGGAACGGTCACCCCGATTATATTGCAGGCATCCTGGATGCCAATATACCTCCCGAGACCAAGCTCATCCTTAACGGAGACGATCTGATCTCCGGCAGGATCGCTCTTTCAAACGAGCGCGCTTATTACGGCATCGAGAAGCAACCCACAGATGTTACCGAGTGCGAGAATCTCCTTAACGACATGAGGATCTGCCCCATATGCGGCAGCAAGCTCATATACGACTACAGAAGATATCACCATATCGGCAAGGCGCATTGCTCCAAGTGCGATTTCAAGTCACCGGAATATGATTATTCCGGTCACGACATCGATACGGAAAAGAATACGATCATGATCCGCGACAAGGACGGCGATTTCGAGTATCACATCTCCAACGACAGCATGTTCAATATATACAATACCTGTCTGGTCGTGGCCCTCTTCAGGGAACTCGGCTACAAGGGAGAGGAACTCGGAAAGATCATGGAGAGCGTAAAGATCCCCGATACCAGGTTCAATGTCCAGAAATCGGGTTCCATTTCCGTTGTAACCCAGCTTGCCAAGGATAAGAATGCCCTCGCGGTATCCCGCGCCACCGACTATGTCAGGAAGATGCCGGGACATAAGAAGATGTTCCTTCTCATAAGCTGTTACAAGGATGAGCGTCACTGGTCCGAGAACACCTGCTGGCTCTACGACTGTGACTTTGAGATGATGAACGATCCCCTGATGGATCAGCTCATAGTAACGGGCCCCAGGGCTCCGGATTTCTACATGAGGCTTCTTTTCGCGGGGATCCCGGAAGAGAAGATCTTCTACGAACTTGACGAGCGCAAGGCTGCTGCCGAATTCGACCTCAAGAAGGACGATACCGTCTATATCTTCTGCGGAATAGACGCATTCGACCTGGTTGATGACTGCCGAAAGATAATACTGAAGCGCGCTGAAGATGAAGGACTGTGAGGTGAGACAGATGAAGATAGAGATATTATTTCCCGAGGTCTGCAACCTTTACGCCGAACTTCAGAACATCGAATACTTAAGAAGATGCGATCCTTCGATCGAGATAATCCATACTGACCTTAAGTCCCGTCCCGCTTTTCTTGACGGCGGCATCAAGCTGGTCTATGTCGGGACCACGACCGAAAAAGGGCAGGAACTCGTAATAGAGAGTCTCAAGCCATACCGCGACGAGATCTTGAAGGCAATTGAAGACGGCCAGTTCATGCTCTTGACGGGCAATGCTTCCGAGATGTTCGGCAAGACCATAAAGTGCGAAGACGGCAATGACATAGAAGGTCTGGGGATCCTGCCCACATATGCCGTAAGGGACATGATGCACCGCTACAATACCCTCTGGATAGGCCAGTATCATTTTGATGACGGCAGCAAGGAAGACGTTGTCGGCTTCAAGAGCCAGTTTACCCAGTGCTGTTTTGAAGAAGGCGCCGGCTACGATGATGAATATAAGCCTCTCTTCGTTGCTGAACGCGGCGAAGGCCTGCATCCCGGGATCAAAGAGGAAGGCATAAGATGGCATAACCTCTACATGACTTATCTCCTGGGACCTCTTTTCATCGTAAATCCTTTGTTCACGCATACATTCCTGGAGCAGATCGGTGCAGAGAATACCGAGATCGCCTATAAGGAAGCTTCCATGAGGTCTTTCCTTAAGAGATGCAAGGAATTCAGGGAGCCTGACAGGGGATTCACCTACTGAAGGCCGTTTTCCCGGCATTTGATGAAACAACTTTCTTGCTAGGGCCGCATTGCGGTCCTTCTTATTATTTAATAATAGCGTTTATGCTGAAAAGACTGTATAATATACTCTCGTGTAAAATTATAGAACCGGGGAGATAATACCGTGAGCAAGAAAACACCTTTTCTTTCAAAAGATAAAGCCGAGGAGATCATAAAGGATATTCCTACGCCTTTCCACATATATGACGAGGCCGGCATACGCAGGAACTGTGAGGCCGTCAAGAAGGCTTTCGCCTGGAATCCCGGATTCCGTGAATACTTTGCAGTCAAGGCAAATCCCAATCCTTACATCCTGAAGATAATGAGCGAATATGACTTCGGTTTCGATTGTTCCAGTGAAGCCGAACTGGTCCTGTCGGAGGCAGTAGGCGCTGACGGAGCTCATATCATGTTCTCGTCCAACGAGACTCCCGCAAGGGAATATGCCATGGCATACAACATGGGCGCGATCATAAACCTTGATGACATAACCCACATCGATTTTCTTAAGGACATCATCGGAGATGAATTCCCCGAGACCATGAGCATCAGGTATAACCCCGGCGGAGTCTTCGACATGGGCAACGGCATCATGGATAATCCCGGTGATGCCAAGTACGGCATGACTACCGAGCAGCTCTACGAGGCATATGCCATGCTGGCTGCACATGGAGTCAAGAGGTTCGGGATCCATGCATTCCTTGCTAGTAACACTGTTACAAACGATTATTATCCCATGCTGGCAGGTCAGCTTTTCGAACTGGCGGCAGACATAGAGAAGAAGACCGGATGCAAGTTCGCATTCATCAATCTCTCAGGCGGCGTAGGCGTTGCCTACAGACCCGAGCAGCCCGATAACGACATAATGGCGATCGGAGAAGGCGTCAGAAAGAAGTTTGAAGAGATACTTGTTCCTGCAGGTATGGGCGATGTTGCAATCTACTGCGAGATGGGCAGGTTCATGTCCGCACCTTACGGCGCGCTCGTAACCAAAGCGATCCATGCAAAGCACATCTACAAAGAGTATATCGGTGTTGACGCCTGCGCAGTCAATCTCATGAGACCTGCAATGTACGGCGCATACCATCACATTACTGTTCTTGGCAAAGAGAACGCACCTTGTGACCACGTTTACGATGTAGTAGGCGCTCTTTGCGAGAATAATGACAAGTTTGCGATAGACCGTGAGCTCCCCGAGATCACAACCGGAGACATCCTCTATATCCACGATACGGGCGGACACGGTTATTCGATGGGCTATAACTACAACGGCAGGCTCAAGTCGGCCGAAGTGCTCCTTACGGAATCAGGCGAAGCGAAGCTCATCAGAAGGGCAGAGACCCTCAACGATTATTTTGCTACCCTCGACGGCAGCGAGTTTGCGGACAAGCTCATCACGAAGTAAGGGCTTTCAAGCGGAGGTATATCGTGCAGGATAAAGAAGAAAGAATGTCTGCGGCACTCGTCAGGATATTCGAGAATGTCCTTCTGACAGAAGAATTGTCTTTGAGTCAGGGTTATTTCTCGGATCTTTCAATTGCCGAGATGCACACGCTGACCGCAATAGGACCTTATGAAGCCAAGACGATGACGAACACGGCAGCGATCCTGGGCATCACCACGGGTACGCTGACTGTTGCAATCGACAGACTGGTCAAGAAGGGCTATGTCGAACGCAGACGTGATGATAAGGACCGCCGTGTCGTAAGGATCAGCCTTACCCGCAACGGCAAGCTCGCCTGCAGGATGCACGGCAAGTTCCACAAGGTCCTGGCAAAAAGGATCCTTGAAGCATACGATTCTTCCGAGCAGGACATGCTGTTGACTCTCGTTGAAGACATTGATAAATACATGGCTTCGAGCGTCACGAAATACGAAGACAAGAACAATACGGAATCTATACGCAAGACGGCTGCTGCCGTCGCAAAAGACAAGAGAAGGAGAAAAGAAGATGGATGACGGTTCTGACAGTAAGCGCCGGGAGAAGATAATGGATGATATAGTCAAACTCCTGACGGAGTCGCTGGACATATCACCCGTTGACCTGAAGGCGAGCACCAATCTCGTTGAGGATCTTGCGATAGATTCGATGCAGCTCTATGAGTTCGTTATCGATCTGGAGGAATCCTACAATATCAGGTTGCCCGATGAACTGCTGGAACAGATAGTAACCATTGACGATATCGTCAATCTGGTTATGAAACTGACTTCGGAATAACAAGACCAGATGGCAAGATTCAGATTGAAGCCCGGGTATATGGGGCCCGTCAGATGTATATCGATCTGCTTTATTGCGATGATCCTGACCTTAGCACTGATCTTCGCGGCGTTCCTGATCACGGGCATGGCGCCTTTTGGAGCATCCGCACTCCTTTACAGGGACGGAGAGAACCAGATGGCAGATCTCTTCTGCTGGTATAAGGATGTTCTGGAGGGTAAGGCTTCCATAGATTATTCCTTCGCAAAATCCCTGGGCGGAAGCAATTTTGCCGTATTCTCATATTATCTGGCATCACCCCTGTCGCTTCTTATCGTCTTTTTCGAAAAGAAGGACGTTGCGACATTCATCGATGTCCTCTACACGGTAAAGACCATGCTGGCATCCCTTACGGCTGCTTATTATTTCACGAGAAGGTTCAGACCCGAAGGCAAGCTCCGCTGCGGGATCACGGTCCTTCTTGCCGTAACTTACGCAATGTGCCCTTTCTTCATATACCAGAGCAGCAATATCATGTGGCTTGACGGAGCATTGCTCCTTCCCCTGATACTTGCCGGAGTGGAGAAGATAGTCGAGGGCAAAAAGAGCACTCTGCTCATGATTTCTTTTGCCATGGCCCTGTGTTTCAACTGGTATACAGGCGTAATCGATGTTATGGCAGCCGGAATCTGGCTTATCTTCGAGATCGTAAGGCGTTCGCTTAGCGAAGATGAGAAAAACAACGGATTTACCGCCGGCGTAAAGACGGTTCTTATATCATTCGGAAGATTTATCCTGTCATTTATATGTTCTGCAGTAATATCTGCCGCTTTGCTGCTTCCCACGCTTTATATGCTGTCCGAGAGGACATACGGAAAGGCTGATCTTTCCATGCTCTTAGACTTTGGTCTTATCGGCAAAGTGATCGATGTCATCCCCAATTATTCCTTCGGGCTTATCAGCATGAAAGGCAGTGCGAGCCTCTTTGCCGGAAGCCTTGTTCTCATAGGCATAGCATTGCTCTTTTTGGCAGGCACGAAGTGCCTGAAAGAGAAGATCGTTTACGGGGCTTTGCTGCTGTTTACGGTCATGATCTTTTACTGGAAACCGCTTGTTACGATATTTTCCCTTCTCAGGGAAGTTGAATCATTCTGGTACAGATATGCATATGTCGGGATATTATACCTGATGATCATAGCATCTTCCTTCTATCTTGAAGGAAGTTTTGACAGGCTTAAGCCATGGATGCCGGCAGCAGTTGCAGGCGCTTATTCCCTTTTGGCGGCAGTAATAACGCTCATCTTCCCGGAAACGGTTTCAGCCAGGCTTTTCGTGTCGACAATGGAGGAACTGTTTTTGGCGAGTTTTGATCACAATGCCGTCATGATCGTCTCCAAGATAGTATTTCCTCTTTTGATCTCGGCTTTAATGTTCTTTGTCATCTCCCATGCAAAAGATAAGGGATTATCAAAGATCTTGCCTGCAGGGATGCTTGCAGTTTTCATCCTTATGGAGATCTTTTTGGGACAGCTTATCCTCGCCAAGAGGGTATGCGCCAAGGACAGAGCGTCAGATCTCAGGGATTACATAAGGTATGAGACCGCCTTGCTGGAAGCCGTCCCCGACAGTTCATTCAACAGAAGGATACAGACGACATATCACGGGACTAATTCCTCAGATTATCTTTATGCTTCCTACAATGAGCCGATGGCATACGGATTCAATTCGGTTACGTCTTTTACGTCTGATCCCGAACAGGGCACGATCAAATTCCTTGACCGCGCCGGCTATGCGGCATACAAGGATACCATTACCGTAACATCTCCCGATAACATCGCTCTCGACTGTCTCCTCGGCGTCAAATACGTAATGCTCTCCGCGGATGACGGGAACAATGCGGGATTGGATTTCATCGCCGGCATCGACGGATTCAAGAACATGTATTCAAATCCTTATGTCATGCCGGTTGCTTTCAAGTATTCCGGCTCCGGATCTTATGACAGCGATGAGACATCAAGGGCAGAATATCTCAATGATATCTTTGTACATCTTGCAGGCGAAGGATCCGAAGTGTTTTATCCCGTTGAATATGAGTCAGAGACTGACGGTAAATCATTTACATTCAAAGCCCGGATTCCCGAGGGTTTTGATCCGGAAAAGAACATCATCTTTGCTGATTTTACTACCGGCACGGAAGACAAGGCCGTGATAAACATCAACGGGAAGTTGTTTTCCGATTATTTCGTATTCCTCGCCCCTCAGCAGGTAACGGTCCCCGTTGAAGATGACAAGGCGGAAGTAAACATAGTCTTTGCAAATGATGATCTCGGCAATAATGCCAGTGTATATGCATCTTTTTATGTTCTCGATCTTACAAAGCTCGAAGAAGTATCCAAGACAGCCCGTTTGAACTGCGTATCCCGTCAGGTCATCGAAAACGGCTATGCCAGATTTGATATCTCCGGCGCTGATGAAGGGCAGAGTCTGTTCATTTCGTTCCCTTACGAGAGAGGATGGACCCTTATGGTAAACGGCAGCAATACGCAGTTTGACCTCATCGGAGGAACCTTGATGAGTGTTCCCCTGGAAGAGGGAATGAATGTCGTTGAACTTGTCTATGAGGTGCCGTTGAAGCAGACGGCCCTGTACATAAGCATCGGAGGGATCATAATGTTCCTTTCGATCCTGATAGCGGAAGAACTGATAATATCAAAGAAAAATAAAGGAGAATGAAGATGAAAGAACTGTCAAATCTGTTAGGTTACCGTGACACGATAAGAGTAATGGATGTCACCATGAGAGACGGAGGTCTCGTAAACGATTTCTTTTTCACGGATGAGCTCGTCAAGGCAATGTATCTTACGAACATCAATGCCGGCGTCGACAGCATGGAATTAGGATATAAAGCAGACAAGGATCTTTTCGATCAGGATAAGTTCGGCAAGTGGAAGTTCTGCAATGATGACGATATCTATAATGTCATAGGCGATAATGCCGAGAAGAAATTGAAACTGGCTGTCATGGCTGATGTCGGAAGATGCAATTACAAGGAAGACATCCGCCCGAAGAGCGAGAGCGCGATCGACATCATAAGAGTGGCAACATATGTCAACACAATTCCCGAGTGCTGTCACATGATCGAAGATGCCAAGAACAAAGGCTATGAGGTAACATGCAACATCATGGCTCTGTCAACGGCGCAGGAGTCTGATGTCAAGGTGGCATTGGACATGATCTCCAAGTCCGGAGTCGATATCCTTTATATCGTTGACAGTTTCGGTTCGCTCTATCCCGAGCAGATCGCCAGGATCGCAGCTCTCTACAAGGAATATGGCGATAAGTACGGTATCGAGATCGGCATCCATGCTCACAACAATCAGCAGCTTGCATTTGCCAATACGATTGAAGCTTGCGGAGACGGTGTTAACTGGCTTGATGCAACTTACTTCGGCATGGGACGCGGTGCAGGCAACTGCCCGATGGAGAATCTCATCGCCTTCCTTCGTAACCCCAAGTACAGGATCTATCCTGTCATCAAGTTTATCGAGGACTATATGGTTCCCCTTTCCAAGGAGTGCAAATGGGGCTATGACGTGCAGTATCTCATGACGGGTCTGCTGAACCAGCACCCGAGATCAGCCATAAAGTTTACATCCGACGGAAGAGAAGATTACACAGGCTTCTACAAAGAAATCGTGGCATTGGACTGACATACCGGAGGGTCAGATGGCGGAAAACAGGGAAAACAAAATGCCATTTTCCGGCCTTTTTGCACGGCTGGATAAGATTTCCACAAAGAAGGTGGCAATTCCGGTCACTATCCTTTTTGCCGTCCTTGCAACAACCCTTATATGTTTCCATGAACCCTGGCTCGATGAGGCTCAGGCCTGGCTTATAGCAAGAGATGCATCTCTCAGCGACATGTTCCTTTACCTGTCTCATGTTGAAGGACATCCTTCTTTCTGGTGGCTGCTCCTGGCTGTTCCTGCCAGAGCAGGCATTCCTTACGAGATCGGTCTTAAGGGTATCAACATCCTTATTGCGGTTGCGGCATGCGCGCTTTTCGAATTCAGATCGCCTTTTCCCAATGCATTCAAGATCTTTTTCCCTTTCACTTATTTTTTCTTCTACCAGTATTCGATCGTAACAAGACCTTATATGCTCCTGATCCTTGCGCTCTTTCTTGCTGCGGCAACATTCTCCGGCAGGGATGACAAGCCTGTCTTTCATCTTTTGTCGCTGATATTGCTCTGCCTTTCCGATACTTTCGGAATAGCGATAGCGGGAGGCATAGCGCTCGGATGGACGGTTGCCGTCATCAAGAGACTCGTAAAAAAGGATAGGGAGTCTTCTTTTAAGCCGCTGAAGCACATAATATGTCTTTCGGTCCTTCTTCTTACGGCTCTTTTCCTTATATGGACCATCTTACCTTCAAAAGATGCGACGGCCGCAGGAAGCATAGAGCCTTTCAGCATGATGAAGTCTTTCTTATCGGAAGTGTTTATCCTTCCTTCAGACATATGTATCAGTTCGTTTACTTCATACGGACTGCTTTCTTCAATGACTTTTACTCCTTTGCAGACCGTTTTGGCTATCCTTGTCAGCATTATCATATGGGCTTTCTTCTTCAAAGCAGTTCTCAAAAAAGGGATCATGCCGGATATATTGCTGCCCTTATTGACTTTTCTCCTGCTCGGATCTTTATACATCTATTCGCATCACTTCGGCCTCTTGCTCATGCTCGGCATATACTGCGCATGGATATCTTTCGAAAATCCCGTAAAGAAAAGCTTTAATCCCGTTATCTGCTGGTCCGGCAAGGCTTTGTGCGTCGTATCGATCTTTATCGGCATCATATGGACGGGATTTGCTTCGATGAATGATATCCTCTATCCCTATTGGATCTCAAGGGATCTTTACGGCTGGATAGAAGAAAACAAGCTGGAAGAAAAAAGCTGGTTTGCCTGCTGGGATGTGGAATTTGAAGCTGAGAGCGATCTGATAACATATCAGAATACTGCCGTTACCCGTGAAGCAGTCCCCGTTAATCCTTATGTCAGGAGCAGAAAGATACTGAACTTTAACAATGAAGGACATTCATATGCTCTCTTCCGCGGTAATACGGATGAGCAGAATCTTAAGGATATTGATGAATGGAAAAAAGAGAGTGATCCTGACCTCATATTGTGCAAAGACATAAAGGAAGCACAGGCTTTAATGAAGATTTTATCTTACGGATCCTCATATGAGATAGTATATGTCAAGGAAAGCCGCTATTCCTGGAAATCGGATTTTACCAAGGGCGGAGTGATCGTCCTTGCCAGGAGTGAAAGCAATCTTAACATCACACCGGATGTTAATGATTATGCATCGCTGACAGGACAGGAAGGCTGATATGAAAGAACTGATATCGAAGATAAAAAAATATAATGATCTCAGTCCTGTAAAGGTCGGCATTGCCGTTTTGGCTCTTTATTCCGTCCTTCTCATCCTGATATCAGTCATGCACGAACCCTGGCACGATGAAGCCCAGGCTTGGCAGATCGCAAAGTATGCATCTTACCATGACATGATATTCTATCTGCCTCATTATGAATCACATCCTCCGCTTTGGCATCTCATCCTGTCTGTACCTGCCAAACTCGGCGCGCCCTATGAGTTAAGCATAAAGGCCATTAATATCTTGTTCAGTGTTGCCGGAGTCTTTATCATCGAATTCAGATCAAGATTCACCAATTGGGTTAAGACTTTCATTCCGTTTACTTATTTCATCTTATATCAGTACGGAGCCATCTCAAGACCTTATTCCATGATGCTCCTTGCGATCCTTTTGTGCGCTTTGTTTTTCGAAGATAAGGATATTAAGCCCCTGAGGTTCATCGGCAGTCTGATCTTCCTCTGCTTAAGTTCCGATTACGGACTTATGATCGCAGGCGGCATAACTCTTGCCTGGCTGACCGATCTTCTGATCAGACACAAAAAAGCTTTCTTCCGGGAGTTGTTCCTTTCTGATCTCCGGAGGCTTGCAGGTCTTATCGTCCTGCTTTTGACGGCGGTATTTATTGTGATGACCGTATATCCGGCAGCAGATCTCGGAATGTCGTTTTATGTTCCGGCCCGTGAAAACTTCTATATGATCACTTTTGTTGCTCCTGCGGAAGCTTTCATGACGGATTTTTTGAACGGTGATCTTTACGGTGCGACTATCGATGGCCCTTTGGCGGTCATCGTTACGGCTGCCGTATCCGTCCTGCTCTGGACGATCGGCATCGCCGAATCTTACAGAAGGCGCGCACTTCATCATTTTATCTTTCCCTGCATCTTCTTTATCGTAATGGGAACGATCTACAGCGTATCTCATCATTACGGAATATATGTAATGCTGTTCTTATACGAGTTCATGATATTGAGGCAAAGACCGGTCAAAAAAGAGTTGTTCAAAGATGCAAAGAAAGACCGTTTCCCTCTTGTATGGCGTTATATCCTCAACACCGTCATGGCAGTTTCGGTCCTTATCTCCTGTTACTGGACATGGTCTGCTTATATCAACGATGCGGCCTACCCGTATTTTTATACCAGGGATCTTGCCTCATGGCTTCAAGAAAACACTTCCCCGGATGATATCATCATGGTAAGCTGGTGTCCTCAATATGAAAAGGACAGTGAGGGTAAAGACATTCTCGACAGACCCAGGGCCGTCATTTATAACAGCGTTTCCGAAGTAGTCGTTCCGCTGGATCCCTATTTCGATCATAAGGTGATCGACAATGAGATATTGCCTTACCAGTGGCTGGGCAGGATGAGTGAGGAAGATTCGGACGAATACTTCAACAGGGTATGCAACATGGATGATCCTGATTATATACTCACTTATAATGCCGACTACATTCCGGGATTTCTCATAGCCCGGGGGTCCGAAGATGAGGAATATGAGTTTGTTAAGGCATTTATCAATTACAGGACATATAAGGACAGGCTCTACTATTACAACATGATGGTCTACAGGAGAGCAGTGTGATATGAAGATGGACAAAAAGAAAGTCAGACAGATCCTCATAAGATCCCTGCTGATCGCAGTCGCTGCGGCTCTATCCGTTTTGTACTGCCTTTCTCTTAACGGCGAAAACAAAAGGTATTCCGACCCGGTCAATGCAAGCGGCCGCAGCATAAATGTGGGTGACGGAGACGAGATCGTACAGCAGCTCACTTTTGATCCGAAAGAGGAAAGGCTGTACGGAGTGGCTTTACTGTTTTCGGTTGATGCGGTCAACCCCTGCGGAAATGTTATCGTTGAGATGAACAGAGACGGTGATAAGATCGCCGAATGGAAAAGGGAAGGCCAATATATCCAGTATACCGAATATGAATTCTTCTACCTTGACAGGGCAGAAGACATAAAAGATCACAGATTTGAATTGAAGATCAGTTTTGAAGGATTCGGAGATGCAAAGCCGTTTTCCTTCCCGACGGGTGTTTCCGAAAAAACCGTTCCTGCAGTAATAAACGGCGGATCGACAGAAGGGAGCCTTTGCTACCGCAGTATCCTTGACATCATGCCAGGCTGGCAGATGATCGTAATTCCTGCCATGATCTTTGTTATATTTCTTCTTTGGCAGGGAGTATATTTTCTTTTGATCAAGCCGAGATTCAAAACGGGTGAAACGGCTGATTTTGCATCTGTCTACATAGCTTTGCTGCTGCTGTATTATGTCTTTGTTCCGCTCAATACGATCTTCGATGAAGGCAATCATTTTTTGAGAAGTTACTCGGTCGCCCACGGAAAGATGATCGCAGATGTTCTGCCGGCAAATTTGACGGGAGGGGATGTATTGCCTGAAGATGTCGGCAAATATGCGCGCCTTTACGGACTGAATGCATACCATGACGGCTATAGGCAGAATGATGAAGCCCTGAAAGAACTCAATGCTGACCGGACCAAAGTCAGGGAAACCGCATTCCCCAATACTGCCATCAACGTTCCCTATATGTATTTCCCGCAGGCTGCAGGCATCAGGATCGCGGAATTGTTTACGCCGAAGATCTATTATCTCGCATATTGCGGACGGCTTTTCAATATGATCATAACGGCATTGCTCGTTCTGTTTGCCGTCCGCTTCACGCCTTCGGGCAAGGGTTATTTCAAGTTTACGGCTCTGCTTCCCATGATGATGCAGGAGACTGTCTCACTTGCTCCGGACGGATTCATTACTGCGCTTATAATGGTCTATATCGCACTGATACTTAAGGCCAGGTTCGATAGCGGTGAACGCTTGGGGATGAAATATCATATTGCTCTCTATGTGCTTACGATCCTGGTTGTCTTATGCAAGATAGTATATGCTCCGGTATGCCTGTTGCTCTTCCTGATACCGCCTTCGAAATTCGGTAAAAGATCGGGATATCTGGCCTCTGTCGGAGTATTCGGTATTTCGATACTGTCATTCGTTCTGTCCTGGCTGCTAATAGTTCAGAGATATAATCTGAGATTTCAGGATTCCAACAGCGAGATGCAGCTGCAGTTCATGATAAGTGAACCGCATAAGCTGTTGAATGTGTTCGGAAGATATTTCATGGATTCCGGCGAGTATGCAATGGAACTCTACGGCAGAACAATGGGGAATTCAAATATTCCCTTACCGAGTTTCGTGCCCGTGCTGTTCATCCTTGTTGCCGCCATATATGCTTACAGACACATAAGATTCCCCCGCGGTGAAGCATATGCAGGCAGGCTCCTGCCGGCGGTCATCGTAATACTGGTATTCCTTCTTGTGGGACTGGCCGAATATACGGGCTGGACCAAGGTCGGCGCCTCCAGGATCGGCGGAGTATCGGGACGTTATTTCCTCCAACTGGTGCCTTTTTCCCTTTTTGCATTATCGGGGATCAAGAAGGACGGGACCGTTTCCGAAAGATTCAGGGAGATCACGACGTTTGCATGTGTGCTTATGAACCTTACAGCCATTGTGTCGTATTGGATTTTCACGGTATATTGAGGAGGAGAAGATGGTCAATATAGACAGAAGGAAAAAGATCCTTGATATATTACAGACAAGCGGAAAGATAAGCGTTAAGGAACTTGAAAGACAGCTCGGCGTTACAGGCGCCACGATAAGGAGCGATATCCGTGATCTGGAGAGAGCAGGGGCTCTGGACAGATATCACGGGGGGATCTCTCTTCCCAAGAGCTCATCTGCGCCTCCGGATTTCAATTACATGGTAAGATCGGTATCCGAGGTCAATCTCAAGACCGCTATAGGCAGGAAAGCGGCAGAACTGGTTTCCGACGGTGATACGGTATTCATGGATGCGAGCTCCACGACATTTCACATGATCGGCTTTATGAAGGACAAGCAGGATGTCACCGTGATCACCAACGGACTGCACACTGCCATGGAACTTCAGAGAAGCAATTCATTCAAATCGATACTTGTACTGGGTGGAACACTCAGACCGCACTCCGGTGCCATCGAGGGCATGGTAAGCCGTGAAATGATCAAAAGGCTGTCGGGTGAATTCTATTTTGTTTCAGGCAACGGCTTTTCGACGGAAACAGGTCTTTCCGGCAACAATTTCTACGAGCTTGAACTTAAGAAACTTTGTGCCGAGAGATCCAAACACATAGTGGCGCTGGTCGATTCCACAAAGATCGGGAGAGATTCGTCTTCCGGATTCATTCCCACATCAAAGATAGATACTCTCATAACGGATTCGGGAGTCCTGTCCGATCCCGGAAAACAGGATGTGGTGGACAGATGCCGGAAATCGGGAGTCAATGTCATTATCGCCGAGGTGTGATGATCATCCGTATCTGTAAACAAGGAAAGAACCGTGATCTTCCAAGGTGTATCCCAAAGACGGCAATTGCTTTTCCAAGGCTGCATTCAGTTTGTGCAAGGGTGTATTGCCATAGAATTCGCCGTTATTGATTATCAACAACGATGATCTTGTTTCACTGATCTCACCGAAAAACTCATCATTCAGTTCTTCGCTCAAAGTCACGGGATACTGATAAAAGAATTTGTTTCCGGTGCTCCTGTCAAATGACAGATAGTATGTGCAGGGAAATCCTACAAACAATATATCGTCACCGGATGTGCTTTCATTTTCTATGTATTCTGCAAGTTCTTTCTCGTCGGGAGTCATGATGTGCTCTGATCCCGTCATGGTCATGGCGTGCGTCACTGCGAAAAAGCAAAGTCCGACGGAGCATATAATTCCGGGGACGAGAACGGTTTTAGGATCGAATTCATGAAGAACGGGTATTCTGGCTGAAAATATGGTTTCCGCCATGAATGCGGCCGGCAGGATCATAGCCGGAAGGACGGGGATCACGTAGTGACTGTAAGGCCTTGCGCTGATGAATGCCGTTATGAGAGAAAGGGCGATAAAGATCAGGTTTATGACATAGGCTCTGTTCTTAAGTCCCTTGAACAGCGATATGATCAGGATCAGAGCGACCGGGATGATCACTATCAGAAAATACAAAAGATTGCCTTCGGCAGTGATGCTGTCGTAGGTTGAACCTGTGTATACGAAGTTAAATCTCCAGTAATATCTCATGTAATCCGTAAAACTGGATGTGACGCAGGAATAGATGATGTAAGGGATCGCCGTAAGTAAAGCTCCCGCGGCAAAAAGCCCGGTGCAGGATAAGAACCGGGAGAACTGTTTTTTGATGATGAAATGTATTATGACGACCGGGACATAGACGATCCATACGCTTATCATGTTAGCGCGGAGCATGAGAACATACATGAATGATGCTCCCAGCAGTATGATATCCCTTGATTTGTACTGTCCTCTTATGAGAAATCCGGAAAAGACAAAGAAAGCATAGCATATGGCAGGCAATGCCAGTGTTTCCGTGTAGTTGCCGCCACAGAAGAGACTTACGAACAGTTCGCTTGTCATGAGCGTGAAAAAGGCAGCGGAATACTGGGTGATCAGCCTGGGAAAAAACAGCCTGACCGTGAATATGATCAGCAGGGCCGATAATGCCAGGGACAGAGTGAGTATCAACCATATTCCGGTCTTGCCGAGGAAAGTTCCGGCATATTCAAGAAAGTAAAGAGCCGGGCCTTTGTGATCGAAAAGATCAAGATAAGGGACTTTGCCGTCATGCATTCTTTCGGCGATATAAACAAAGATCGCCGAATCCAGCTCAAGTTCTCCCTTATAAAATGGACTCGTATCAAATCCGGCTGATATGGACAGAGCAAGGATAATGCTTACCGGAATATCTGCGAAATGGAAGCCGGAAGACTCTTTCTTCCTCATCAGGTACCCGAATATCAAAGTGATCATCAGAGCAAAAATCGAATAAGTCAGCATTTGATCGTCCGTCCGCTTGAGTTTTATACGCAAACATTATAACACGGACCTGATTATCTCACTCAGCCTGAGCAAGAATCGTCATTATCTGTTATAATTAATCAGTTATACAGGCATATTGCTTAGGTGAGGTCATAACTGATGCAAAAGAATTCGATCATTTTGCCGTCCTGGATGGGGGATAAGGCCGTTTTTCAACAGGGCGTCAACGTCCGCGTCAAGGCAAAAGCCGCTCCGACGGCTACCGTAACCCTTGAGATAACCAAGGATCCTACGGACGGAAGACGCGTATCCAAGCTCGATACCGACTACGGAGTCATCTTCAGCCGTGAATACACCACGGGAAGCAAGGGTGATTTCGAGTTCGAGATCCCTGCCTACACGGCATCTCTGGATACATATACCTTTACTTTCAAATGCATGAGCGATCAGGTGGTCCTTAATGACATAAGATGCGGTGACGTATGGATCTTCCTGGGATCCGATTATCTTTCGGTTCCTATGAAAGAAGCAAATGCGCCCAAGATGCCGCTCAAGCGCAACATAATGAACAACTTAAGGTTCTTCTCGCCCGTAAGGTCGGGTCTCGGAGGAGAATTGACCGAATATCCTTTCGAGCCTCTGGAAGGCCCGGGAGACGGATCATGGACTAAGGTAACCGAGACTTCAAGAATGGCTGAAGTTTCATCATCTGCCTTCGCTTTCGCCTACAACATGAGCGATCAGGTCAATTACCCCGTGGGCGTAATAGATCTGGCTTATGACGATTCCACGATAATCAACTGGATCAGCCCCGAGGCCATGGATGACCTTGAAGCTCTCAGGGACATGGTCTACGAGTCGGGACTATACATAGATCAGGACAAATATAATGAGCTGATCTCGATCGACAACAGAAAAGCCGAGGCTTCAAAGCTCGAAAAAGAGATCAAGGAAGCCGGCAAGCACGGAGATTTTGATTTTGAGAAAGAAAAGCGCCTGGCAGCTTTGAAGGGTGAACCTGCCCCCAAGGCAGAAGAAGCCCCGGAACTTGATTTCCCTTCAACATCCAAGGAGCAGGAAGCAAAGAAAAAGGCCAAGGACGAGCCTCTTTCGGCAAGTTCTGCTTCCAAGCTCGAATTCAATCTCCTTCCGGAAGTTCACTACAAAGCCGATAAACGTAAGGATGACAGCAATTTCATAGCCAAGAGATTCCGTATGTCGATCCTTTACAATACGAAGCTCTATCCGCTGTCCGGAATGGCAGTAAGGGGCTTCTGTTTCTCGCCTAACGCGGGCGAACTGAGGTTCGAAAGATATGATCTTTATCTCATGGGTCTGCTTGCAACGCTGGCATCCGTTTTCGAGCCCAGACAGGTATATAACGACGAACTCATGCCTTCGATGCTCTTTGCGACGATGCACCCCAAGAATGTCGATTTCGAAAATCCTTATTCCGTGCTCGAGTTCAATGAGAACATACAGGCTTTCACCAAGATACTGACGATGCCTTCGGGTCTTGTCAGCCTCCATGACATGCTCCTGCCTGACAGGACGATCAGTTTCACACTCGGAACGAGGCTTTCGACCATAGCACTGGGACTTCATTTCTCGCCCAAGATGAGCAAATCTTCTCCCGAGGTTTCCGAAGTCGAGATCGCAGGCAACAAGAGGATCTTAAAATTCTCCAACCTTTCCGACGGGCTTAAGTTGGTCGAAGGAGAAACTGAACTTC
This sequence comes from Saccharofermentans sp., assembly GCA_024685385.1. Classification (GTDB taxonomy): domain Bacteria; phylum Bacillota; class Clostridia; order Saccharofermentanales; family Saccharofermentanaceae; genus Saccharofermentans. Next base: position 75,754 of record JAIKVV010000081.1, on the reverse strand, counting down.
GGGGCTTTGCCGTATGCGGGCCTGACAGGATCTTCAAGCCTGCCATGGCCAGGATCCTTTACGGCATGTGCGTCATGGTATGGCGCGATGACATCGAGGAAGTGGAAGGTATCACCTACGGATTCACTCCCATCCCTCACGATGCGGTCTTAAGGAATGTCGCAGACCTTCCCGTAATGCCTTTCAGATTTGACAGGGACGCTGCATTCTTTGCGCCTGACCTGTCCTTTACCGAGTGTGACAGACTCGAATTCGTGGGCAAGCGCACACCGGATTCCAACTTCGAGATGCTCGACATATACCGTACCTTCAAGGGCAACGGAGTAATCGCAACGGATGTAAATACCAAGTCAAGCGGCGCCGCATCGCTTCACATCAGATATCAGACGGATAAATCCCTTTACGGCTTCGAGCCCGTACTGGATTACGCGTCCATGTTTGCGCCTCTCAACGTATATGGAGCAGACAAGATCGTCATCAACGTATTTAACCCCGAGCAGCGCCGTAAGAGGCTGATCATTTCGTCTTTCGGCGAAGCCGAGATAAAGCAGCAGCTCTCATGGCAGAGGATAGAGATCCCCTACGAAGAAGAAGGACCTATATCATTGTCTAAACTCAAGATAATGATCGAAGATCCCGACAGGGTAGGAGAGATCTATATCGACAGCATCAATTTCATCTGAGGACATAAGGAGCATTATGGTAAACGACAAAGAAACCTATATCGAAAACAGCATGCTTACCGCTTCGGGATCGGTCCCCGTCATCCTCGAAGGGATCGAGCACACCTATGCCACCACCCAGCCGCAGCAGAGCATCAGCCGTCACAGGTGTCATGAGCTGATCTGCATGCGCGACGGCAAGATAGAGATGAACATCGGCGGTGACGATGTCACGTTAGACAAGGGTAAGATGCTCATAATAAGGCCTCAGGTCGGGCATTTCCTTACCATAAGATCCACATCGGCCGACATGTTCATCCTGTATTTCGGCTTTGCCGCCGACAGAAGGAGCGCCGTAAGGATGAATGAGGCTGCCAATACGGCAACCCCGTCCTCTTCTTTCTACGAGGACGGTGCCAAGATAACTCCCGGCAAGGGCCACGAGAATTTCAAGACGGGACCCAATGTCGAGATCCCGGGCAATGTGTCACAGGTATCCCTCGAGAGCTTCCTCGATTATACCGATGACGGAATGAGCGGCAGCTCAGAAGACAAAGAGCCTTATATCGTCATCTCCGGCAGGGATAAGAAGATAATCTCCCAGGTTGTTGAGCGCATAGTAGTCGAGAAGAATAACGATTTCTATTCCAAAGACGTTATGCTCCAGACCTTGACGACAGAGCTCATGATCCATATCTCAAGGGCTTTGCGCCATAAGTGGGAAGAGAACCTCAAGGTAAGGACCGGCAAGACCGATGAGCTCGTCATGCTCGCCAAGACCTTTATCGACGATAATTACGACAGAGGCATCAATGTCAGCGATGCTGCAGGTTATGTGTTCTTGAGCCAGGGTTACTTTACGAGAGCTTTCCGCGAAAGATACAAGATCAGTCCCATGAACTATCTCATGAAGAAGAAGATTGAAAAATCCTGCGAACTTTTGTCCCGTGAGGACATCAAGGTTTCGGCCGTGGCATCGGGTTCGGGATTTGCAAGTTCCCAGCGATTCAATGTCGCATTCAGAAAATACATGAACATGACGCCCCTGGAATACAGGAGGATGCGTCTTAAGGATACGGAGGAGTGACAATGCACGATTACGATAACGATCTTACCATTCCTGCAGAGAGCAGGGAAAACATGGATTTCGCCAAGATAGAGAATGCCGTTAAGGATATCCTCGAGGCTATAGGCGAAGATACATCCAGGGAAGGCCTTCAGGACACGCCCGTCCGCGTGGCCAGGATGTACGGTGAGATCTTCATGGGACTTCACCGTAATACCAAGGATGACATCAAGACATTCACTGAAGAAGGCAACGATGAGATGATCCTCATCGGCGATATTCCCTTCTATTCGATGTGTGAGCACCACCTTCTGCCTTTCCACGGGAAAGCGCATGTAGTATATGTTCCGAGAGACGGCAAGATCTTAGGTCTTTCCAAGGTCGCAAGAGTCGTTGACACCTTGTCCCGCAAGCCTCAGGTACAGGAAAGGCTTACATCCGAGATCGCCGACTGCATCGAGAAGGCAGTCGATGCCAGATCGGTTTGCGTCGTGATCGAAGCTGAGCACCTTTGCATGACCATGAGGGGTATCAGGAAACCCGGATCCATGACCGTTACATCAGCCATGAGAGGCGGCTGCAGGACTGACGCCAGGACACGTAATGAGGCTTTGGCCCTGATCAACCGTCAGCGCATAAGCGGGTGATCCCAATGACCTTCTCATCCCGGACACCTTCCGTAATGGGAATTTTAAACGTAACGCCGGACTCCTTTTCGGACGGCGGGCTTTATCTCGCTCAGGACAAGGCCGTGGAACATGCATACGACATGATCTCAAAGGGAGCTTCGATAATCGATATCGGAGGCGAATCCACAAGACCCGGATATGAGATCATAACTCCCGGAGAAGAACTTGGCAGGATCCTTCCCGTCATCAGGGAACTGAAGGACAGCAATGCTTTCCTTTCCGTGGATACATATAAATACGATGTTGCAAAGCCTGCGATAGAAGGAGGCTGCCGGATACTTAATGACATCAACGGTTTAAGGGATGCAGAAGGCCTCAACAAAGGAAGGCTTGCAGCTGATAACGGAGCTTATGTTGTTCTGATGTATAACAGGAGACTCATCGAAGGCGGGAAAGACGTCATCGCCGATGCAAGGCAGAGCCTTTCAAGAAGCGTTGACATCGCCCTTGATGCAGGTGTCAGCGAAGATAAGATCCTGATCGATCCAGGCATCGGATTCGGAACAACAAGATCCGAAGACAGGCGTCTTACATTGGAACTTGCCGGCATTAATCCCGCATCATTTCCGATACTCTATGCATGCTCGCGCAAAAGGTTCATTTCCTGCCTTGATTTCGGCGAAGATAAAGATGCGACCTGGGTAGTAAACATGGTAGCCGTTGCAAACGGAGCGGAAGCCATAAGGGTCCACGATCCCGAGCCTTTTGAAAAGTACATGGACTTATATATCGAAGGCGAAGATGCGGCAAGCAATCTTGCTTTGGCAGAGGAGGTGATCTTACGGACAGAATTGTCTTAAAGAACATGGAATTTTACGGATACATCGGCTGCCTTGAGCAGGAGAAGATGATATCCCAAAGATACCTTGTCACGGTTGCAATGGATATTGAGCACATAAAGGCCGCCGAAACGGATCTTCTCGAGGATACTGTTGACTATTCCGAAGTGTTTGAGATAGCAAAGGCCGTAATAAGCACGGAGTCCATGAATCTCATTGAGCATGCGGCAGGCAGGATCGCAGAAGAGATCAAGTTAAGATTTGACGGGATCGATAAGGTATCCGTTACCGTAAGCAAGCCCGATGCGCCCATAGACGGCGTTTTCGAGACTATGGAGGTCACGGTAGAAAGATGACTGAAGCTATCCTTTCTTTGGGCGGAAACATAGGCGACAGGGAGTTTTTCATCACTGAAGCGATGAGAAGGCTCTTAAAGGACCCTCATGTCGAAAGTCTCGAAAGATCGGATCTTTATGAGACTTCCCCCGTGGGATTTACAGACCAGGACTTATTCTTAAATGCCTGCGTCAGGATCAAGACGGATCTTGAGCCCGAGGCCTTGCTGGATCTTGTCAACAGGATCGAAAAAGAACTGGGCAGGGTTAGGACCTTGAGATGGGGCCCCAGGACCATCGATATCGACATCATATTCTACGGTGACGAGAAGATCGACAGCAAGAGACTTACGATACCTCATCCGAGGTATAAGGAGAGGGCTTTTGTGACAAGGCCTCTCGAAGATCTCGGCATCATGACGCCGGACAAGACGGAAGATGCCGACCAGTCGGTAAGAAAGATCGGCTGGACACTGGAGATTTGAGTTATTGCAAGAAGAGATTTATAATTAATCTTTAGAGTAAAAAGACTTTATGGAGGTGTTCAATGTCAGAGAACACGAACGCAAACCAGGAACCGCAGAACAATAAGCGCAATAACGCTAACAATGCGAACCGGAACAAGGGTAACCGTAATAACTACAACGGCAAGCGCAGACAGAATAAGAACTATTCCGGCAAGCGCAACTATAATAACGACCGCGACCATAAGGGCGGTGAGGACAGGAAGAAGAATAACAGAGCTCCTCAGGATGAAGAGCGTAATGTTAACGAGATCCAGTCCCAGCCCAAGGAAGCAAGACACGGCAAGGGAGGTCAGTCCGAGGGCGGCTTCAAGAAGAAGCGCGACAGGAACTTCAAGGACCAGCAGGTCAAGAAGAAGACCAGACACGAAGAGACCGTGGATGATATCCGTGCCGATAATGCAAGGATCACCAAGGAGATCTATCTCGAGATATCTTCCATAAAGGACATCAAACTGGATTGATCTTATGGGCAGAGGGTGTTTCATTACATTCGAGGGGATCGACGGCTGCGGCAAGAGCACGCAGATCCGCTTTCTTACTGACTACCTGAAAGAGAAGGGGAGGGACCATCTCCTTTTGCGCGAGCCCGGCGGTACCGTCATAGGCGAGAATATCAGGAACATACTTCTCGATAAAAAGAATACCGGAATGATCCCCATGACCGAGCTCCTTCTTTTCGAGGCTGCAAGGGCTCAGATCGTATCTGAAGTCATCAAGCCGGCGGTTGAAGAAGGCAAGATCGTCATCTGTGACAGATTCTTTGATTCGACTTCAGCCTACCAGGGCTATGCCAGGAACATGGGCTCCGAAGTGGTCGAAAACCTCAACAGACTTGCAACGGGAGGCTTTGAGCCCGACATTACTTTCCTTCTGGACATAAGTCCCGAAGAGGCTTTTTCAAGGCGCGTTGCCCGCGGCGAAGAAGACCGCATCGAGAAACTGGGAATGGAATTCCAGGAGAAGGTAAGAGCAGGTTATTTAGAACTTGCGGAAAAGTCTCCGAGAATAGTTAAGATCGACGGGACGATGTCCCCTGAAGATACCGCAGAAGCGATACTCAGTCATTTGGAGGGCCTTATCTGATGGCATTCTCCGATCTGACAGGACAGGATAAGCTTAAGGCAAGGCTTGCATCCGAAGCCCGCGCTCCGCACGTGGCTTCTTACATATTGAGCGGTCCCGTGGGCTGCGGCAAGAAGTCTTTTGCCAACGAATTCGCGCAGGCTCTCGTATGTGAGAACCCTTCGGATGACGGCGCATGCGGCAAGTGTTCCTGCTGCAAGTATATGAAGGAAGGAACGCTTCCTGATGTCCTGAGGCTCGAGTCGAGCGACGGCAAGCAGATCAAGGCCGAGTCGGTAAGGGATGTCATTGAAGACATCATCATAAGCCCCCAGTTTTCTTCAAGGAAAGTCTGCATCGTGGATCTGGATCATATGTCCGAGACTTTGCAGAATCTCCTTTTGAAGCCGACGGAAGATCCGCCGCCTTTTGTAGTATTCATCATGACGACATCTTCATATGCTTCGGTAATCAGCACTGTCAGATCAAGATCCGTCAATCTGGTATTGCTCCCCTATAGCGACGAAGAGATCGGCAAGATCCTTAAGGACAAGCTGGAAGACATAGAGGATGCAAGGATAGAGGAAGCCGTGGAGTTTTCTTCCGGCAATCCCGGCAAGGCGATGTCGTTGGCACAAGACCCCGTATTTTCGGACCTTAAGGACGATGTCATGGACTTGATACTTGCCATCCCCGTGGTATCCTATACAAACCTTCTTACCGAGAAACTCAGGCTCTTCACCGAGAATAAGGACAGTATCGACGATATCCTCGTCCTGATGGTAAGAGCTTTGGAGGACATCCTGAAAGTCAAGGTTTCAGGAGCTGAGCTTACGGCTGACATAAGATATGAATCGGATCTTCCCAGGATTAGAAGATTCATATCCGAGCATCCTTCCGTTACAGCAGGCACGATCGGAAAATCCGTTGCAGCCGTTGAAGAATTAAGATCCGCTCTCGCGGTCAACGCAAATCTCGAAGCATCTTGCGGGGCCGCTCTGTTAAAGATAAAAAAGGAGTTCGATAAATGACAAAGGTAGTAAATGTACGTTTTCGTGACGCAGGCAAACCTTACAGGTTCTCATGCGATGACATGACCCTGACCATAGGTGATGCCGTAATGGTCGAGACCAATCTCGGACTGGATCTGGGGCATGTCTGTGTTGAACCTTACGAGATGGAGATAACCAAGGATTCTGAAGAGACAAAACTCCTTCCCGTGTTAAGGCTTGCAACGGAAGATGAGAAAGTCCGCTACGAGAAGAAATGCCGTGATGAGCAGGACGCTTATATCGAGTGCGTCAAGCTCATCGAAAAGCATGCTCTCGAGATGAATCTGGTCGATGTAGTCTATGCTTTCGACGGCAAGAAGATCATCTTCTTCTTCACGGCTGACGGCAGGGTCGATTTCAGGGAACTCGTCAAGGATCTGGCTTTCCAGTTCCATACCAGGATCGAGTTAAGACAGATCGGATCCCGTGATCAGGCAAAGCATGTCGGAGGCCTTGGCATCTGCGGAAGACAGCTTTGCTGCAGCACTTTCTTAACGAAGTTCGCTCCCGTAAACTTGCGCCTTGCAAGAGCACAGGGACTTGCCATCAATCCCGGCAAATTAAACGGCGCCTGCGGAAGGCTCATGTGCTGCCTCCAGTTTGAAAAGGAAGCCTATGCTGACGCAAGGAGCCGTCTGCCCGAGTCCGGAAGAAGGGTCAGGACACCTGCAGGCCCGGGAACGGTCGCCGATGTGAATTACATTACCGAGAAGGTCCGCATCAAGTTTACGAATGAGGAAGGAAGCTCATTCGAAGAATACCAGTGGGATGAACTGGAACCCTTAAATCCTGATGTCAGGACTCACATCGAAGAAGACGACGATATGGAATAACTAAGCGACTCTTGTCGTTTTCCTTTACGCCTTAAGGCATTATGGTATTGGATTAACACAGTTTTCGCGCATTTATGATATTGTTGAAAAACGTCCGATAGGTGATAATATATGTGTAATCCAAGAGGAAGAAGGAGGAATTACTATGGCTTATGTAATTACTGATGCATGTGTATCATGCGGTTCCTGTGCTGACGGTTGCCCCGTAGGAGCTATTTCCCAGGGCGATACACAGTACAACATCGATCCCGATGTCTGCATCTCTTGTGGTGCTTGCGCAGGTACATGCCCTATGTCAGCAATCGAAGAAGGCTGATTGAAGGTTTAATAACTGCAACATCGAGACCGTCCTCCGGGACGGTCTTTTTCTTTGTCAAAAAACCGTCAGGACATCTATGGTAAAATCACAGAGAGAGAAGAGGAAGTTTTCCGCAATGAAAGGAGAAAGATCATGGCTTATGAGATTCAAAGCAACTGTATCAAGTGCGGTAAGTGCGAATTTGTATGTCCGGAAGATGCCATAAAGCGCAGCCGGAACGGATATTTGATCGATCCCGATCTTTGCGATTCCTGCGGGAGCTGCACCTATGTCTGCCCGGTCAAGGCTATAGAGCCTGACTGATAATGTCTTCAAAATCACGCATTTTTGTCTCCATTTGGAGACGGATCTGATGTTAAATGGAGACATAGGTGAAATGACACGCAAATAATATGTAACACGCACTTTTGTTTTGTTATAATCAAACAAATATGTGCATTAGAACAAGGAGACAACATGTCCGACAATATCGAAAAGAATATCGATGAGCTTAGTGAGATCCCGGTAGAAGAGAAGGATCTCAAAGAGATCGAAGCCGAAGTCGTTGAAAAAGAAGAAAAGACTGAAGATAAGTCCGAATGCAAGCCCTGTCTCAAGAAGACTACCATTGGCGGACAGGCCCTGATCGAGGGTGTCATGATGGTAGGCCCCAAGAGGACCTGCATGGCAGTCCGTAAGGGCGACGGATCCATTTATGTCGAAGAGATAAAGCAGGGAGAGAGAGTCTCATATTTTGAGACTGTTCCTTTTGTAAGAGGATGCATCAGATTCTACAAGATGCTGGTTACCGGAACGGGTGCCATGATGAGGTCCGCAGAACTTTCCGAAGAAGGAAAAGAGGCTGAGGATGGTCAGGAGAAGCCTAAGTCCGCACTTGATAATTTCTTCGAAAGGCACAGCAATCTGCTGGTAACCATTTCTGCGATCTTCGGAATGCTTTTGAGCGTAGGCCTCTTCATTCTTTTGCCGAGGCTCATAGTTGACATCATCGCAAGATTCATCGATGAGAATATCTATGCTACAGGCTGGATGACAGTCCTTCTCAACCTTATCGAAGGCTTCTTAAGAATGCTGCTCTTCATCCTCTATATCTACTTCGCATCCAAGCTCAAGGACATCAAGCGAGTCTGGAGATATCACGGTGCAGAGCATAAGACGATCGCATGTTACGAAGCAGGTGAGCCTCTGACTGTCGAGAACGTTCTCAAGTACCCCAGGCTCCATCCCAGATGCGGAACTGCTTTCATGTTCATTGTCCTTGCCATATCGATAATCATCTACAGCATCATAGGCGTCTTCGTAGGCGAAGGAAACATGGCCATAAACATCCTGGTCAGACTTATTGCGATCCCGATCATCTGCAGTATCTCTTTCGAGATATTGAGATTCCTCGGCAGGCACGACAAGAATCCTTTCTGCAGGATCCTGTCAAAGCCCGGATTATGGTTCCAGAACTTTACGACGGCAGAGCCTGATGCGAAGATCGTTGAGGTTGCGATTGCATCGCTCCAGGCAGTCATTCCGGAGAATGCGGAAGATGACGTTTGGTGAACTCATAAACAAGATAGAACAGGTATTAAGCGAAGCGGGTGTCGAAGACGCCCGCTTTGATTCATCTCTGATAGCAGAAGAATTCTTTCCCGGTGCCAAAGAAGACAGTGAGCTTGATGCCAATCTGGCAAGGCAGTGCCTGCTCGCAGCGGACACGGTGGCATCCGGAGCTCCGGTCCAGTATGTAACGGGCAAGGCTTATTTCTGGCGCGAAAAGTACGACGTATCGGTAGGCGCCCTGATCCCGAGATCAGACTCCGAGACTGTTGTTGAGACTGCTCTCGCATTCTGCGGAGCATTGGATATGCCTCAGGATGCATATAAGGATATAAAGCCCGTTATATCAGACAAAATAGAGTTTGCTGATGTCTGCTGCGGCACGGGCTGCATAGGCATCTCGCTTGCAAATGAACTTAAAGCGCACGGCATAGATACGACTGTCCATCTGGGGGATCTTTCTGAAGAGGCTCTGTTTTTCGCAAATAAGAATTCAGAGATATGCAAAGCCGATATAGATGTCATCAAGACGGATATTACATCGGAAGATGTGCCCTGGACGGGACTTGATCTCATTACTGCAAATCCGCCTTATGTTACGACAGATGAATATGCCGAACTTGAAGACAAGATAAAGCTCTATGAACCCGAGATGGCGCTTGAAGCGGGACCTGACGGTCTCAAATTCTATAAGCCTCTTGCGGAATTTGCGAAGAAAGCCTTGAAAGAAGGCGGCATGCTTATAGCAGAGCACGGTTACAGGCAGGGGGATGCCATAAGGAAGATCTTTGAAGACTGCGGTCTTAAGGACGTAAATACCGTCAAGGATCTGTCCGGCAACGACAGAGTCACATACGGGAGAACATGACATGCCCGGCAAGTTTTTCCTTTACGATTACAAAGAAGGCGACATAGTCAGGATGAAAAAGGGCCACCCCTGCGGCAGCTTTGAATGGGAGATTTTGCTCGCGGGCGCCGAGTGCAGGCTCAGGTGCACAAAGTGCGGGCACACGGTAGATATGAAAAGATCCGTCCTTGAGAAGGCAACGGTCGAAGTAAAGATCAAATAGGACCTTATATCTCCAGGTTCTGGGACACACAGTACTTAAGGCCGTTATTGTCCTCGAAAACGAATTCCCTGTTGGTACCGGATTTCTTGCCGGCCTCTTCCAGAGGCTTTAAGATCTTGACCTTGTCCTTGATCTCATAGTAGAGGAGCATGGGCTCGGATGCATAGACATAGTAGTCGTAGATCGGGTCTTCAGCAAGTATCAGTATCGCATTATCACGTGTAAGTCTTATGTGGGGCATGGTCTCGTCGTCCAGGTGAGCAGCCTTGAATCCCAGATTCTTCTCGTAGAAGAGGGAAGTCGCAAGAGGGTCAGCACACTTGATAACGGGGGCAACGCAGTTCATGAGATGGATGCCTTCCTTATCTTCGCCTTCTTCAGCAGATTCGACGGGCTTATCTTCCGTAAGGTTGAACTTGTATCCCAGAAGGGGCTTGCCGAAAGGCTTCTCGTGCTCATCGAGGCTGGATGTCATGTCGGATCTTGCCATGATCTCCTCGGTCGACATGGAGGAGGGGATCTGTCTTAAGTGATCTATCTTTTCGAGATATTCAAGGAGATTTACAAAGCGGATATATAGAGGCATCAGGTCTTCGGTGGATTTGGGCAGGTTGCGCTCTCCGTGCAGGAACATCATGCCGTATTCGACTGCTTCGGGCGGGAGGCTCGCAAAGAGCTTGTTTATGAGGAAGAATTCTTCCTTTGTGTCATCGTGGACGCCGCCTCCTTCGATGACAGTTTCCATGTAATCGAAGACTTTATTGATGTCGTGTTCGGGATATTCATTCCTTAACATGGCCGATACCTCTGTTTATTTGTTTTATTTGACAAAAACAATAATATCATGAATGAAGTATAATGTGTCGGGAGATAAGAAGCGGAGGAATAAAAGTGTCCGGAATCAAGAAGACAAACGCTATGAGAATGCTCGATTCAGCCCATGTCGATTATGAGGCTGTTGAGTACGAATACGATGAGAACGACCTTGACGGTCATCACGTCGCAGAGTTTTTGAACCTCCCCTACGAAGAGGTCTTCAAGACCCTGGTAGCCAAGGGTGATTCAGGTGCTTACTATGTCTTCTGCCTGTCGGTCGATTCCTCGGTCGACATGAAGAAAGCAGCCAAGGCTGCAGGAGAGAAGAGGGTTGAGATGATCCCCGTCAAGGACCTCCTGGCTATAACGGGTTATATCAGAGGCGGCTGTTCTCCCGTCGGAATGAAAAAGAAGTTCAAGACCATATTCGACGAGATGATCCTGCTGGTGGACACTGTATCCGTCAGCGGCGGCATGAGGGGCCTTCAGATCAGGCTCAAGGCAGAAGATCTCGTCAAGGTAACGGATGCATCCGTTTGCGATATTACTGCATAACATTTTGAGGATATAGAGGCGATTGTAATGGAATTCGATACAAGTACGGTAATCAGGGATCTTTGTATTATCACGATCTTCGCGAAGGCGTTCGGTCTTCTTGCTCGAAAATGCAAGGTTCCTGATGTTGCAGGCGAGATCATAGCAGGTCTCATCCTCGGCCCCTCGGTCCTTAACCTCGTTCAGAATTCGGACTATCTTTCAGCTATGGCCGAGATCGGCGTAATAATGCTGATGTTTTCTTCCGGACTTTCCACGAACTTGAGACAGCTCAAGAAGACAGGTCTCAAGTCCACCATGATCGCCTTGTTCGGCGTATTTGTTCCTCTTATCTTCGGTACTGTCATCTATGTCGCTTTCTTCGGAACAGCGGGTATAGGGAGTGACAAATTCTATAAGGCCATATTTACCGGAACGATCCTGACTGCCACATCTGTCAGCATTACGGCCCAGACCTTAAAAGATCTGGGCAAGATCAAGGATGAGGTCGCGACCACGGTCTTAAGCGCTGCCATAATCGATGATGTCATCGGCATCCTGGTCCTGACCCTTGTCATCGGATTTAAGGATCCTGAAGTCCAGCCGCTCATCGTATTGCTGAAGACAGTCCTCTTCTTCGTATTTGCTGCGGGAATGGGATACATCATATTCAGGCTCTTCAAGCTCTTCGACAAGAAGTATCCTCACACAAGAAGGATCCCGATCTTAGGACTCGCACTTGCTTTCGGAATGTCCTACATAGCAGATGCCGTTTTCGGCGTTGCGGATATCACCGGCGCATTCTGTGCGGGCGTTATACTCTGTTCGCTCAAGGACTCTGATTATATCAACCGCAAGATGGACGTCAATTCCTACATGATATTCGGACCCGTATTCTTCTGCTCGATCGGACTTAAGACCGACCTCACGCAGATAGACACGAGCATAATCGTATTTTCGCTCGCATTCGTTTTCGTCGGAATGCTCGCCAAGGTCATCGGCTGCGGCTTCATCTCCAAGATGATGAAATATTCCAACAGGGATTCACTCAAGATCGGTGTCGGCATGATGACCCGCGGCGAGATTGCCCTGATCGTTGCCCAGAAGGGTCTGGCTTTCGGAATGCTGAACCCCGCATTCTTTACGAGCGTCATCCTTCTCATCGTTATAAGTTCAGTACTTACACCCATATTCCTGAAGATCCTCTATAAGGACAAAAAGCCGGAGACAGTATCGACATGACGGGTGAACTCACAAGGGAAGACCTGGGCCGCCAAGGGTTCGTGTTGTATCAGAACAAGACGGGCTTCAGATTTGGCACGGACAGCGTTCTTCTCGCCTGGTTCACGATGGCTCTTATCCCGCGAAAAGGTCCTGTCCGCTTTTTGGAATTAGGCTCCGGCTGTGGCGGTGCCGCTATCTGTCTTGCGGCAAGGCTCGAAGAGCAGCATATAGATTACAGGATGGATCTTGTCGAGATAGATCCTATTTCCTGTGAGATCCTTCAGAAAAACATCGGAGAGAACAAACTCACTGACAAGGTCACGGCGTATTGCGCAGACATTAACAAGATGCCTGATGCTATAAGAAACAGTCAGTACGATATCGTTTTCGCAAATCCTCCTTACTTTACCGAAGGGTCTGGCGAAGCTTCATCCGATGCAAGGAGAAACAACGCAAGGCAGGGCTCGGAAGATACATATACGGTATTTGCCAAAGCGGCTGCTTCAAGGCTCATCCCTTCGACCGGAATATATGCGGTAGTGATTGATTCGGCATTTTCGGGTAAAATGTCTAGTAGTTTCCAAGATGCGGGAATAAACGTATCGAGACTGATGCCGGTATTCCCGAACCACAAGAAGGATGCGAGGATCGTCCTGATGGCTGGCAGAAGGCGCGTCAACGAGGAAACTAAGATCCTGCCGGCCCTTTATCTTGACGACAAGGACAGGATGCACGAGATCTACGAGGAGGAGCATAAGGATTGCTTTATCTAGTCGGAACACCGATAGGCAATATGGCCGACATGTCACCGAGGGCGGTCGAGACCCTGAAGTTATCTGACGTCATCCTTTGCGAAGATACCAGAGTCACCGGTATCCTCCTTAATAACCTAGGCATAGAGGGCAAGAAGCTCATCTCCTACCACGAACACAACAAAGCATCCAGGAAAGATATGGTGACCGATCTCCTTTCCAAGGAACTCAATGTCGTCCAGGTTTCCGATGCGGGCATGCCTGTTATTTCAGACCCGGGTGAAGACCTTGTGACAATAGCAGCAGAGAACGGATTTGAAGTAACATGTATACCGGGCCCTACCGCTGCCATGACTGCAGCAGCCATATCGGGTATCGATGCGAGGTTCATCCATTTCGAAGGATTCCTTCCGTCAGCAGGTGCAGCAAGGACGGACAGATTAAGCACATTGGCAAAGTCTGAAGATACGATCATCCTTTACGAAGCGCCGCACAGGATAGTAAAGCTCTGTGAGGACATAGGCAAGACAGGCTTTGCAGGAAGAAAGGTATCTTTCTGCAGGGAGCTTACCAAGAAATACGAGGAAGTTATCAGACTTAACACAGAAGATGCCAAGGATTACTTCGAGAAGAATCCGCCCAAGGGTGAGTTCGTTGTAGTGATAGAAGGCAAGACAGCATCAAAGGAAACGGACGGCATCATCACGGAAGAGAAGACTGAAGAACTCAAAGAACACCTCATCAAGTCCGGCCTTTCCATGAAGGATGTTGCCAAGGCTCTGTCGATTGTGACGGGCAGATCCAAGAATGACATTTATAAAGACCTGATCGGCAGATAATACTTTTCGAAAAACAAAGCAGCCATGGAAACAGAACTCTTCATTTTGATAACGGATATCATCGGCACTGTCGCTTTCGCGGTATCAGGCGCCATGGCGGGCATACGCAAGAAGATGGATATCTTCGGCGTCAATATCCTGGCGCTGCTCACGGCTACGGGAGGCGGAATAATAAGGGACATCATCACGGGTTCTCTTCCTCCTGCGGCATTCAAGAATCCTTTCTTTGTCATTATTGCGGCTGTTGCTGCCAACATAACCTTCATATTTGTTTACTGGAAACATAAGAGCAAGAGGAGCGTTTCGGAGAAGACCCGCACGATCTACGACAAGGTCTTTTTCTGGTTTGATACGGTAGGACTTGCAGCATTCACCGCTGACGGCGTTCATACGGGTCTCATGGGATCTTTTGCCGGCAATGCCTTCCTTGTTATCTTCCTCGGTGTCGTAACAGGCGTAGGCGGAGGAGTATTAAGAGATGTGCTCTCATTGGAGATGCCTGTCATCTTCGTTAAGCATATCTATGCATGCGCATCGATCGTCGGAGCTGCTGTCGTATATATCGTTTACAATGTCACGGGATCAGCCGAGGCAGGGATGCTTGCAGGATTTTTCTTTGTCTGTGTCATCCGCTTCGCGGCTGCCCACTATGGCTGGAATCTGCCCAAGGCATATAAGGAAGATCAAGAGGGATGATCATGACCATCAGAGAATATAAGGATTATGATGTTTCGGAGATCTTGGATCTTTATTCTGATGCAGGCTGGATCGCATATACGCGGGATCCGGATTCTCTCCGAAGAGGTTATGAGAATTCTTTGCTTATCCTGGCAGCTTATGAAGGCGATGAACTCATGGGCCTGATCCGTGTTGTAGGTGACGGTGCTACCGTCATATTGGTTCAGGATATACTTGTCTATAAACGTTACCAGAGACAGGGAGTAGGGACTGCTTTGCTGAAAGAGATCCTGGAGCGTTTTGGTGATGTAAGGCAGATAGAACTTGTTACAGACGATACAGAGAAGACAAAAGCTTTCTACAGGTCTGTGGGTTTTATGTCTCTTCAGGAGTCAGGATGCATGGGCTTTGTGAAGTGGGGTGAAAACTAATGAGAGATTATACTCTTGGTAAGACAGGAATAACGGTTCCCCAGAATGCTTTCGGTGCGCTTCCGATTCAGCGCGTGACTGTCGATGAGGCGGTAAGTCTTCTCAGGAATGCATATGACGGCGGCATGAGGTTTTTCGATACGGCCAGAGCATATTCAGACAGCGAGATAAAGATCGGTAAAGCATTTGAAGGCATGCGCGACAAGGTCTACATATCATCGAAGACCCAGGCCGTTACAAAGGATAAGTTTTTTGAGGATCTTGATATCTCCCTTAAGAATCTTAAAACGGATTATATCGACATCTATCAGCTCCATTGCGCCGCAAGATGCTATAACGAAGAAGACGAGATCTATAATGCCCTTGTGGAAGCAAAAAAGCAGGGCAAGATCAGGCACATAGGCATCACGGCGCATAAGATCGGTGTTGCTGAGGATATAGTCAGAAGCGGACTATATGAGACATTGCAGTTCCCGTTCTCTTATCTTGCTTCAGACCGTGATATCGAATTGGTAAAAAGCTGTGCCGAACACGGTATGGGCTTTATCGCAATGAAGGGCCTGTCGGGAGGCCTGCTTACGGATTCATCAGCATGCATGGCTTTCATGAGCCTTTATGAAGCTCTTCCCATCTGGGGCATACAGAGGCAATCCGAACTGGATGAGTGGCTTTCTTTTTTCGATAAAGAAGTATCGATGACGGAAGAGATCAAAGCTGTGATCGATAAGGACAGGAAGGAACTCCTGGGAGAGTTTTGCAGAGGATGCGGATATTGCATGCCCTGCACCGTAGATATCCAGATAAACCAGTGTGCCAGGATGATACAGATGATAAGAAGGTCGCCTTCCGCAAATTTCCTGTCGGACTTCTGGCAGCAGGAAATGCTGAAGATAGATTCTTGCGTGGAATGCGGAATATGCAAGACCAGATGTCCATATGAACTTGATATTCCTACCTTACTGAAGAAAAATCTTGAGGACTACAAGGAAATCCTGGCAGGGAAGCCTATCTGATATTTCTTATTCCTTTGCTGCAACAATTTCCCCCTTCGGATTGTATTAATGGTATAGACGCGAGAAGATCTGTCAGGGCTTACAGGAGGGAATCAAGATGAATCAGGGGATCAAGATCGCATTGATCGTAACAGGCATTTGTATTGCATCAGCATTAGCTGTCGTTGTTTTTACATGTCCTTTTATCCGCACGACGGGAATGGTCGTCAAGGGACATGCGAGTATGTTGAATATCGAGGCAGTTCGATTGGATGAAGAGGTTAAAGCTGCCGTGGACGGTAAGACCGTCAGTACCAAAGATCCTCTTTCCGATGCAAACTGCGAACTATTCGTTCAGTATACCGTGCGCTTTTATCCTCTGGGCAATGAGAAGGATTATGAATACAGCGCTCATATAAAAACTGCATACAAAGACTCAGACAGATATATAAAGCAGGAAGGGGACCGCATAGACCTGCTTTATAACCCGATAAATCCCGATATCATCAAGTTGATAACGGATTAATATATTATTTCTAAATCCTCCGTTTATTGATATGATTAAGTATCTTACTAAAATACGGAGGGTATTTTTATGGGGAACTCAAAAATAGCAAGCGCTAATTCTGTCTGGCTCAAGGATTACATCAAGAGAACAACTGACAAAAAAGCCAAGAGTGATGCAAAGAAGGGTCCGATCTTGATGATCGTCATCCCGGTTATGCTGGGCGGAGTAGTCGGATATCTTGTAGCCAACGGAGGACTTAATGATCCTCAGACTGTCGGCACAATCAAGATCCTTGCCATCATCGCAGGAATCATCCTGCTTTTCGGCATTCTCCTTATCGCACTCGGAAAGAAGAAGAATGTTACTTCCTGGACGGAAGACAGTCTCAATGAGATCTTAAAGACTGCAGAAGAAGTCAAGGCATTTGACGAGCAGATGGCTGCTCCTCCGATCTTTGTCGTCGAGGAAGATGCAAATCACTGCTTCGCTGCAACCAAGGATTATCTCTACAGAAAGGTTTCTGATCTGGGCAACGAGACATATACTTTTGCAAGACTCAAGGACATAGCATCCATTCATTATGTTTCTGATGTTACAGCCAAAGGCACAGTCCTTGATAAGCCTTACATCGTAGATCTGCGCGATAAGAACGGCAACGTTTTGATGAACGGCAACGTAAGCAATACCGTAAATCTCAACATCTTCAAAGAATATCTTGCTTCCGTCATTGCAGACCTTGAGACAAAGGAAGAAAAAGCGGTGCTTTAAGGCAGATGCATGATCACGGTAAATCTTTACTATAAAGGTGAGAACGGCAATGCAAGAGCCTTTGCCGAAGAGATGGAATCATCAGGAATAGCTGATGCCATACGTGCCGAGAAAGGCAATCTCAGGTATCAGTATTTTATGCCTATTGAAGATCCGGAGACAGTGCTGCTCATCGACTCATGGACAGATCAGTCTGCGATAGATGAGCATCACTCATCTCCCATGATGGAAAAGATAGCCAAGCTTCGCGAAAAGTATGATCTTCATATGACGATAGAACGCTTCGTAAGCGATGAATATGAAGCAGATCATAAGTTTATAAGGGAATAGAAAACGCATAATAATGAAGACGGCAAAGAACATAACAGCATTATTTCTCAGCGCCTTATTGGCGCTGTCTTTTACTGCATGTCTTAAGAAGGAAGCCGTAAATTCCGTTCCTTCGACGACTCCCGCAAGTGCTGCATCGAGCAGCATATCCGAAGGAGCTCCTGATGTAAGGATAAAGCTTTTCGAGACATCCGACATCCACGGCTGCCTCGTTGATACGGCATTCGGAAATGAAGATAAGTTTCAATACCGCCTGGCATATGTTGCCAAGGTCATCTCAGATGCAAGGAAGTCTTCCGAATTTGATGACGTGATCCTCCTGGACGGCGGGGATCTTTATACCGGAACGAATCAATCCACAATATTCCGGGGACAGCATATCCGCGCAGCTCTGGACATAATGGGATACGATGCAGTAACCTTGGGCAATCACGAATTCGACTGGGGTGTTCTCAGTCATGTGGACGATGATGCGACTGTCACGACATACGATTTTGATTCTTATTCATCCGATTCGAAGATACCTGTCCTTGCCTGTAATCTCCTGTATGAGGAAACATGTAAGAGGGTGCCTTTTACCAAAGATTATGTAATCATCGAGAAAGCATGCAAGCGCATCGCTGTCGTAGGATACTTATCCAAGATCAATTCAGGCGATAATCAGGATCTGCTCTCATCATGTAAGCTCGATCTTGATCTGAAGAACTTATCTGAAAAGATCAAGGAGATCAACAAAAAAGAAAAGCCCGATGCGACCATTGTCCTCGCGCATGCAGATCCGCTTTCGATCGCTTCAAATCTCGATCCAGCAGATGTTGATCTTGTTGCAGGCGGACATACTCATGTTGGCCTTTACGGAACAAGCGATAACGGCATAGCTTACATACAGTGCAATGCTCATGTGCAGGGCTTTGCATCCGCAGTCCTTGACTTCGGACAGGACGGTAAAGTCAGGGTCGAAGCAGCGGAATATAAAGACATAATGAATGCCAAAGAACTCCTTTACGACACTCCCGAAAATGCCTCTTTGCTGGATCCTGAGATAATGGAACTATCAAGGGCCGTCGTAAAGGATGAAAAAGAATTCATCGGCGGTGTATTAGGTTACATCGATACACCCATTGAGAAATATAATGTGGTCAGCGATAACGGGGCAACATCTGCAGGCAACTGGATAACGTCCCTAATGCTGCGCGCAACTGAAGACTTTGATGCTGTCGCAGCTTTCTATAACAAGGGCGGGATCGGATCAAGCCTTTATATCCCAAGTGGTGAAGACAGGCGGGATATTACTGCCAACGATGTTTATACCATGCTCCCTTACAGCAATAATCTCTTGGTCTTCGAACTGACCGGAGCCGAGCTCAAACAGCAGATCCTTAACGGATTCAAGCTCGAAACCTACGGAGATCAGATGAGCGGTCTTACTTTCGAGTATATAGATCACAGGAGCGAGGAGAGGAAGGACATCGAGATCCTAAGCATCACGCTGTCTGACGGCACGAAAGTCGATCCTGAGGATACGAAGACCCTTTACAGGGTCGTAACGTTCGATTACAACGTAACGGTCAAGGGAAGCGTTTTCGAAGGAAAGACTCCCGTAAACGCCGCAGCTGATGCCATCGTCGACAGCAATGCTTACATAGAAGTCCTTAAGAAAGAAGCTGCGGCTGATAATGGACATATCAGTGTTGATACGGGCGTAAGAGGCATTAAGATCGAGAGGGAAAGATAATGGATAATTTTGTTGACGAAAGAGATCAGAAATTACTTGAATCGGACAGATATACATTTTTCGTGATGGGAAGGGTTATGAAAGGAAAATGCGATCTGATATTATCTGATCACGAAAAACTGATCCTCTGTTATACGGGGCATCCTTTCCCGGTATGGATATGGACGCCTGACAGCGCATCGGAAGAAGATATGGAAAGAGCATATCTTCTTGCAAAAGATAACTCACTTATTGACGGAAAATACCATTTCAATGTCAAATACGAACTTGCGGATTATTTCATCAGGAGAGCCAAAGCAGACGGTATCGATTACGCTGTAACGACCAACATGTTTGCATACGATTGCCCCGAACCGGTCGCGCCTTCTGCTTCTGCAGACGGACATATCTATCAGTGCGTCAGTGAAGATGAGGATGAGCTGGTGTGGTTCATCGCCGCCATGCATAAAGAAGTGATCGATTACCAAAAGGATATGTCTGTTTACCGCAATGATGCCCGGGACTATATAGAAACAGGAAGGATGTACTTTTGGAAGGATGATAAAGGGAAAAACGTTGCCTGCTGCAAATATGCTCCTAGCGGGGATCTTGCATCCATCAATCTTGTCTTCACGAGACCCGAATGCAGAAGAAAGCATTACGCTGAGAATCTCGTGTATCAGGTGACAATGAAAGCGAAGGAAGAGGGCTATCTCCCTATGCTCTATACTGATGCGGATTATGAAGCATCAAATGCCTGCTATGAGAAGATAGGCTATGTGTTGAGAGGCAAGCTTTGCACGATAGGGTGAAGGATTCCTCACCCGTATTTGAGCTCGTGTTCTTCTCCGTCAATATCCCTATAGTGTACGACCTTGTTTTCCTCGTCCAGGGAGATAAAGAATGTTGCCGGCGGGAATGACAGACTGTCATCTTCGGCAGTGAATCTGCTCTTGGAATTATTCAGCCAGTATTTCGGGAGAAGAGGCAATGTAAGATCGTTGACAGGGCAGCCTGTTTCATCACGGAGCTTATCGCTCATGATGAAGTAGTAAAGGCCCAGATCCGTAACGCCTTCCTTTAATGCCCATGTGGCATCCGAATGGTAGCCTTTACCGTCAAGGATCATGTATGTCCATGCATGATCCACACTATCGAAGCAGCCTACGTGGAAGGCTTCGATCCCGACCTGCAGGAGATAGTAGGCATATACGCTTGCAAGCTCGTTGCAGACTCCGGTGTAGTGGGTGAAAGTGTAAAAGTTCGCGCCGTCTCCGCCTCCGGGAAAGGCTTTGTAAGTGAAATTTGTCTCCATATAGTCGTAGAGTTTAAGACACTTCTCGAAGTCAGTGTCATCGTACTCAACGCAGCTGTTGATCGTATCCGTAACGAGTTTCTCGAAATCGGCCTGCCTTTTAACGTATTCTTCAACAGGAATGGTGTAATAGATCCTGCCGGTGCCGTCTTCGAAAGGCTTTGTTCCGTCATCGCTCTTGTTTGTTATCTTCATGCATGCAGGAGGGAAGAGTTCTGTCAGAGTTACCGGATCAGTTGCCCAATCGTATGCTTCCTGACTGGAACATTTGAAAGTCTTCCCGCCTTTTCGCAGAGCGTCGCAAAGGTTATGGAATGAATCCCAGTAATCTTGGGGAATGTCAGGCAGCAGCGTCGGCACGTAAACATGGGGATTGAACTCGAATCTTACGGGTTCCGGTTCGGTCGTCGTAGTCGTTGTGGTCGGAACTGTCGTTGTCTCGGAAGTTGCGCTCGTAGTTGTCGTGGTCGTAGCTTCCGTAGTAACAGTCGTTATATCAGTATTGGTGTTGCAGCCTGAAAGCAGGACCGCAGTAATAAGTATTATCGATGCTATTCTTTTGCTCTTCATAAGTAATCTCCTTATTTGATCTTCAACATTATAGCAGAAAGGGAATTTACAGTTTGAGGTAACTGTCAGGCATTTTATATCTTCTTTTCACAGAATGATATAATTATCCTGTCCGTGGGGAAGACGGGTTAATCTCAGATAAAAAGGATGATCAAGATGGGTAAGCAGGTTGATGATATAGCCGTATTGGCTGTTCAAAGAGAGAAAACAATAGTAAAGACGAGTATTATCGGTATCGTGACCAACCTTTTGCTCGTGGGTTTTAAGATGGCTGTAGGTCTCATATCCAACTCGATCGCAGTTATCCTTGATGCAGTCAACAATCTCTCTGATGCGCTATCTTCCGTTGTAACCATAATCGGAGCTAAGCTCGGAGCAAAGCAGCCCGACAAGAAGCATCCCCTGGGTTACGGCAGGATAGAATATCTAAGTTCCATGGTTGTTGCGGCTCTTGTGCTTTATGCAGGCATTACATCTCTTGTGGAGTCGATAAAGAAGATCATTTCCCCTGAAGCCGCTGACTACAGTGCCGTATCGATCGTAATAATCTCAGTAGCCATTGCCGTGAAACTCGTGCTCGGCTTGTATGTAAAGAGGCAGGGAAAGAAAGTCAATTCCGGCGCGCTTACTGCTTCCGGATCTGATGCTCTGTTCGATGCGATCCTTTCCGCTTCAGTCCTTGCTTCCGCGGTTATATACCTGATATGGGGAGTTTCACTTGAAGCATATGTCGGTGTTGTGATAGCAGGCTTTATCATCAAAGCAGGCATAGAGATGATGATCGAGACCTTAAATGACATCATCGGCAAGAGAGAAGATAAAGAGACCATCAGGGAATTAAAAGAGATCATCTGCAAAGAAGAAGATGTTCTCGGAGCATATGATGTTACTCTTTTCAATTACGGTCCCAATAAAAACTACGGATCAGTTCATATTGAACTTCCCGATAGCCTTACTGTTGATGATGTGGACAGGATCACAAGAAGGATCCAGGCAGATGTCTTCCAGAAGACCGGAATTATACTTACGGGTATAGGCGTTTATTCTTTCAACACTTCGGACGATGAAGCGGCCAAGATGCGGAATGAGGTTCAGAAGACCGTTATGGCTCATGACTGGGCTTTGCAGATGCATGGCTTTTATGCGGACACCGGAAAGAAGACGATCCGCTTTGATGTCGTCATGAGTTTTTACGTCGACCGCAAAGAAGCGGTTAAAACCATATGCAAAGAGATAGCTGCACTCTATCCTGATTACGATGTCATGGTCGTTCCTGATGTTGATGTAGCAGATTGAGGTTAGTTAAGGATATGTTTTTCGACGGAACAGAGGAAAAGATAGGAACCGGGGCGCAGGCAGAAGTCCTGCTCTACCATTGTTATGCTTACAAGATCTATAACCCTTCTTATCCTGTTCAATGGATCAAGTATGAGACAGATGTTCAGGAAAGTGTTTATAAAGCGGGGCTTTCGCCTGTCAGATACTATGAGACGGATGATCCGCATATCGTAAAGATGGATTATGTTGAAGGCGAGGTAATCGAAAACCGTGCCAATGCAGGTGATATAACGAGTTTTGACATCCTGGCTGATGCTTTCAGGACCGTTCACTGCAAGACCGGATCCGACGTTCCGGTGCCCACACTTTTTCAGTTCGCCGAACATACTTTGACCGGATCAGATAAGGATCTTGCGCTTGATATAACAAGCAGGCTTTCGGAAAAATACGGTGACTGCCTCTGTCATCTTGATATGCATTTTCTGAACATCCTGGTCAAGCCGGGATCTGATGACTATACGATTATTGACTGGATGAATGCCAGGATCGCGCCTGCCCTTTTCGATTACGCGAGGACATATGTGATATTCGATGAGTATTCGCAGGAAGGTTTGGCAGTATATAAGGAGAGAGTCCTTCCGCAGATGTGGGATTCAGGCGTGACAGAAGAAGAGTTCATGGATGCCGTGAAAGTATGCAAGATCTTAAGGAAACGCGAAAAGTCTGATGAGGGATAAAGTGAATGAAGATGACAAATAAAGACATCTTGCAGATAGCGATGGAACAGTCAGCGGCCGATATCGGCTGCAAGGCTGAAGATTTTATGTCGGATAAGAACATTACCGTTCCATATAAGCCTGCTCAAAATGCCAAGAATTACTATGAACAGCCCATAGGATGCAATTTCATATCTTACGGCAATAATGTTGTTGCAGGCGTGACGGATGAAACCCAAGATGTTGTGAAAGAATATGTCTCGAAATATAAGTTCTACCATTGTTTCGAGACGCCCAACATGCACTGGCTGAATGAGCATCTGGCGCCTTTGGGTCAGACGGTCTGCTTTATGGCTGAATATTATCTTCCGGACCTTAACAGACTGGAGAAACTGTCTTGCGGGTACGATATCCGGATATTGGAAAAGGATGAGCTTGGCGGTTTATATCTGCCCGAGTGGTCAAATGCATTATGCGCGGACAGAAAACAATTTGATATGATTGCTGCCGGAGCCTATGACGGTGACAAACTGATAGGTTTGGCAGGCTGTTCAGCCGATGCTGAGAAGATGTGGCAGATAGGAGTAGATGTGCTTCCCGAATATAGAAGAAAGGGAATAGCATCTGCCATAACATCTGATCTTGCCGTTGAGATCCTGGAACGCGGAAAAGTTCCTTTCTACTGCACGGCCTGGTCCAACATCAGGTCAGTAAGGAATGCGGTCAGTAGCGGTCTTGTTCCGGCATGGGCAGAGATGACCGTAAAGTCTTCTGATGTCGTAAGATCGATAAATGATCAGATAAATAAGTAATCCCGGGAGAAAAAGAGCGGAAGACGAGGTCCGGTTTATCCGGATCCCGGATCTGTAAAAGGATCCTTATCAGAATCCTTTATCCTTAAGGCCGGATACTATCTCGACATATTTCTCGCGGACATCGAAGCCTGCGACGTTTTCGCGGTTAAGGTCGATCATGTCGCCGTGGGTGATTCCTCTTGCGCCGGTGGGCTCATAAAAGGTGAAACTCTCGCCCCAGGGCATAGCATCCGCTGATACGAGACCGTCGTTCTTGCCGTCGAAACGCTTTACCAGATGATATGAAAAATTGAGAGGGAACCTTCCGCCTACGGCATGGTAAGCGCAGGATCCGACACTCTGATAGTAGACTTCGGGAGAGTCAGGCATTATCTTGTTTAATTCTTCGCATCTTGTCGCGGTCAGGTCCGTTACGGCCTTGATGAAGTCAGGGTCCTTGTCTCCTGCGATTTTCAATGCGGCGTTATACTTGTTTGCAACCTTGATCTTCATGGATTCGGGCGCCTGATTGAGCAGGTAGTCTGCGAATTTGCAGCCCCTGTGGGGAGTGTTGACGGTAGTAAGGGATGCAACATAAGGAGCAGCCCCGAGGACTGAGATCGCGTAACGCGAGTCCAGACCTCCCTTGGAGTGGGCGATGATGTTGACCTTGCCGCAGCCGGTCTTGTCAACGATCTCTTTGATCTTGTTTGCTATTTCCTGTCCGCAGACTTCGACGGACTGGGCAGACATCTGGTCGCCGTAGTAGACGGTGCAGCCGTTGCGGATGAGTTCGCCCGGGATCCTGCCCCAGTAGTTGAAGAAGCGGAAATCCCTGAAGAATACGCCGTGGACCATGAGAACCGGATATTTTGTCTTGCAGATCTCTTTCTCGGCGCGGGTTTCGTTAAGCCTGTTCTTGTAATCTTCCTCGTCGGCTTCTCTTCCGGTAACTATCAGGATGTAGTGGAGCACGAAGAGATTGGCTATGGGCACCATGCCGCAGAGAAGTCCCAGAAGTTTTCTCTTGATGCCTAACTGCTTGGACAGGATATATACGCGGATTATGCCGTTCCAGAAGGTTATGAGTTCGGCCGTATATGCGATAGCAACGAAGATCCAGACTCTGGCAGGATCGTCGTGATAGAGGACTATTGCAAAGATGAGGAGCAATATGTCGGGGATCAATGCCAATTGAAAGGCTATAAGGAGAGTGTTTCCGTCGTTAAGGCCGGTCAATCTGGCCGTGGACTTGCGCGTAAGAGAAGGGAAGATGTTGAGCAGGATGAATAAGCCGCCCAGGATGTAATACCATATCTGACCCAGGTCGAACAGATATACCGCGGGCAGTCCGCATGTAGTCAGTATAAGGAGGATGTATCCCAAATAATTCAAAAATCCCTCATCTCCTTTAGCGATTTTCGGAAACACTGATATAATATCACAAGAAAGTTTTAATGGTAACAGCGGAGGACATCTGATATGGATCGCGGTATCAAATCGCTCAAAGAGGGCGCCAGGATATATTTCATCGGCATAGGAGGCATATCCATGTGCGGTCTGGCAAGGCTTGCCGCAGGCTACGGCTTTGATGTCGCAGGTTCCGACATGGCTCCTTCCGAAAGGACTGAAGACCTTGCCCGTTCGGGGATCAGGATCTACAACACTCAGATAGCCGCCAACATAGATGAATTCGCTCCCGATTATGCCGTAAAGACGGCAGCCATCCTGCCTCACAATCCCGAGGTCGCAGAATGCAATGCCCGCGGTATAAGGGTCTTTGACAGAGCCGAGTTCCTGGGCCTCATAACCGACAGTTATGAAAGAGTCATCAATATCTCCGGAACCCACGGCAAGACGACCACGACTTCCATGACGACCCTGATAATGATGGAAGACGGAGCTGATCCTGCCGTGCATATCGGAGCCGAGTTCGATGAGATCGGCGGTACCGTAAGACAGGGCGGAGGCTTTAACCTTCTTGTGTCAGAAGCTTGTGAATTCAACCGTTCCTTCCTGCATTTCAGATCCACGACGGCGGTCATAACAAACATAGATCACGATCATGTGGACTGCTATCCCACGATAGAAGACGTAATCGATGTTTTTGCCAAGTTCCTTGACAAGGTTGACGACAATGGATTTGTCGTCGTATCCGGAGGGGATGCCAACAGCGCCAGAGCGGTAGATCTTGCGCGCAGGAATTATGAATCTTCGGGAAGGACTTTCCCGACAGTTGTGACCTGCGGTCTTGCAGGCAGCATCTGTCCCGAGACAGGCAAGGCGCCTGATTTTGCCGCGGCCAACATATCTTTCGAAGGCGGGCTTCCCGTTTTCGATCTTCTCTATAAGGGCGAAACTCTGGGAACGGTTTCCTTAAGGGTTCCCGGCAGACATAACATATCCAATGCCCTTAATGCGGCTGCGGCTGCATATCTTAACGGGGCATCGCCCGAGGCTATCGTAGCGGGACTTAACAGGTTCAGCGGTGCCGACGGCAGATACACGGTCAAGGGCAAATACCGCGGTGCAACAGTAGTCGTTGACTATGCGCATCACCCGGCTGCAGCAAGAGCCACCATGGAAGCGGCATCCAATATGCCCCACAACAATATCCTTGTTGTCTTCCAGCCTCTGACATTCAACCGCACCAAACTTCTTTTCGAAGATTATGTAACATCGCTCCTGCCTTGCAGGAAAGTTCTCTTTGCGGAGATATTCTCTGACCGTGAGATCAATAATCACGACATATCGAGCAAGGACATCTCGGATGAGATCAATGCCCGCGGCGGCGATGCGGAGTTCTACGAAGACCGTAAAGACCTTATCGCAAGGATCGACGAGCTTATAGAGCCTGACGATATCCTGCTCATATTGGGCCCCGAAGACATAAGGACCTTAGGTGACGAACTGGTCAGGGACTGATCCATGAAGAAGAGCGGCAACAACAGAAAAGGCACTTATTCCGGAGCTGGTGAGAGAAGCGTAAGATCAGGCCATCTGGGGATCTTTCCCATGGTTTGCGCTGTGATCTCGGTTCTTGCGGTCATTTCCCTCTGCGTTCTCTTCTTTGTTGCAAGGACCGCTCCCGACAAACAATCTCCGGTCGTGATCTTCTACGGCGCCGATAACGGCAACGGCTTATCTCCCGAAAACTATTTTCCTTATTCTTCCATGAGAGTCGCTCTTAAGAACGCAGGTCTTGACATGGCGGTCTTATCGCCTGATGCTGCCAAAGACAAGACTTCCGATGCATACAGGATCCCGGAAGAATATGCCGGCCGAAAAGCCGTAATATGCGCATGCTACCAGGATGCATTCTATGTGATGGAAGACATCTATGCTTCCGCTGATAGAAGTTCCGTCTTAGGATATGTCCTGATCTCGCCTTACTATCCCGGGAATGCGGCAACTGCAGACATTGGCAGGAACAACCCTGATGCCGATATTGCGATCTTCGGCAAGAACGACAGCAAGGCAACAGTGGATTCGATGTCCGATTCCCGCATGCTCTTCGAAAAGCTTTCTGCCGTGGATACGATCTACGGGGCAGGGATAAAGAGAGACAACCTCTTTGCATCAGAGATACACCTGTCATCCGACGGGACGAGGTATCTTTCGATGTCTTTTTCTTCTGCCCCCATGAGACTTCAGATGGCATACCCTTCTTTCCAGACCGAACTTGCAGGATATCTGGGTGCATGCTATACGGGCAAACTTCCTTATGCCGGCATCAATGCCTGGTATATAACCTTGATAGTTTCACTGTTTGCCGGGATCATATCATTGTGCCTTTTCCTTTATCACATTCCGGTACAGGATTCGGACAAGGGAGCAGGGATCCTTACAAGACGCGACGGATTGGTTTTCATCATCAGCTGCGGTTTTGCGGCATTCATGTCCGTCGGCATATTCGTCATGTCACTTATCCCTTCCGCAAGACCTGCCACGGGATATCTTCTTTGTTTTGCACCCACGATAATGATCGCAGTAATGGCCGTAATGAATACGCCATTCTTCCTTTCCAACAAGGTCAAGTATGCACGTAAAGACGGATCCTTGATAAATGCGCTTCTCCTGCTTGCAGTTGAAGTCGGTATATTCATATCGGTTTTCTTCATATTCAGCGGCATAACCGACAAAGCCATGAGTGCCGTGGGCGTTGTAGCTCTTGTTACCGTCTTTGTAGTCGATGCTGCATCCATAGCAATGCTCGGCTTCATTGACCGCAAATCGAGGTTTGGAGGCTTGGGCGGCGGATCTTATTTCGGCACGCCCCTTTATCCCGTTGTTCTGGCAGTTCCGGCAGTCATGGCGATAATAATGGGCAGGATAACGGGTTCTTCACAGATAGTCGGAGCGGGAATATTCAGCCTGCTTCAGGTATTCGTTCCTTATATTGCGACAATACCCGTCAAGCGCAATTCGGACCTCTTCGAGATCGCAGGTCTCCTTCACGGGATATGCGCGGCCCTGCCGGTCGTGATGATGGTTTGAGCAGATTATTCTTATCCGGTGTTTAGTTTTTAATTCCTTCAAGATTATACGATTGACACGAAAATGAACTAAGTGTAGAGTTTTTATGGAGCATGTAACGGGGGTGTTTACATGATCTTATCTTATTTTTGATTTGGGGGGTTACATGAAGACAGAGAGAAGATATCTGTTATTTTCAGCCTTTTAAGTTGATCTTTTTTCGGCCATGGTTGAATAGGTCTTTTTACCTTTTCCCAAATGTCAATGCCGTAAGGACAACATAGTCCTGATACGGCCAAAAAGGTATATGACCTTTATGGGGGTTATATAAATATATTTTTCAGGAGGAAAGAAAAAATGTTATCAAAGAGAAAAGTGGGGGTCATCCTGGTGACTGCAGTAATGGTCGGCTGTGCGGTAGTAGCTCCGGTAGCAGCTGCAAAGAAAGACAAAAAGCATTATTACATACAGTCGAAAGGCGTAGAAGCCGGTTATTACGGCAGTACGCTTGAAAACAGAGCTTATGTAAACATGAAGAACGGAGACTACAATTATTATTATGAGATAGCTCTCCAAGACAAAAAGAGTGAATTGCGTGGCTGGAAAAGCGGTACAGTTAAGGAGAAGAACACATCCAAGAAATTAACATCTTGCTGGGTTGACAGATCCTATGGAACTAACGGTGCAGGCGCATTCTTCTCTTACGAGTATTAATTGATCCGATGGAAGGACTGCAGACAGATGTCTGCAGTCCTTTCCTTCATAGATTTTGTGTAATGAGAAAAGGAATAGTAATGAAAAGAAAGCATCCTGCAATGGATATAACAATAGGTTTCCTGTTCATGGCTTTTATCGCCGTGGGCTTTATATTTACGTGTACGGATGCCGAATATAATATGAATCAGCAGATCGCCAGGGGATTCATAACGAGAGATGCGGTGTTCTTTGAATTTGATGATCCGTCTCATGCAGAAGCATATTTCACCGCGATGTCGGATGAAACCGATAATCAGATAGTTTCTTATGGGAAGGATGCATCTGATCCTGATTTCGTTTTGAAAAATGAAGTATATGATGACGGCAGTACTGCAGTCGAAAGATTGCTTTCTTCCCCTGAAGGATCTTATTTTTCCGCACTGCACAGAGGAATCCTTCGTGCCGTGTATTGTACCGGGGATATTTATACTCCGCCTGTTGTTGAAGGGCGCTTTTTTACTGAAGATGAATGTTTATCTGACCGGCCGCTTGCCGTGATCGGAAATGATTATATAGAACAGATTTATGAGGAAAACGGTATTAAGTATTTTGATTATCTGGAAAATAAATATGAAGTGATCGGGATTGCGGGATTGACCGGCAAATCGGCTTTGGACAGTCTTGTTTTCGTAAATCTCGGCAGTCTGCCGCCGGAAGAACAGCTCAACGGTATCTATTATTATGACAGTTCTTTCTCAAATGAAGAGGTCTACGAAAAAGCCGAATCTAAAGCAAACGGCCTTTTCGGATGCGGATTAAAGAGACATGACATCCCTCTGGCTTTTATCGATGTTGTATCCGGCGGCATGTATATGAAAACATATCTTAAGATCCTTATTGCGGCACTTATGTTGTTTGTATTTGCCAATACGATGATCCAGTATACTGAAAGACAGCGGATGAAGATATCCGTCATGAAATTATGCAGTGTCCCTTCGGACAAGATCTTTTATAAAGTAAGCAGATCATATATATGTGATTCGCTTATAGGCATCGCGGCAGGTGTCATAGTATTGATCGTTCTCATAAAGGCGGGTGTTTTTTCGCTTCCTCTGAGTCACATCTTTTCGGTTGCTTATGCATTATTATCAGTTGCCGTATTTGTCTTCTTGACAGGTTTGTTTTTTTCCGAACTGATGATATTGATCAATAAGCCGGGAGAGGTGGTGAGAAAACTATGAGATTTGTTGTAAGCAGTGCTTTAAGATCCATCTTTCATAACCCGAAAGAGACTTTGCTGATACTTCTGAATATGATCCTTTGTACTGCAACAGTATTTGTATTCGTTCAGAACTACTACTACCTTAAAGAGCATTTCAGCGATTATTATGACAAGGACAGTATCGCAAGTAATTATATGGTCCGCATGAATGTCAGCAACATGCATTCATATCTGGACGATATAAAGAACGGCACTCCGATGTATTTTGTCGGGATAGAAGTTTATAACGAGATCGAGAAGAATCCTGATGTATTTTTCTATGATTTTTCCGATAGCAGCATAGATGCCGAAGACATAGTTGATAGCGATAAGATCAAAGATCTGTCTTCCTATGATTCCGATTCCGAATGTTATTGCATAAATGCGGTAAATTATTCTGAAAAGACTTTCAGGGCGCTGAATCTGACCGTAAAGGAAGGAAGGGGTTTTACGGCTTCGGATTCCGATAACAATGATCCGGATGCTCCCGTCAGTGTTATTCTCGGCAATGACTACAAAGGAATATATGAAATCGGGGATATAATCGAATATGATAACGGATCGGATCATGACAAGGCAGAGGTAGTGGGATTCCTGAAAGAAGAGAGCTATTACGCTTATTTGGGAAGTATTTATTCTCTTGACGACCACATGATCATGGCAACTGAATTTCCCCGCGATTTTGAAAGCGAGATCAAACAAGGTCTCCGCAATCACGGATTCATACATACTTCAAATCCGGATCTGGATCTGCAAAAATATATCAACTCCATAACGACCAAAAACGGGTTTTACACCATGGAACTTGAGCCTGCTGACGGTGTGGAGATCTCGGAGACAAAGGATGTATCCGAGAAGAATGTTATCCTGATAGGAACGCTTGCCATTACCGGCGGGATCATATGTACTCTTGCTCTGGCGATGATAATGTATAACCGTTCCGTAAGGAACCGGGCAAAATACTGTATCTTTATGTGCGTCGGCGTTCCCGTATGGAAGATCAATGCTTCTGTTGCCTTAGAGATGCTGATCTTGCTCATTGTCTCGATCTTTCCGACAATTGCTCTGTCGATATATGAATACGGACAATTGATGATCCCGATCTGGCAGATATTTGCATTTACCATTCCGATAATCATGGTATCGTTGATCCCGACTTTCAGAGTGAACGGAAAGACAAACATCGATGAATTTATAAGGAACAAGATAGTATAGGAGATTTATATGGCATTTATTGAACTGGATAACATCTGTAAAAGTTTCAAGACAGGCAACAAAGAAACAATAGTCCATAAGGATCTGTCGCTTAAGATCGAAAAAGGCGAACTGGTTGCCATTATGGGGAAGAGCGGCTGCGGCAAGACAACATTGCTGAACATACTTGCAGGTATTGACTATCCCGACAGCGGTAAGTATCTTTTTGACGGGACAGAAACTGATATCCGCAGCACAAGGGACGGAATAGAATTCCGCCGCAACCGTGTAGGCATGATACTGCAGCATTTCGCTCTGATAAATGATTATACTGTATTCGAAAATGTTGAACTTGGTCTTTGGGAAACAAAACTCCCGCGTTCCGAACGCAATTCCAGGACAAATGCCGTGCTTGACAGGCTCGGTATAAGGAAATTGGCCGATTCCTACCCGGATAAATTGTCAGGCGGTGAGAAGCAGCGTGTAGCAATAGGCCGTGCCATAATCAGTGATCCCATGCTCGTTCTTGCGGATGAGCCGACAGGATCTCTGGATTCAGAGACCGAGAAAGAGATCATCGATCTTATACGCGAACTGAATTCCACGCTCGGAATGACATTTGTCATCGTTACTCATGATGATGAGGTCGCAAACTGCTGCAACCGTGTGATAACGCTTCAAAAGCATTAATACATATAAATACTGCAGTTTTATTCATTTTCCTCTTGCAAAATCAGGGCTATGTTGGTAGTATATGCGGGTGACCGCATGCGCGGGGCTTCTAAACGTGCGCTTTTCGCAACGTCAAACATAATGTTTACGGGCGTTTGCACTGCCTCAGGAGCAGCGAGACTGGATGAACAGGAGGACACAAAATGTACGCAGTTATCAAGACAGGCGGCAAGCAGTACAAGGTTGCAGTTGACGACGAGATCTTCGTAGAGAAGCTCGAAGGCGAGGCTGGTGATACCGTTACTTTCGAAGAAGTACTTGCTGTATCCGCTGACGACGGCATGAAGGCCGGCGAAGATCTGAAGGCAACTGTTACAGGCGAGATCGTAAGCCAGGGCAAGAACCGCAAGGTTACAGTCATGAAGTACAAGCCCAAGAAGGGTTACCGCCGTAAGACAGGCCACAGACAGCCTTACACACGTGTACGTGTAACGGCGATCAACATCTGATGATCACCGTAATCGTTGACCGGGACAAGGTCACCTGCAATATAATCGCCATCTATATGTCCGGACATTCGGGCTACGGCGAGGAAGGTAATGACATTATCTGTGCGGGAGCATCGACATTATGCTATACGGCAGCTTATGCACTGACCGATATATGCGGATATGACGATGAGAAGGTGTTAAGGATCATTGACGAGGGATCGGAATCCGTAAATGTCAGGATAATGATTCCCGAGGAAGGTGACGAAGACACGAAGAACCGGGCACAGGTCATTATGAGGACCGTTGAATTGGGACTTATGAACCTGGCGGCGTCGGTCAATGAGGAAGGCAATACTTATATCGAGATAATACACTCGAAAGAAGACTAAGGAAACGAATGAAGCACACGGAGGTGTAATCATGATCAAGATGAATTTACAGCTTTTCGCTCATAAGAAGGGTATGGGTTCGACCAAGAACGGCCGTGACTCAGAATCCAAGAGACTCGGTGCAAAGAAGGGTGACGGCCAGTCCGTTATCGCCGGCAACATCATCTACAGACAGCGCGGCACAAAGATCCATCCCGGTAACAATGTCGGCATCGGATCCGATGACACTCTCTTTGCTCTTATCGACGGTACCGTCAAGTATGAGCACAAGGGTAAGGACAAGAAGCAGGTTTCTGTATATCCTGTAGCTTGATCTTAACTTAACAGAGCAAGAATTAAACCGGCCTGCCTTATAGTTTTGGCAGGCTGTTTTCTTAAAAAAACGGAGAATCTTCATGTTCATTGACCACTCGAAGATATATGTAAAGGCAGGAGACGGCGGAAACGGAGCCGTATCTTTCCACAGGGAGAAGTATGTTACCAACGGCGGACCCGACGGCGGAGACGGCGGGGACGGCGGTGATGTGGTATTCGTTGCTACTTCCAGGCTGACGAGCCTTGCTCCTTTCAGGTTCAAGCACAAGTTCGTCGCCGCTAACGGAGTTTCGGGTCAGAGCAAGAGGATGTACGGTAAAAGGGGAGATGACCTGGAGATCGGTGTTCCCGTGGGAACGGTCATTAAGAACGCCGATACGGGCAAGCTCATATGTGATTTTACTGAAGACGGTCAAAGGGAAGTTGTCGCAAAGGGCGGCAAAGGCGGCCTCGGCAACATGCATTATGCCAATGCCGTAAGACAGGCGCCTGAATTCGCCCAGGCGGGAAGGCCCGGAGAAGAGCTTAACCTCGCGATAGAACTTAAGCTCATTGCGGATGTCGGACTCGTAGGTTATCCCAATGCGGGCAAGTCCACATTGCTGTCGGTCATGACGCGCGCCAAGCCCAAGATCGCAGATTATCCTTTTACCACATTGGAACCTGTACTGGGTGTTGTTGCGGATTATGACATGTCCTATGTAATCGCAGATATCCCGGGCATCATCGAAAATGCCCATGCCGGAGCGGGCCTGGGGCACGACTTCCTCCGCCATATCGAGAGGACGAGGCTCCTTGTTCACGTGGTGGACGTATCCTGCGCTGACGGGCGTGATCCAATAGATGATTTCAATTCGATTAATGCGGAACTTAAGGCTTTCAATGAGGAACTGGCATCCCGACCTCAGATCGTCGTTGCAAATAAGATCGATTCGGCTGACCCCGAGGTCATCGACATGTTCTGTGAATATGTTGAAGGTCAGGGTTATGAGGTCTTCAAGATCTCGGCTGCCGGCAATATCGGCATAAAGGAGCTTACCGCCAAGGTTACGGAAGAAGTATCCAAGCTCCCGCCGACGGTCATCCACGATAAGCCCGATGAGGGCACCAAGGTCTATAAGTTCGAAGAGAAGAAGAAGTTCGACATCGTAAGGAACGGCTCCGTCTACGAGGTTACGGGAGACTGGATCAAGACGGTCCTCGAGTCAACAAACTTCGACAGTACCGATTCAATGGCCTTTTTCCAGAGATCCCTTATCAATTCCGGCATCATAGACGAGCTCAAGGCCAAGGGTATCAAGGAAGGGGATACGGTCAAGATCTTCGATCTAGAGTTCGATTACTTCGAATAAGCAGTTTGTTAACAATATCGTCACCGTTAGTTATCGTCAAAAGGGGCGTTTTCTGATAGAATTAAAGCCGTGAGACTTAGGGCGGCAGCGCCCGGACGGGAGCTATAGGGAAGAACATGACATTCGGAGATTTTTGCTACGAACTTTTCGGAAATAAGATACTCATAGCAGGCGTTCTGGCCTGGTTCATTGCTCAGGTATTCAAGTGCATCAATAATGTCATAACCGAAGGCAAGTTCAGCATCGAGAGGCTCTTCGGTGACGGCGGCATGCCGAGCGGACATTCTGCCACGGTTACTTCCGTTGCTACCATGACAGGCTTTATCTGCGGAGTAGGTTCCGTTGAGTTTGCGATCGCCGCCATCCTTGCCATAATCGTCATGCACGATGCCATGGGCGTAAGGCTCCAGACCGGCATCCAGGCCAAGAAGATCAATGACCTCACCTTAAGTCTCGACAAGATGTTCAATATGAATGTTACGGGAGAAGAGAAGCTTAAGGAGCTCATTGGACACACCCCGCTGCAGGTTATAGCGGGATTTGCTCTCGGAATCATTGTAGCGGTGGTCTATTATGTTATCACCCGCGGCGTATAAGGCAGTACATTCTCTTAAGAGGAGACCTGTTGCGATCGCTCTCGGGCTGATCGCGTTTATCTGGGGAATATACAGTCTGAAGAATATGGACATATATTCTTTCAGGATGATGAGCCGGAATAACGACCTTCTCGTATCCATAATAGAGATCGTTCTCATTGCGGCTTTTGACTTCGGTTTTATATTGGGAAACAGGCTGTTTCCGATGAACTATTCCATGGCAGACTGCACATTTCATTTCTCGGGGCCTTTTACAAGGTTCAAGGTGGTCATGGTCCCTTTCGGGAAAGCATTTCTGGGAATGCTGTTCTTTCTCTGGTTCATTTCCTGCCAGGCTCTGACATTAACTGTCATGTTCGACATGAATATATACGATATGTTCTGGATGCTGGGCTTATGTCTGGTCATCATGTTGATCGCCTATTTTCTCGGAGTCGTACTGGCAGTGTTCTTTTCGGAAGGAAATAAGTATTTCATTACGTCATACGTATTTCTCGGATATCACATAATCCTGATCATCACTCTTCTTTACATGATCACTTCCCACTTTCATGTCAGTGTAAGGGACATTCTCAACATTAAAGCGGATGAACTGGTTATCTATCTGGGACATGCATGGCCCGCAAGGTCCTTTCCCTTTGCCGGATGGGCCTCGTTTATTTACGAGGGGCACCTTGGCGGGAATTATATTCCGTTTGTGTTGGGTTCCATGGCGGCAGTTCTTCTTGTGGGCGTGTTTATGGCGCTTCTCATCTTCGGTAAATATGAATACTATGACCGAGCCTGCAGCATGGCCCAGCGGGCAAATGATTTCAGGGAAGCAAGGAAAGCCGGCGTGGATCTTGCCACTACTTCTCTTGCGGTAGACGCGAGGGTCGGCAGGGAGACCTTAAAGCACGGCTGGGGCTTATCTGCCATCTTCCATAAACATGTTTTCGAAAACATAAGGACTTCCAGGATATTCTTTGTTAACCAGGCTGCATTCCTCTTCCGCCTGGTCTGCGCAGGTTTTCTCCTGCTCGCGAGGACTTCTGACGGAATTGAGGAATACCCCCATCTGATGGTGACCGGGGCAGTAGCGATTATCATGGTATTCAATACAGTGGCATTCACGGGCGGAAGGACGATACTTGAGTTCAACAGGCCTTTTATCTACATGATCCCCGAGGAGCCCCGTCAAAAACTCTTTGTTTCCGTGGCAGCAGAGATACCGGAGATACTGTTTGATTCGCTGCTTTGCGGAGGGATACTCTATATAGCATCTCCGGAAGTCGTCACCTGGAAGATGGTCCTTGCCTTTGTGGTGCTGATGATATCTTTTGACTTTTTCTGCGAGATGCTCTCTCTTGTCTGTGTCAGGCTGTTCAGGAAACTGGGAAGATATACGCTCCTGGTCGTAAAATACGCGATAATAATCACGATAGTATCCCTGACGGAAGGCTTCTCACAGTTGATATTGCCCGTGTTTTCCAAGATTTCCGGACCCATGTCCTGGGATCTGTCAACGGCGGCGGGATATATCGTGTCTGCCGTTATATACGGCCTGGTCGTATTATTGCTTCTGAGATTCGCAAGATACATGCTCGAAAGATTTGACGCCTGAAAGGGGATTAAATATGCTGACGGTCGAAAACGTAACTAAGAAATATAAGAAGCTTGTTGCCATAGATGAACTGTCTTTCAGACTGAACGACGGTGAGACGGGCGTGCTCTTGGGTCCCAACGGCGCAGGCAAATCCACGATAATAAAATGCATAGCAGGCTTGCTGCAGTTTACGGGAACGATCGAGATCAACGGCATTTCCAATAAGGATCTTGATGCCAAGAGACAGCTGGGCTATGTACCGGAAGTTCCCACACTCTACGATACATTGACGATCGATGAGCACCTGGAGTTCATAAGGCGCGCCTACAAGTCCGACAACAAACAATACATGGAAGATCTGATAGAGAGATTCGAACTGGGAGATAAGAGGCGCAAGCTCGGAAGGGAGCTTTCCAAGGGCATGCAGCAGAAGGTGTCCATTTGCTGTGCCCTCATCCACGACCCCTCGGTCATAATATTCGACGAGCCGCTCGTGGGGTTGGATCCGCACGCGATCAAAGAACTTAAAGCTCTGATCAACGAACTCAAGGCAGCGGGAAAGACCATACTCATATCCACGCACATGATCGACACGATCGAAGAGACATGGGATGTTGTAAATATCATGATGAACGGCAAGATAGCCGCAACAAGGCATAATACTGATATCATGAAGGCAGGAGAGAAGAGCTTAGACGAGCTCTTCTTCGAGATAACGGAAGGAAGATTGGACGGCTGAAAAGATGGGGCTCTATAATTTAAGATCCGACTATAAACCTTCGGGAGACCAGCCGCAGGCGATCGACAAGCTCGTGGCGGGGATCGAATCCGGCATGAAGGGCCAGACCTTGCTCGGCGTTACGGGATCGGGCAAGACTTTTACCATGGCCAACGTTATCGCGAGGACAGAAAGACCGGCCTTGATAATAGCTCATAACAAGACACTCGCAGGGCAGCTCTATGCTGAGTTTAAGGAACTCTTCCCCGACAATGCAGTCGGATATTTCGTTTCATATTACGATTACTATCAGCCGGAAGCATATATTTCCGCGACTGACACTTACATAGAAAAAGACAGCTCCACCAACCGCGAGATAGACAGGATGAGGCATGAAGCCACAAGGAACCTTTTGACCCGCAGGGACGTTATCATCGTGGCATCCGTATCCTGCATATACGGCATAGGAGATAAGAGCGACTATGAATCACTCGTCATCTCGCTCGAAAAGGGCCAGGAGATATCAAGGGATGAGGTGCTTTCATCACTTATCGAGATACAGTACCGGAGAAATGACTTCGCTCCCGACAGAGGCGAGGTAAGATGCAGGGGAGACAACATAGATGTCTATACCCCCGATTCGGATAAGGTGTTCATCAGGATTTCTTTTTTCGGAGATGAGATAGAGCAGATATCCTATGTCGACATACTCGACATGAAGACAGTAGCCAAAGTCGATTTCGTTGACATATTCCCGGCATCCCACTATGCTGCCGGAAGAGCAAAGCTTGAAAGGGCAGAAGAGACGATCGCCCAAGAACTCGATTCAAGGCTCGCCGAACTTAAAGAAGAAGGCAAGGCTGTTGCAGCCTACAGGCTCGAACAGAGGACTTTATACGACCTTGACATGCTCAAGGAAACGGGATTTTGCAAGGGCATCGAAAACTATTCAAGGCACATATCCGGAAGAGCACCCGGAAGCGCGCCTTGTACTTTGATGGACTTCTTCCCCGAAGACTACATCGTATTCATAGATGAGTCCCACCAGACCATACCTCAGATAGGAGCAATGCAAAGAGGAGACCACGCAAGGAAGGAATCCCTTGTGGAATACGGTTTCCGCCTGCCTTCCGCATTCGATAACAGACCTCTCATATTTTCGGAATTCGAATCGAAACTCAGAAGCGTCATCTATGTCAGCGCAACTCCCGCGGAATATGAGAAGGAACACAGCGAACAGGTGGTTGAGCAGGTCATAAGGCCGACAGGACTTACGGAGCCTGAGATCTTCATAAGACCCGTTGAAGGGCAGATCGAAGACATCCTGTCTGAACTCAAGGCCAATACTGCCAAGGGCGAGAAATCACTCATACTTACGCTTACGAAGAAGATGGCTGAAGACCTTACGGATTTCTTAAAGCAGGAAAACATCCGTGTCGATTATCTGCATTCGGATATCAAGACTGTGGACAGGATGAAGATCTTAAATAAGCTCCGTGAGGACAAGACTGATGTCATAGTAGGTATCAATCTTCTCCGCGAAGGAATCGACCTTCCGGAAGTATCGCTTCTGATGATACTGGATGCGGATAAGGAAGGCTTCCTGCGTTCCGAAAGATCGCTCATACAGATCATCGGGCGCTGCGCAAGAAACGTTAACGGCAGGTGTATCCTCTATGCGGATGAGATCACCGATTCCATGATGGGAGCCGTGGCCGAGACCAACCGCAGAAGAAAGATACAGATGGAGTATAATGAAGAACACGGGATAGTGCCCGTGACAGTCAAGAAGACTTCAAGATTCGAGACGCGCGAAGAAGAAGAGGAGAAGACAAGAAGGAAGGATAAGACATCTTCTGCGATCGATATCGAAGCGATACTCGCAGGCGAAGAAGATGCCTCCCGTTACCGCAACGACAAGGCTCTCATCGAGCGCTTGGAGAAGGATATGAAGAAGGCTGCATCATCACTGGAATTCGAGCGGGCAGCAGAATTGCGTGATGTGTTGATAATGATAAAGGGCTGACGATATGGGCGAGTTTGTACATCTGCATCTTCATACCGAATATTCGCTCCTTGACGGTGTCGCAAGGATACCGGATCTCGCGGCAAGGCTTAACGAACTCGATATGCATGCCTGCGCGATAACGGACCACGGCTCCATGTTCGGCACGGTATCTTTCTACCGGGAGATGACTGCAAAAGGCATACATCCCGTTATAGGCTGTGAAGTCTATGTCGCGCCTCAGAGCCGCTTCGATAAAAATCCCGCTCCTGCTGGTCAGAGCATATACAATCACCTTATATTGCTTGCCAAGGACAATGAGGGCCTTAAGAATCTCAACATCCTCGTGTCTGCAGGATATATAGAAGGCTTTTACAGGAAACCCAGGATAGATGAGGAACTGTTGTCTCAATACAGCGAAGGTCTCATCTGTCTTTCGGGCTGCCTTGCAGGGAAACTCTCGGAACTGATACTCGACAACAGGGAAGATGAAGCGGAGAAGGCCGCGCTTAAATATCAGAAGATCTTTGGTGAAGGGAATTATTACCTTGAGATACAGGCCCATACATCACCCGAACAGGCCAAGGTCAATTCTTCCCTCATCAGGATATCCCGCAAGACCGGCATCCCTCTGGTCGCAACGGCAGACTGCCACTATATCTATCCTTCGGACAGCGAAGTCCAGGACATATTACTCTGCCTTCAGACAGGGTCTGAATTATCCGATCCCGACAGGTTCAGGATGGAAGGCAATGACTACTATGTGAAGTCCGAGACCGAGATGAGGCAGTTCTTCCCGAACGTTCCCGATGCAATAGATAACACGGGAAAGATCGCATCCATGTGTAATGCATCTTACGATTTCGATACGATCCATCTTCCTGTTTTCGAAGTTCCGGAAGAATATCCCGATAACAAGACTTATCTTGAAGATCTTTCCTACGAAGGCCTTGCAAAGAGATTTGACGAATACGGGATACATGCGCCCCAGGAAGAATATTATGAACGTTTGAAATATGAGTTATCCGTTATAAACGGCATGGGTTATACCGACTATTTCCTGATCGTTGCGGATTTCATCTCTTATGCAAGAGAGCACGGAGTCCCGGTGGGCCCGGGAAGAGGATCCGGCGCAGGCTCCCTCGTAGCTTATGCGATCGGGATCACGAGTCTTGATCCCATCATGTATTCTCTTGTTTTCGAGAGATTCCTTAACAGTGAGAGAGTCTCGATGCCGGACTTTGATATCGATATGTCCGATGACAAGCGGCAGATCGTAATAGATTATGTCAGAAGTAAATACGGAGATGACCGCGTGGCTCACGTAATCACTTTCGGAACACTTGCGGCAAGGTCTGCCGTGAGAGATACCGGCAGGGTAATGGGAATGAGCCAGGACATAATAAATTCAGTAACATCCAAGATACCCATGACACCCGGCATCACTCTGGCGGGCGCCATGGACGAAGTGCCTGAACTTAAGATGCTCTATGAGCAGGATGAAAAGGCCAGGAACCTCATCGATATCTCCATGAAGATCGAGGGACTTCCCAGAAATGCTTCGACGCATGCTGCGGGAATAATCATATCCGGAAATCCCATCACGGATTTTGCGCCGCTTGCGACAAATGACGATACGATAGTCGAACAGTTTGCCAAGAACGATGTCGAGAGCATAGGTCTTCTCAAGTTCGACTTCCTCGGCCTGCGTACCCTCTCGGTCATAGAGGAGGCCTGTGAACTGGTCAAGGAGCGCACGGGAGAGGCGCCGGATATAGATCATCTCGATATGACGGATCAGGGGATCTACAAGATGATATCCGACGGCGATACCGAAGGCGTCTTCCAGCTTGAAAGCCGCGGCATGACCGAGTTCATGAAGAAGTTGAAGCCCGACTGCTTCGAGGACATCATCGCAGGTATATCGCTCTTCCGCCCGGGCCCCATGGATCAGATCCCCAAATACATAGCGAGCAAGAATAATCCCGACAAGGTCGCATATGAGCATTATCTTCTCGAGCCGATCCTTAATGTCACATACGGCTGCATCATCTATCAGGAACAGGTAATGCAGATAGTAAGGGATCTTGCAGGATTCTCCATGGGACAGTCCGACAACATAAGGCGCGCCATGAGCAAGAAGAAAAAGTCCCTGATGGAAAAATACAGGAATCTCTTCATATACGGCGGCATAGACGATTCGGGCAAGGCGGTCCTCGGCGCCGTCAATAACGGCGTAGACGAGAAGACTGCGGCTCACATCTTCGATGAAGTGTCCCAGTTCGCAGGATACGCCTTCAACAAGTCCCATGCGGCCTGCTATACCTTTGTCGGATACCAGACTGCATATCTCAAGTATTACCATCCCGTCGAGTTCATGACTGCCACGCTAAATTCCTTCTGCGGGGATCTTGATAAGATGAGATTTTACATCTCGGCCTGTTCATCGATGGGGATCAAGGTCAATCAGCCTGACGTAAATCATTCGAAGGGGCGTTTTTCGATAGAAGATGACGGTTCGATCAGGATCGGCATATCTGCCATAAAGAACGTGGGTGATGCCGTGGCTGCCCAGATCGTTGAGGAGAGGGAACTCCATGGTCTTTTCCGCTCCTTTGATGATCTCATTTCAAGGTGCGCAGGCGCCGGCATCGGCCGGCAGGTCTTGCAGTCACTGACGCTGGCTGGAGCCCTGGATTCATTCGGTTATGCAAGGTCGGCGATCCTTTCTGCCGTCACGAATGAATACGATAAGCTCGTAAGTTCTTCAAGATCGAACCTTACGGGTCAGCTGACTCTCTTTGACTTTGGAGACGACAGCAGTTCATCCCGCATGATAACAGTGCCAGAGATAGAAGAATTCCCTTTCGAAGTAAGGCTTGCCTACGAGAAGGAAATGGTCGGGATCTATCTTACGGGACACCCCCTAACGCGTTATTCTGAAACTATAGATAAGATAATCACATTTGACATGAACGATGCGGCTGACATAGAAGCCATGTACGGCACGGAAGCTCTGGATGACGACAAGCCCGTCTGCATGGCAGCTCTCATAACGTCCAAGAAGGTCGGCTATACGAAGAAAAAGAAGATGATAGTCACTTTGACCTGTGACGATCTTGCAGGTTCCTTCGAAGCGATCATGATGGGCTTGCCGCTCGAAAAGTATAACAGCCTGGCAGAAGCCGGTAAGGCCGTGATCGTAACGGGCAAGAGGCACATCAGGAGGGAGAGCCGCATGTCCTTATTCGTTGACAGCATGTTCGCAATGCCGGAAAACGATGAGACGCTCAATATGGTCTTATCATCTCCGATGGTAAGGTATGCCAAGAGAGTTCAGAATGATTTTAGTGAACCGGTAGCGGAGCAGCCGAAGAAGACCAAGGTTCAGGCAAACGAGACCGGGCCTTTGGATGACGGAAATGCCGTTAAATGCGTGGATGTATATTTCTCGGCATCCCCGGGATCTATGGAATATTCAAGATTGCTGTCTTTCTTTGCTTTCTTCCACGGAGCAAGCCCCGTCAGGGTGATATTCTCGGACAACAGTTTCGTTGTCCTTGACGAGGTCTGCAATCTGGATGCGAGCTGGGCGGTTATCAACAGGCTAAAGGAAATGAAAGGCGTTGAAAATGTAAGCATAGGAGGAGAGCAGGATGGAAACTGAAGACAAGATCAAAGAATTAAGCAGGATTATCTCCGAATGTAAGCACATCGTATTCTTCGGAGGCGCAGGCGTATCGACAGAGAGCGGCATACCGGATTTCAGGAGCAAGGACGGCCTTTATAACCAGCACGATGTCAAGTTCGACAGGTACAGTCCCGAGTATCTCCTGAGCATCGACTGCCTTATAGATCATCCGGATGTCTTCTATGAGTTCTACAGGCAGAAACTCGACTGCAGGACCATAGAGCCCAACAAGGCTCACATAAGACTGGCCGAACTCGAGAAGATGGGCAAGCTCGACGGCGTCATTACTCAGAACATAGACGGTCTTCACCAAAAAGCCGGAAGCCGCAATGTCCAGGAGATCCACGGAAGCACCTTGCGCAATTACTGCATGAAGTGCCATAAGAAATATGATGCGGAATTTATCTTCCGCTCCGAAGACAAGATCCCCAAGTGCCCCGAATGCGGCGGCATGGTCAGGCCTGACGTAACTCTTTACGGCGAAGGGCTCCCTCAAACGGCCTGGGTCGAATCCATGAGGCTCATCTACAGGGCTGACTGTCTCATCGTCGGAGGAACTTCTCTTGCGGTCCAGCCGGCAGCTTCGCTCGCATATCAGTTCCCGGGCAAATACCTTGTCATAATCAACCGTGACAAGACTCCCGCGGACAGGAATGCACAGCTCGTAATCCACGACAGCATAGGCAAAGTGCTTGATTTGACATCTTTTGACTGATGGATATAATTTAGACGGATTTTTTGGATTTAAGGGGTAGAACTTATGGAAAACAACAACATCAATGCTTATCCGCAGATGATCAACGGGGAGCAGGTCTATGTCCTGAAAAGGGAGCCTGCGGGTCCTTTTGCGCCCGTTCCCCAGCCTGCGCAACAGCCTTCCAAGGGACGCAAGGTTGCAGCTGTCTTTATCAGCATCATTCCCTGGGTCATACTTCAGGTCGTACAGACCATAGTGCTCCTGTTCGTATTTGTTTATGAGGCAAGA
Organism: Saccharofermentans sp.; assembly: GCA_024685385.1. GTDB lineage: Bacteria > Bacillota > Clostridia > Saccharofermentanales > Saccharofermentanaceae > Saccharofermentans. Next base: position 31,127 of record JAIKVV010000081.1, on the reverse strand, counting down.
GATATTATCTCGGATTCCTTTAGCAGGGGCAGGATAAAGGATGTAGATGCCCTTATGGAACTCCTGGGAGACAGCATAGGTCCCACCATGCTGATCTACGGGATAATATCAGCCGTAGGATTCGGGATCTTCTACATGATAAAGTATGTCAAATTCCGTGAGATCGGCAGAAATCTATACAACGTGGGTTGGAGATTCTGGCTTGGCGCATTTATTGCGTCCGTCGGAGCACAGACTTTCGCGCAGGGTTTTGTCAACATGATCCAGAGGATCCCGGGAATCGACGATCTTATGGAGCAGATGTATTCCAACAACCCGATGTACGATGTTTTCAATACTGACAATATGACCCTGTCTTTGGCCATAGCGCTCGTTCTCATTGTTCCGATAGCCGAAGAACTCGTTTTCAGGGGCATCGCAGGAGGGATACTTGCCAAGGCAGGACATTCAGCCAGGTTCATCCTGGTATTCACGGCTTTATACTTTGCGATAGCTCACGGTAATGTTTTGCAGATCATCTATGTTGCTGTCCTGGGTTTTGCCGAAGGATACATGTACATCAAGAAAAAGACCATCATCCCTACGATACTGATGCATATTTTCTATAACTTTCTCGGGACATTTCCTCTTATCGGGGATACAGTCTCAAAGATGCCGTATCCTGCGTATCCGCTTCTGGCGCTTGCAGGACTCGGAATGGTTGCTGGGGCTTTCTTCCTTGCAAGAAGCGAGAAAAATAAGGATCTGACCGTCAATGCAACACAGACCATATCTTAAGAGATTTGCTGCCGGCCTTATCATTCCGGCGGCTTTATTACTGATACTGACCGGATGTTTCCGCTTCATGGCGCCGGAAACATCCCTTACGACTGCATCTTCCGTAACTACGGTCACAACGGCAACGGAAGCTACGACTGAAACTACGACGACTTCTTCCGGAGAAGAGAGCAGCAAGACTTCCGAAACTGAGACATCCGCACCGGCTTCCTCTTCGACATCCGAAGAAGCGAAGGTCAAAGAAGACGGGGAATATTCATCCAAAGACGAAGTAGCGCTCTATATTCATCTCTACGGGCACCTTCCTTCAAATTACATAACAAAGAAGGAAGCCAGAGCCCTGGGTTGGTCAGGCGGATCCCTGGAGCCTTATGCTCCCGGCAAGGCAATAGGCGGAGACAAGTTCGGCAATTATGAAGGCAATCTCCCCGAGAAAAAGGGCCTTACGTACCACGAGTGCGACATAGACACGGTGGGCAAGAAATCCCGCGGAGCCAAGAGGATAGTCTTTTCGGATGACGGACATATCTACTATACGGAAGATCATTACGAGACTTTTACCTTATTGTACGGAGATTAACTCCGTTTGGTGTATAATATCACGTGTTTATTATTAATTAAGATGGAGGTGTGATACCATGTCCAGACTTTTATATGACGAGAACAATCTCCCGCCTATATCTTCTCTTAAGGCAGTTAACTACGATGAGATCGATAAGGATACCGTCGAACCCGTAAAGCGCGTAGGCGTTCTTACGAGCGGAGGAGATGCTCCGGGAATGAATGCAGCCATCAGGGCTGTCGTCAGGGCAGGCCTTAATGCCGGTTTTGACATGTACGGCGTTCAGCGCGGATATCACGGCCTCTGGAAGGGCGAGATCAAGCAGCTTGACGGCAGATCGGTATCCGAGACTCTCCAGAGAGGCGGCACCTTCCTCATGACTGCAAGGTCCATGAGCTTCATGGAAGATCAGGGAGTCCTTAAGGGCGCCCGCATGATGGAAGCTTATGAGCTCGATGCGCTGGTAGTAATCGGCGGCGACGGATCCTATAAGGGAGCAAGAGCTCTTGCAAGGATCGGGATCCCCGTTATCGGCATGCCGGGCACGATCGATAATGATATAGCATCGACCGAATACACGATCGGATACGATACGGCTATGAACACGGCCATGGAATGCATAGATAAATTGAGAGATACGGCATCCTCCCATGAAAGATGCAGCGTCATCGAGGTCATGGGAAGAAGAGCAGGCTACATTGCTCTTAACGTCGGCATCGCGACCGGCGCGGAAGCGATCCTCATTCCTGAAGTTCCTTTCGATTTCAACAAGGATGTCTTAAGGATAATCCTTGACGGCAGGAACCGCGGCAAGAAGCACTATGTCGTAATCGTTGCTGAAGGCGCAGGCAAAGCGACAGATATCGCAAAGCAGATCGAAGAGGCTACGGGCATCGAATCCAGGCCTACGATCCTGGGCCACCTCCAGCGCGGAGGCAGCCCCACGCTGCGTGACAGAACGACAGCAAGCCTTATGGGCATCAGGGCGATCGACTGCCTTCTCGAAAAGCGTTTCAACAGGCTTATCGTCGAGAAGGACGGCAAGATCGGTGATGTCGATATCGAAGAAGGCCTCGAGATGACCAAGACGATCCCCGAGAGCTTCATCATTGACGCCAAGAGATTATCGTAAGACCGGGGATCTCAGATGAAGGTATACGGCATCGGCGGATATAAGGACATTGACAGCTTCGTTGAAGGGAAGCTGTCAGAATATAACAAGACAGACAAGAGATTCTTTGACCTATATCCTTTCATGTTCTCCGAGAAGGAAAATATCTTCGCGGAGACCAATAACGGCTTCAAGATCATGCGCACGACATACGGGCAGGCCAAGGAGCGCTGCGATCTTTGCGCATCCAATCTCAAGCCGGAACTTGAAGCTTGCAAGGGTGATAAAGTCGGTCTTTATATGTCCAATTCCGAGCAGTGGGTGGAAGTGTTCTGGGCCATCCTGATGTGCGGAAAGTCGCCTTTGCTCCTTAATACCATGACCGATAAAGCAGTGATAAGCCATCTGCTTGAAGTTTACGGGGCGGATGCGGTTGTTATCGACTCAAATACTGAGTCACAGGCTGATTTTGACGTCAAACTGATCAAGGCCGAAAGCCTCTTTGCTTCCAAGGATAATCCCGTTCCGGGAAAAACTCCGGAAGAATGGTCCGATTCGATCTTCCTCATGACATCCGGAACCTCCGGCAAGATCAAGCTCTGCGAATATAACGGCATAAATTTCTACCATCAGATAGCAGACAGCGGCATCGTCATAAAGGAATGTCTCCAGGTCAAAAAGCATGTCGACGGATACATCAAGCAACTTGCTTTCCTGCCGCTTTACCATATCTACGGGCTTTCGGCCATGTACATGTGGTTCGGATTCTTTTCGAGGACATTCGTATTCCTTAAGGATTATTCAGCGGATACGCTCCTTTATACTGCAAGGAAGCACAAGGTAACGCATATCTTCTCCGTTCCTTTGCTCTGGAACAGGATATACGATTCTGCGATAAAGACCATCAAAAACCGCGGGCCCGAGACTTACGGCAAGTTCATGAAGGCTTTGGATCTGGTGAACCGCAAGGGAACTGAATCCCTGCTTTCGAAGATCATAATAAAGAAGGCTTTCGCCGAGATAAGACAGAACATCTTCGGCGATTCCATAGTCTTCCTCATATCCGGCGGCAGCGCCATTAGCCCTGAAGTCTTAAAGTTCTTTAACGGCATCGGATATCATATGGCTAACGGTTACGGCGCGACCGAGATAGGCATCACGTCTTTCGAATTGTCCATGAAGTCCAATGACAGGATCACGGGTTCGATCGGAAAGCCTTTCGCGAGCGTCGGCTACAATATCGGCGAAGACGGCGTCCTTAAGGTAACGGGCCCTTCCCATGCTTCCGCGGTCTTCGAAGAAGGCGAAAGAGTGGAATTCGGCGAGGGAGGATCTTATAACACCAATGATTTTGTCAGGGAAGAAGGCGGCCGCTATTTTATGGACGGAAGGGCCGACGACCTCATTATCTGCCGTACGGGCGAAAACATAAGCCCCGAGCAGATCGAAAACAGGCTTAACATAGACGGCGCCCAGGATGTCTGCCTCATCGGTCCTGCCAATGACAGGGGAGAGGTAATGCCCGTCCTGATCGTTCAGGTCCCGATGTATGCCGATGTGGATGCGCTCAAGAAGACCAGAGCTTCGGCTGAGGAAGAACTCGGCAAGACCGGTATCAGACAGCAGGTATCGGGAATCGTTCTCACGCCCGATAAGATCATGGGCGAGTCTGAATTCAAGAAGAACCGCAAGGGCATCCTCGAAAGATATAAGTCAGGCACCATGCGCAAGATAACACCTGACACAATGGAAGCCGATGCCGAGGAATTCTCGGCTGAGCTGATCTCCAGAGTAAGAAGGGTGGTCGCAAATTCCCTCAATATCTCCGAGGACGGCGTTACTGCAAATGCGGACTATTTTTCCGATCTCGGCGGATCGAGCCTTGATTATTTCTCCATGCTGTCCGGCATAAGGGACGAATTCGGAATAGATGTAGCCAAGGACGCTGCCGGCGTTACGACGGTATCCGGCCTTTGCGGATATTTGAGAAGCAGGATGTGACCCGAGCATGAAAAAAGCCTGGATCTGTTTCGTAAATGCATTTGTAAAGATCACGGGGTTGATCCCCGAACTTATCCTTTTCCACGAGAAGGTCATATATCAGGAAGGCGCTATGAGCCGCTTTAAGATCAAGGGACCCTTGATAATCATCTGCAATCACACATCGCTCATCGATTTTGCCCTCATGCTCTTCCTTTTCCCCTTCAGGATCGTAAGATGGCAGGCTGCAGAGGTCATGATGAACAAAAAAGTTGTCGGAGCTCTCTTAAGAGGCCTGGGCTGCATCGCAGTCGACAGGACCGCCAAGGATTTTACTTTCTTAAGGGAATCCGCGGATATCCTGGAAGAAGGCGGAATAGTAGGCATCTTTCCCGAAGCAAGGCTTCCTCTCCCGGAAGAAGAAAGACCTTTGGAATTTAAGCCTTCCGCTGCATACCTTGCTCTGATGACGGGCGTCACCGTCATCCCCGTTTATACGAACGGCATGTATTTCAAAAATCCGGGCAAGAGGTGCCGCGCCGTCATAGGCAAGCCTTTTACGGCTGAAGAACTTTCAGATCCTTCCTTATCCGAGAAAGAGAACATAGATCATGTCTCCCGCGCCATGCGCGACAAGGTCATCGAACTTTCCCTCATCGAGAAGGGAGGCAGCAAATGACCAAGCCCGGGCGCCTTTTCAGATACAGATATCTTGCTTTCGATATAGTAAAGATCCTCACGGGGATCCCCACATTGCTGCTCTTCCGCCCGAAGGTCATTTTCGAAAACGATAAAGCGAAGAAGAAGATAAGGGGCGGGGGGATCATCGCAACGAACCACAAGGGCTTCATCGATCCCGTCAAGATCTTTACGGTCATCTGCTACCGCAGGATCCACTGCCTTGCAAGGAAAGAGATATACGATCATTCCGCCTTGATGAGACTGATCCTTCGCATGGGTCAGTGCATTAAAGTCGATACCGAAAATCCCGCTGATACATCCTATCTGGCCAAGATCCGCGAATACACGCAGGACGGGCGTCTCGTGGCCATATACCCAGAGGGTCATATTGTAAAGGACAGCGAGAATATGTTAGAATTTAAACTTGGTACAGCTCTGTTGGCGGCATCCTGTAAAGTGCCGATAATCCCGGTCTATATAGCACCCCGAAAGAACGTATTTCACAGGATGAGGGCGGCAATAGGAGAACCCATCTACGCCTACGGCGAAGACGGGCGTATGCTTCCCATGGCAGACCTTCAGAAGGTTACATCTGACCTTACCGAGAAGATGCTTTTGCTGAGAGAGCTTACAAGTAATAAATGATGATACGAGGTGTATGACATGGAACAGCTTTATGAGATCAAAGAGAATGTTTTCGAAAAGTACATGGACCCCGAGGATCTTGCAAAGATCGTGAGGTACGGCAATGTATCCGAGATGTGGGAGGACTGTGTAAAGAAGTACGGTGATGCTGCGGCTGTAGAAGACGGCAGCACCAGGACATATTCAATGCTGGATGAAGACATCGCTTCCCTGCGCGCGGCTCTGTCCGAAGCAGGTGTTGCCGCAGGCGACATGGTCGGCGTTTACATGCCGAATTCCTATGAATTCATCAAGTCTTTCTTTGCCGTTACCACCATGGGAGCAGTTGCCATCCTCATGCCCGTACAGCTGGATGACAAGACTGTTTACGGAATTACGATGGGCTTTAAGTTCAAGGCTTTGATCTATGATGCATCCCTTGAAGAGAAGGTTGCATTCGCAAAGAATACCAACCCCAATACCCAATATATCGATAACATGGCAGCAGGTACAAATGATCCCGGCATGATATATCCTGCATCCGAGACTCCCTGCTGCGTAATGTTTACAGGCGGCACGACCGGCAAGAGCAAGGGCGCCATACTTTCACACAAGGCAATGATGACCGGAACCTACAACGGCTGCCTGGGCTATAAGCATGTATTCGGCAAGCGCTACATGATCGTGCTTCCCATGACCCATGTTTTCGGCCTCATCAGAAATACATTGACTTCGATCGCAACAGGAAGCTTCCTGCATGTCGTAAGGAACAACAAGGAGATGTTCCGTGAGATGGCCATGTTCCGTCCCACAGACCTCATCCTGGTTCCCGCTCTTGCAGAACTCGCACTTAATGTTTCCCGCATGATGGGCCCCCAGATCTTCGGCGGCCAGCTCGAGACCATCATCTGCGGCGCTTCCGTTGTTCCTCCTTACCTCGTTAAGGAATATGCAAAACTCGGAACAAAGCTCTATCCCGGATACGGTCTTACGGAATCCGCAAACCTTGTTTCCGGTAACTGCGAATGCGATAAGTATCCCGAATCCGTCGGATTTGCATACCCCAACCAGACTCTTAAGGTCGTTGACGGCGAGCTCTGGCTCAAGGGCGACAACATGATGCTGGGTTACGCAGGCAACCCCGAGGAGAATGAGAAAGCATATGAGGACGGCTGGTTTAAGACAGGCGACCTCGTAAGGATCGACGATGAAGGATTCATCTTTATCGTAGGCAGGATCAAGGACATCATTGTCCTTTCCACAGGCGAGAATATCTCTCCCGAGGAGATCGAGAACAAGTTCGTAGAGCCCGATTTCGTACAGGATGCCATGGTATCCGAAGAAAACGGCAAGCTCAAGCTCGAAGTATTCCCGAGAGCAGCAGTTGTCGCAGCCATTGAAGCTGAAGACAAGAATGCCTACATCAAATCCGAGCTCGAGAAGGTCAACATGACCCTGCCTTCTTACCAGAGAGTGACTTCCATCGTTATCAGGGAAGAGGATTTCCCCAGAACCCCTGCAATGAAGAAGATCAGGAAGTGAGATTGGTATGGAAAGAACAGATATACTTGCAAAACTCCGTGATATCTATGTAATGGCAGTACCTGATGCTAAGATCGATCCCGAGGACATAACGGAAGACATGAACCTTCTTACGGATCTCGGAATGTCTTCGATCAACCTGCTCTACATGGTAATCGCGATGGAGGAGTTTTTCGATATAAGATTCGATGACGTAAGCTTCGGCGATTTCAATAATGTCGGTGAAGTCATCGACTATATCCAGAAGAAGAAAGCATGAAGTGGAGCCTAAGAGAACCTAAGTATGGTGATATGATCCGCGTCAAGGTGCGTGAACTCTATCACTACGGTATATATGCGTCTGACGACGAGATAATCGAGTTCGGTCCTCCGCCGGTATCCGTCATCAGGAAAGATGACGAGATAGAAGTCTGCGTTACAGACTGGCAGGGTTTCCTTGCAGGCGGCTTCATGGAATGCGCGGATCTTTCGATCAAGGAGCGGTTCGACCGTAAAAGTCCCGATGAGACAGTAAAAGCGGCAAGAGCAAGGATCGGTGAGAGGGGATATAACATCCTCCATAACAATTGCGAGCATTTCGTCAACGAGTGCATGTTCGGGAAGAAGGAATCTTCCCAGGAAGAGTCCGTGAGGTCTTTCTTCCGAAACATGCCCCTGATAGATGTCTATGTCGCGCCGACGCCTTACCGTACGGCTTCAGGTGACATAAGACCCGCCGAGCGCCAGGTCCAGATAGAAAATGTTTCGAATCCCCAAGTCAGAGAGAACATGATCTCAGACTGGAATCTCCTTACTTACGGAATCGACAGATCCCTGGGATTTAATATGGATAAAGTCTCCCCCAAGCGTGACGAGAACGGTATCTGGCAGTCGGACAAGTGCTTTTTCTCTTTATCCCATGCCGAGGGCGCAGTTGCAGTCGCAGTATCCAAGTCGGCATGCGGAATAGACATAGAGCCCGCAGACCGTAAAGTGGATCCCATGATAGAAAGAAAGATTCTTACGGACACAGAACGGGAAGAATATGATAAACTTCCTGAGGAAAAGAAAGAGGAATACTTAAAGAGGGTGTGGACCCGCAAGGAGAGCATCTTCAAGAGCACTTATTCCAAATCTTTCCGTCCCGAAAAGACCGAATCTTCGGCAGCAGGCTGCATAACAAGCAAGGTCGAAGTAAACGGCGCGCAATATATAGTCTCGGTAAATACGGCAACACCGAAAAAGATAAGATATTATTTCCCTGCTGAAGGGAAGATTGTGAAGGAATGAAACTATGGCAAATGATGTACTTCGTATCAAGGATACGGCAAAGGAACTGAACATCTTAAGGGTGATATTCGTATTATCGCTCTTTTGTATCGGAGGGACACAGCCCCTGGTATCGGCAATCGTGTCTTTGCTCTTACTCGCTCTGATCATCTATATGTACATGACAAGAGATGTCGAGGTCGAGTATGAAGATGAGAAATATAACAGGAAGAGGATCAAGATCGTAAAAGCGATAAGGATCCCGGCAGATCCCGTCATCGCTTTCCTGACGGTATTTCTCTTTTTCCTCTTCCTTACGCTCATATGGCCTGTCGATAAGGGCATGGCTCCTTTCGGAATAGTCAAGTTCCTCTCGTGGCCCCTGTTTGCGATCGCGCTTCACATGACGGACGATAAAGGCCGTGAGACGCTCCTCGGAGATATCCCTTTCATCGGAGCCATAATGACGGTCCTCTCAGGACTTCTTGCCCTGATCCCTTCATTAAAGGAAACGTTCATCATGTCCGGAAGACTTGCAGGCTTCATGAAAGATCCCGAGACTTTCGCGATCTTCTGTCTTGCAGGATTTGCGATCATACTCTTAAGTGATAAAGAGAATGTCAGCATCATCAAGATCATAACAGCTGCAATCCTTTCCTGCGGCATCTTCCTTTCGGGAAGCATAGTTACGATCGCTCTCTGGATCATATCGATCGTTGTCATAATAATCGTCATGAAGAGCAAGAAGCTTACGATCGCTCTCGTTTCGCTGGCAGCAGTATTTGCAGTCTTGATCGGTATAGTTGCCGCTCTTAAGGACAGCATCGGCATTGCTGGAAGATATATGGCAAGACTGTTTGACGGCATGCCTTTCATCAGCAGGCTCCTTTACTGGAAGGATTCGATCCCCGTCATCCTGTCACACCCCGTAGGTTTGGGATTCAAGGGCTATGAGGAAAACCTGGGAGCATTTCAGACCGGAGCTTACAGCACACAGTATGTTCATAACGAATATATGCAGCTTGCTCTCGATACGGGCTGGTTTCCGCTCGTTGTCGCTCTCGTATGCCTTTTCTTCGCAATGAAGAAGATCATCAGGAAGCCCGAAAAGTTCATCCCGGCAGTCCTGGTCGCACTTCATCTGCTCTTCAATCCGGATCTGCAGTTCATCGGCATGGGTTATGTATTCATCGTTCTTCTTGCAACAAACAGATATAAGGAGATCAAGGTATATACACGTTCGGTCGTCGTACTCTTTGTTGCATTGTTTGCGTTGATATCGGTCTACTTCGGTCTGACGGAAACATTCTTCCTTGCAAAGAATTACGATGCCGCTTTGACTATCTATCCCATCCATACTGATTCTCTTGTCGAAAAACTCGACAAAGCCGAGATGATGAGCGAAGCAGAAGGATATGCCGACCGCATCCTGTCTCTCAGCAGCGTCAATCCCAAAGCGGCATCTCTCAAGGCAAGGGCACAATATAACAAGGGTGATTTCGAAGGTCTTGTCGATAACAAGATCAAAGCTCTTGCAAACGATAAATACAACACTGCCGAATATAAGGAGACGATCAATTACCTCAACAAGTCGATCGAGATATATTCCGGCAAGGGCGATGATATAAGCGCCAAGATCGCAATGGATTTCATCGTTGCCATAGGCAGGCTCATAAACGATGTCAATGATTCCACTTCCGATCTGGGTCTTAAGGTCAACGACAAGTCCCGCGTCGAACTTCCCGAAGAGTATAAGCTCCTGATCGAGACTTACCGCGCACAGTTAGGCAGAGACTGATAAGAGAAAACAAATAAATCAGTTATTGATTTTCCCTCTTGCAGAGTTATAATTAATGGTTTTTCAAAAACCGGACATTAAGCTCTCAAGGGGGAATTTATTTGTCCGGTAAGGAATAAATCAATCACATGGCAGGCCGTATCAGCCCGGGAAACTGGCTGGACGGTCTGTTTTTTCTGCAGCAGATGACGAAAAAAGGCTTGTCATGATATACTCTTTAAGATGGGTTTAAAGTTTGAAGGTTTTCATTTTCGGGAGAAATAATATGAAGAAGTGCTTTTTGTTTGTTGCAGCTCTTTTGATGTCTTCGGTAATCGCAGCGGGTATTGTTATGCTGCCTTCCAAGACCGTAAGCGCAGATGAGGATGCTGAGATCAAGATCGGCGAGACCCTTGCGGTTGATTATAAAAAGGATACTACCTGGTGGTTTAAGTATGTTGCCACATCAGAAAAAATGGTGGAGTTCAGTTCCTCGGGTGTTATATCATCCGGAGTAAAACTATATAAGGATAATAAGGACGAGGGTTCGCTTATAACAGATAAATATGGACAGGCGTCTCGAGCTGATTGGTATAATTTTTCCCTGACAAGGATCCTTCCGGCGGGAACATACTATTTTAAGGTCTATACATCGACAAGCCCCACATCTCGTAACGATACGAAAGTAAGCCTGAAGGATGTAACGGATAAGACATTGGTTGCAGAGATCAATGAAACAAATTTCCCTGATGAGTTGTTCAGAAATTATGTTAAGGAGAACTATGATCTAAGAGCCGACAATAAGCTTACAAAAGATGAAGTTAAACTGGTAACCAAGATCGAAGTTCAATCAATCGGGAAGCCTGCTTCGTTGGAAGGGATCGGTTTTTTCACGGAACTTCTCAGGCTTGATGCCGGATATTTATATAGTCTTACATCACTTGATCTTTCCAAGAATACAAAACTTGAAGAGCTTTATTGCAATGGAAACAGCAGTATGACTTCTCTTAATGTCAGCGGATGTAAGAAACTTAAATGGTTGAATTGTTATGGAAACAAACTTGATAAACTTATCCTGAATGATCTGCCTGAACTTCAATCTGTTAATTGTGAATCCAGTAAAGAATTGACATCTCTTAATGTCAGCGGATGTATGAAATTGGAAAAACTCGAATGCCTTGATTGCGCTCTTACTTCTTTGGATATCAGCAACACAGGCATTAAGGAACTGATATGCGCTAACAACCGGATCGATACGATCAAACTGAACAACAAGATCGAACTTTTGAGTTGCGCTAATAATCAGATCAAAAAACTGGATCTTACAAAATCTCCCGCGTTGCGTAGACTTCCATGCCAAAACAACCTGTTTGCTGAACTTGATATCAGTTATAATCCCTGGCTTGTTGCAGTCTGCTCTCAGGAACACTTTAAGCCTGATTATAACGGCGGCGTTTATAGCGATAAGATAAACGGGACAGAGTGTTATCTGGCGATCGATGACGAAGTAACAATTGTTACGAAGAACGATGTTTCAGACAAGGTAGTTGAGATCAACGAAAAGAACTTTCCCGACAGCGCTTTCAGGGAAAAGATCGCCAGTTATGACATTGACAATAACGGTTGGCTCGGACAGCTTGAGATCGACCAGTTAAAGGAACTCAATGCAAGCGGCAGCAACGTTCATACGGTCGAAGGGATCGGCTACCTTACAGAACTGGAGGAACTGATTGTTCAAACTTCAGACGTCCATGTGCTTGATCTTTCAAAGAATACAAAACTGAAGATGATCAACTGCAACAGCAGCCCTGTTGCAGTGCTTAATATCGGCAACTGTAAGGATCTTCGTATCCTTGCATGCGGAAGTAGCAGGAATCCCCTTTATAACCTTGATGTCAGCAAGAATACCAAACTTGAAGAGCTCTATTGCTATAACAATAAGCTTACTTCACTTGATATCAGCAACAATCCTGCCCTCAAGATATTGATCTGCCATACGAATCAGATCTCACAACTTGATATTTCAGGATGCAAATATCTTTACAAGGCATATAAAGAAGGCAACACGGGTATATCGGGTGAAGTGTTCTACGCTGCCATGGAAGGTTCTCTATTGGATATCGCTATTCGCGCCGTGCAGGGATTTGCAACTGACAAGAACGTTAAGCTCATTACCGATAAGATGTCTATCGATAAGAAAGAAGCAACTGTCGTCTGCGGCAAGACATTGACCTTGAAAGCATCTTTGAAGAATTCTACTTCAAAGATCAACTGGAAGTCTTCTGACAGCAAGATAGCTACGGTTGATTCCAACGGCAAGATCACGGCCAAGATGGCAGGCACTGTCACCATAACTGCTTCGGCTGACGGTTTGTCAGTCAAGTGCAAGCTCACGGTGCTCTATAAGGATGTAACGGATAAATCCGATTTCTGGTATGCTCCGACAAATTATCTGACGGCCAAGGGCGTAGTCAGGGGCTATGCCAACCAGACAGAGTTCCGTCCCGCCAACAACTGCACGCGTGCACAGATGGTTACTTTCCTCTACAGGCTCCAGGGCGAGCCCAAGACAAAGTCGAATAAGTGCAAATTCGATGATGTCAAATCCACTGACTATTTCTATAAGCCCGTTATCTGGGCAACCGAGAAGGGCATTACCACAGGTGTATCCGCTAAGGAGTTCGCACCTCAGAAAGTCTGCACAAGAGCACAGACCGTAACATTCCTCTGGAGGCTGGCAGGCAAGCCTGCGCCCGGCAAGAACGCCAAAAAGTTCACCGATGTAAATGAGACAGATTACTACTACAAGGCAACTCTTTGGGCATCCGACATGAAGATCCTCGCAGGCTACGAAGACGGAACATTCAGACCCAAGAACAATTGCTTAAGGCGTCAGATGGTAACTTTCCTTTATAAGTACGATAAGTTCGTAAACGGTAAAGGCTGATCTTTTCGAATATTGTTTTTGTCCGGGACGGGTGCTTAGGCATCCGCCTCTTTTTCCATGATCCTGCAGGACAGAGACGCTCCCTTTATGAATAGTGTGTGCAGTATATGCCCGAAAAGTGTGCAATAATGCACACAAAATAGCCGTTTATTGCACACATTTTCGATGATGATGCAGATCATAAGAGCCGGTAGGCCGGATTGCCCCGAAAAGTGGACCGGACAACCTGCTTTTTAAGGGTTTTCGGCCTACCATTCTCACCTGAGACATTAGCGGAACTTCTGATATGGCAGGATACGGGAATTCAAAGTGATTCTTTGATATAATCAATGGCAGTAAGATCTAATGAGAAAAGGGATATATATGTCTGAACCGATATCAGAATACATGACATTTGAAGAGAAGAGGGCGAAGAGCCTCATTAAGGGCAGGGTCCTGGAGACTCTGGAGTTTCCCAAGATCAGGGAGGAGCTTGTTTCCATGAGCAGGACTCCTTACGGCATGGAGATCTGCATGGATCTTTGCCCTTCCAATGATGAAGAATATGTAAGAGCGAGGCTCGAAGAAACGAGAGATGCAGCTGCATATATCGCTGAATTCGACATGCCCCCGCTTTCGTGCGGGACCGACATCAGGTCCAGACTTTCCTATGCTGCTGCAGGCGGAACCTTATCCATGGCAGAGCTCCTTGATGTTGCTTCCTTTTTCGAGTGTATCAAAGCTGTAAGGGAGAAAGGAAATAATGCTGCTGATTCAGGCATAACGGGAGATGCAGTTAATTTTATCTCCAGAATGCAGTCCGTATCAGGGTGTGACAGCCTTCTTGCCGACATAAGGAAATGCATCTTAGGTCCCGAGGAGATGGCTGACAATGCAAGTTCCGATCTCATGTCGATCAGACGCGAAAAGAAGGATCTTGCAAGGAGCATAAGAGTCCTCTTAGACCGTGTCATTGCAAAGCACGGCGAGTTTCTGCGTGAAGAGATAATCACGATCAGGGAGGGCAGATACTGTATCCCCGTTATTGCGGATTTTAAGGGAAGAGTAGACGGCATCATACACGGGTCGTCCCAGTCTGAGCAGACGATATTCGTAGAGCCGATGAGCGTTGTCGAGACCAACAATAAGATAAAGGAACTCGCGCTCCGCGAGGAGGCTGAGATAGAGAGGATCTGCCATGTCTTCACATCAAAGATCGCAGACAACAGAGAACTCATATCAGCTGATATAACTGTTCTTTCAGAGCTCGATTTTGCCTGCGCCAAAGCGCAGCTGGGATCAAGGATGGAAGGATCAGTTGCGACTCTTGCCGAAGACGGATCATTGGATCTCATAAAGGCCCGTCATCCGCTCATTCCTGCTGACCGCGTCGTTCCCATTGATGTTGCAGTCGGAAAAGATTACGACACTCTCGTCGTAACGGGACCCAATACCGGCGGTAAGACGGTTTGTCTTAAGACATGCGGTCTTCTTACTCTCATGACCATGGCAGGACTCATGATACCTGCAAAGGAAGGGTCGAAAGTCGCAGTATTCGATAAGGTCCTTGCGGACATCGGCGACGAGCAGAGCATTGAGCAGAGCTTATCGACATTCTCTGCGCATATTTCGAATATCGTTTTCATCCTAAAGAATGTAAGAGGCAGATCGTTGGTGCTCCTTGATGAGTTAGGTTCCGGCACGGATCCCACGGAAGGCGCGGCTCTTGCCATCGCCATATTGGATGAACTCCGCGCCAAGGGCTGTGCGACGGTAGCTACGACCCACTATAAGGAACTCAAGAGTTACGCGATCACTCAGGAAGGCATCTGCAATGCTTCCTGCGAATTCGATACGGAATCCCTGGCGCCTACATACAGGCTGATAATCGGAAGACCCGGCGCTTCCAATGCGTTCATCATCTCCGAAAAACTCGGGCTGTCGAAGAAGGTCATAGCCAATGCAAGGCAGAACATGTCTGCGGATGAACTGTCCTTCGGAGCTCTTCTTACAAAAGCCGAGGACGATTCACGCGAAGCCGAGCGCCTGCGTTTCGAGAACGAGGAGATAAACCGCCGCATAGCCGAGAAGGAACGTGAGCTTGATGAGGAAAAAAGAAAACTCAAAGAATCCAAGACCAGGATTCTCAACGATATGAGATCCGAAGAGAGAGCCGTCCTTGAAGACAAGGAACGCGAACTTGATGAACTCATAAAAGAGATCAACCGCAAGATCAGGGAAGATGATGCCAAGGATGCGAGAGCGGAAGCAGATAAAGTGAGAAGAAGGCTCCGCTCGGGCATATCCGATATCGACGGCAGACAGGCAGCAGATGACTTATCTGACAGGGTTGCGCTTGCAGGTGAACCCGCAAGGGAAATCATTGTCGGAAATATGTATTACATACCTTCGCTCGGCATCACTGCCAAAGTAATATCCGAACCTAACAGGGGCAAAGTGCGCGTTGCCCAGGGAGCCCTTACCAGCGATGTCAAGATCAAGGATCTTTACATGCCGACGGGAGAACAGAAGAAACAGGCCAAGACTCTGGCAAAGAGAAGGGAAGAGCCCAAGACAAAAGCAGTCGAGAGGAAACAGCTTTTCGATAACCGTCTTACGACTTCATCCGAGATCAATCTCATAGGAAATACTTGTGATGAGGCCGTATCAAGACTGGGTAAGTTTATCGATGACTGCACTCTCGCAGGCAAAAGGGAAGTCAGGATCGTACACGGCAAGGGAACGGGAGCCTTAAGGTCTGCTGTCGCAGAATATCTGGACGGCGATACGAGGATAGTAAGTTACAGGGACGGTGAGATCGGCGAAGGAGATGCCGGCGTAACCATAGCAAGACTGGGATAAAGGAGATCGTTATGAACAGCATCGAAAAGAAGAAGTTATGGATTTTTATCGCGATAGCATACGGAGTATCGGCGCTCATGTCGATATTCATTTATATCGGCTACCGTCAGCAGCTGGATCTTACCGCTCTCATCAATGTGCAGATGATGTATCCTGCCTGCGGCGTAATCCTCGGGAAACTGGTCACCCGCAAGGACGAGAAACTCCCTATGGGAGCTTATACGACGGTGCTCATAACGACGGCCGTCATGATGATCGTTGCTATATTGTCCGTATTTATCCCGCTCGGATCCTTTGATGCCGGCTCTGCCGGAAAGCAGGATATCTGGAATCTCATATCACAGTTTGTGCTCATGCCAGGCAGCGTAGTTGCCTATATCCTCTTCTGGACCTGCGGCAGGGAGAAAGCAAACAACGCGGGAACAAGAAGGAAGAATATAAAGGTCAGTATCATCATGGTGGCCCTTTATACCGCGATAATCGTCTTGCGGACATTCCTGCTCGCTTTCATGACCGATGCAGTTAACAATAACCATGAAGGCATCAATACTCTTATCAAAAACCTGACTGACATTGCCGTGCTTGCAAGTATTGCTTCTCTGCCTTTTAACTTTGCTTTTACCTTCGCTGCTTTCTTCGGCGAGGAATACGGCTGGAGATATTATCTGCAGCCTCTTATGCAAAAGAAGTTCGGCAAGCGCCTGGGCGTGTTGCTCTTGGGTCTTGTCTGGGCGATCTGGCACTGGGATGCTGACTTGTTCTTCTATTCCAAGACGGCAGGTCCCGTAATGTTCGTATCCCAGATCATTACCTGCGTTACGATAGCAATATTCTTCGGTTATGCGTACATGAAGACGGAAAACATATGGGTGCCGGTAATACTGCATTATATCAACAATAATCTTTCGATCCTTCTGGAAGCGGGAACGGATGTAAATGCCATTCAGAATCAGGAACCTGTATGGGGAGATCTGATCTATCATATTATTGCTTGTCTCCTGTTCGCGGTATTCATCTTAGCTCCGATCTATAACGGGAAGAAGAAAGAAGCATCGACAGACATTGAAGGAGAAAACGGTAACTGATCGTGGAAGAATTCAAGCCAAGACAGATAACGGCAGCCGAAGCCCATCTTGAAGACAAGAAGACCAAAAGGATGAAGAATGTCAACAAGCCCGGACAGGGCTTCGACTTCTCGATCTTCCTGTCGTCGCTCCTGCCGATACTGATGCAGCTTGTAATACAGCTGGTTGCATTCATGCCGGTTATCTTCCCGGCTTCGATGCAGGCTTTGAAGGATCCTGAATTTGCAAAAGAGTCTCTTGATGCGCTGGAATATACATCCAGGGTCATGGAGATCGCAGGTCCTTCAATACAGTATTCCTATCTGGCATATGTCATTCTCGCGCTTGCATATTTCAGCTGGCGCTACATTGTAACCGTAGTAGAACCTACGGGCAGATATTCTCCCAAGGGCGCTTTTACAAAGAAAGGTTTTCCTTTCGTTTTGCTTGCGATACTGGGACTTTGGGGCTTTACCGAAGGCTTCATGAAAGTGGTCGGCATTATTTCCCCGCAGACTATAGAAGACTATTCAAAACTCGTCGACAGCACAGGCCTCACTCAGATGACGCCGGTGATCCTGATCGTAGTCTGGGTATTCGGGCCTGTGGTTGAAGAATTATGTTTCCGTGGATTAACCTATAACAGACTTCTCGCATCAGGCATGAAAGTCGTTGTTGCCGTAGTCGTTCAGGGTCTCTTTTTCGGGATCTTCCATATGAACCTTGTCCAGAGCACATATGCTTTTGTCATGGGATGTGCGATAGGATTCTTCTATGAGCGCTATAAATCCATCCTGGTATCGATATCCTGCCATGTGTTCTTTAATCTCCTGGGAACCGTCCTGTCAGGAACTCTTGAACATTTTGCTCCTCCTGCAGCCGTATACATAGTGATAGGCATAACGGGACTTGCTCTTGCCATATTTGCCGTCGTAATGGTGTGCAAGGATAAGGAAGCGGATAAGAGATCGGTCGATGAAACGCTTGTCCGCCAGGGACAATAAGATCCCGCGTAATAAGCTAATATCAGGTTGACTTCACTAGGTATAGAGTTATAATTAATGGTTTTCGAAAAACGGGAACCATAATCTCTTATTAGGGAGGATAGTACTATGAATAACAGAAAAACGATCTTATCTGTAGTAGTAACAGCAGTAATGCTGGCGTTCTTATCATCACTGTCGGTCTTTACACAGGACCTGTTGGCAAATGACATGTCCGGTGTATCCCGGGATGTGATCAACGGGAGATATGATGATGACTATAAAGAATCCGGTCCGATCATGAGCGGCTGGTATTTCTGGGTTACCATAGAGGATATGTCTGGTACAGGACTCAGAAATTGTGACAACGGAGAAGGATATATTGTCTTGCGTACCTATAACGGTGCGTGGTATTCCAAGGTTCCGGCAGGGATTATGGATTCTGCAAATGTCAAATATACATTCAGGCTCGGCGAGGAAAATAATTATACACAATCCGGATATGATTCTTCCAAGGATTTTTTCTCCCCCAAAAATAATAAAGTAATGTATGGCAGTTTCCCATATGAACTCAAATTGGTAAAGACAAATGATCCGGAGTCGGAAGACTATATGGTTAGTAATAATGATACTTGGAAATCGCGTTGGAAGATCACTTTATATTGCACGGGAGATACGACCAAAGCCGCAAAGGAAGTCTGCAGCTGGGTAGAAGACACTGCTGCCGGAATTTGGGGTGGCACTTGGTCAGATAAAAAAGAGATACCCGAGAAGAACCGTTCGAAAAAATCGAAGATCACAAATCTTCAGGGTCCGGATGAGATAGTAAGACCTGATCTTGGCGGAAAAGACGTAAATGCATATTATACGATCGATATCTTTGATCAGTATGGAGGTGCCTGGTCAACATATCTGGCCGGCGAAACGGATATAGAGTGGACAACAAGGTCAAATACAATCGGATATTACGGTTGTTCGATCCGGACGACGGGCGGAGGTCCCATTAACAGATTTTATACGGGTCAGCTTACCATAACGCAGTATCAACTTGAGCTGGCCGAGAAGAGCGGCAGTATCCCGGGCGACCTTGATACATTTGTTAAGGTTACGGGACCTGACGGAACTTCTCTTGAAAAAACGGTTAAGCTCATATGGCCGAAACATAAGGTCACATTTAAGGATGGAGACGGGAAGATCTTTGACGGACCGAATACGGTAAATTCACTGTCTTTTGTCGTATATCCGACAAAAGAACCCAAGAAGTCGCCCACAATGGAGAACCATTATGATTTCGTAAAACCCAATGCCATATTCCCGAGCTGGTGGAGCAATGAATCTGAAGATGAACGCATCAGAAAAGATTCGGTATTCTATCCGTATTTTGAGACAAAGGAACATTACTATCATTATGATGCGGAAAACAGGAATCATAAATGCAACGGATGCGGATATGTCGCATCCCTGTCCGACAAACTCAAAGGAAGCGGGACGGAGAATGATCCCTGGCTCATTGGAAATATAGATGACTGGAGATATCTTGCCAAGTATCTGAAATTGTGCGGAAACATTCCGGAAGATGCATATTTTGCTCTGACCGGTGACATCAACGGCGTAGATTATGATTCTGCGATCGGTGCTCCTTCCGGCAATATATTTACGGGAAATGTCGACGGACGCGGACATACCGTTACCCTGAAATTCAATAGCAGTGACGATAAGACCTTTGCGCCTTTTATTTACATCAAGGACACAACGATCAAAAACCTTAAGGTTGCAGGTTCGGCAAAGGCAGGAGCATGCGCAGGAATCGCGATGACTGCCGATGGAACGAATCTGATCGATAATTGTATTGTTTCAGCTGACCTGACAAGCCTCAAGAACGGATGTGCAGGCTTTATCAAGAACGGCTATAAGTCTTCGACAACGATAAAGAACAGCATCTTTGCCGGAAGTTTGAATTTCAGCAATGTTTCGTCTCAGAGCGCTGCATCTTTCTGGGGAGGATCCGGTTATAATCCCACTCCTTCGATCATTAACTGTCTCGATCTTGGCAATAACAGTTACCCTATCGGAACGGGATCGGTCTCGTCAAATAGCGTGCCGGTTACTAATTCTTACTATGTACATTCGAAGAATGATTCCGGCTGGAAGAACGGAGGCAAGCTTGCCTGTGATCTGAGGTCAGAAAACGGGATCGAATTGACTCTTATCGGAGATACAGGTATCTGGTATGGCGGCAGGATCTATGTGGCAGACGGCGAAATCTTTACTTTCTCGGCAACGAAGGAAGGAAAGAGGATAGATGAACTACTCTTTGCATCGGATGACGGTCAGATGCAATATATCTCATCCGATGACAGCGGCGTCTTCACTTTAACTGCAAAAAACGGCGTCCTGAGTGATTATGAACCTTCCCTGTCCCTTACCGGAAGCGGCACAGAGTCGGTACCTTATCTCATCAAAACCACTGATGATTGGAATGAACTTTCTGATTATGTTTCAAAGGGCGGCAAGACATCAGGACTGTGGTTCCGTCTGGAAAATGATATTTCCGTTACGACGATGGTCGGAAGCAGATATCCCTTCCTGGGATCTTTCGACGGATCGGGTCACAAACTGACAGTGACATATACCGGAGCTCAGTATGTTTCGCCTTTCTGCACAGTAGGCAACGATGGAAACGAGACTGTTATCAGGAATCTTTATGTCAGCGGAACTGTCAATGCATCAGCCAAGAACGCCGCAGGCATCATCGGCAAGGCTTGCGGCAAGATCGAGATCGTAAATTGTGTAAGTGCTGTTGTGATCATATCTGACGTAAACGGAGAAGGCGCTCACGGCGGTTTGATCGGAACATGCGAATCAGGCAGTGATGTCGTTATCAAGGGCTGCGTGTTCGAAGGAAAGATCCTTACAACAGCTTCCACGACTTCCTGTGCCGGATTCATAGGTCAAAGCAGCGGAGATCTTACGATCTCTGACAGCATATATGCTCCGAAGTCTTTGAGTGAAGGAGAGACTTATGTATCTTCCGACGGCAGTTCGACTTTCTTCCGCGGCGATAAAGGTCTTGTTACTGACAGTTTCTATACTGTTGTTTTCGGTAAGCCTCAGGGCAAGGCAAAGCACAGTATAAATGCAGCAGACAGTTATGTATCGGTTAACGTTACACTTCCTTCAGCATCGGCTGTAAGAGAATACAATGTCAGCGGCATTAAAGTATATCCGTCAGGCATCGTTTGCGGCGAAGTCTATTATTTCGGTGCAGGAGACGAAGTAAACATAACTCTTGCCCACTCTGACCGTGATGATCATGTTTTCGAGGGATATAAGGCTGACAACGCCACGATCTCGGGATCTGATCCTTCGTACACTATTACTATGCCGGATTCGGATGTTTTCGTCGGCTCTGAGTGGACAAAGGTCAAGACAGTTACTGATCCCGTGATCGAACTTGAAGGAGATCTGTTCACTTATTGCGGAAAAGCGGTTACTCCCGCCGTTTTGAGTGTTAAAGACGGTGAAACGATCATCCCTCAGAGTGAATATGAGATCCGTTATTCTGATAATGTTAATGCCGGCACGGCAACCGTCACGATCGTAGACAAGAACGGCGGATATTATAAGGTAAGCGGAGAGGTCAAAATTACCATAAAGCCCAAGTTGATAACATTGACCTGGACAAACACCGTGTTTACATACGACGGCAAGGTTCATTGTCCTGTTGCTGCAGTAAAAGGTCTTACAGGAAATGACAAATGTGACGTTACAGTCGAAGGCGGAAGCAGTGATGTTGGAGAACATAAGGCAAGGGCAATTGCTCTTTCCAACCCCAACTACACCCTGCCCGACAACTGTGAGGTCAGTTATACCATAAAGGAGAAAAAGACAGAACCTGACGTAAAGCTGACTCTTGATAAGAAAAATGCGGCAATCGTATGTGGAGACAGTATCCAACTGAAAGTTGATCTTAAGGGTTCAACTTCGAAGATTACATGGAAGTCTTCAAATCCTGCCATCGCAGCAGTCGATGCTTCAGGTAAGGTCACTGCAAAGAAAGCAGGGTCTGTTACGATAACCGCATCCGCAGCCGGAAAGAGCGCATCGTGTGTCGTCACGGTTCTCTTTAAGGATCTGACTGATACGACTGCATTCTGGTATGTTCCTGCAAATTATCTTTCTGCAGCAGGTGTTGTAAAGGGTTACGACAACCAAACTCTGTTCAAGGCTTCCAACAAGTGCACAAGAGCTCAGGCGATCACTTTTATCTGGAGGCTTCAGGGAGAGCCTGCGCCCAAAGCAAAGACTTGCAGATTTAAGGATGTGGATTCAAAGGATTTTTTCTATAAAGCCTGTATCTGGGCCTATGAAAACCATATCGTTGAAGGTTATCAGGACAAGACCTTCAGACCGCAGAATGCGTGCGAGAGAAAGCACATAGTGACTTTCCTCTGGAGGTTGGCAGGAAAACCTGCTCCCGAATCAGGAACGAACCGCTTCTCGGATCTCAAGAAGGGCGTATATTATTACAAAGCGACTCTCTGGGCATCCGAAAAGGGAATCCTTTCAGGATACAGTGACGGCACATTCCGTCCTGACGGCAAGTGCCTGCGCCGCCAAACAATCACCTTCATCTACAAGTACGATAAGCTCGTAAAAGGAAAAGCATAAGATCGTTCAGAGTACTATCCTGTTATGACGGGGCCTGTCTTGAAGAGGAGCATCTCTCCAAGACAGGCCTTATCGGTTATTGAATTAAAAGCCGTTATGGTATAATTATCTGAGTGATTTTTCTTAATAAGAAGGGACGAAGTCTTTGTCTGACAAGTTTGAAATGTTTAAAGAGGCATATGCGCGTTACGGCGTAAGTGACGGCGCACTGTCGCTCGGCGCCCGTGTCGAGGAAGATCTCGGGGATGAATATGCCCGCATAGACTCGATCGTTACCTTCAACCAGCTCAAGGTCCTGGATGCTTTCCGTAAAGAGAAATTTTCAGATATCCATCTGGGTCTTACGACCGGATACGGATATGACGATATAGGCAGAGAGAAGATCGAGGCTGTATTTGCCCGCATATTCGGATGTGAATCAGCATATGTAAGATATCAGATCTCTTCAGGCACGCAGGCAGTAACCGCCATGCTGTGGGGTGCTTTAAGACCCGGAGATACGCTGCTTTCCGTAACGGGAAAGCCATACGATACTTTGGCTTCGACCATCGGAATCTCATCTGATGAGAAAGATAATGACATGTCTCTTGTCAGGTTCGGCATCAAATATGAGCAGATCGAGCTTTTGCCTTCCGGCAAGTTCGATCTTGCGGCGATCGAAGAACGCGTAAAGGATCTTAAGGGAATCGTATTCATACAGAAATCCCGCGGTTATACCGACAGGGCTGCGCTTCTTTGCGAAGACATCGCTGAACTTGCATCAAGAGTAAAGAAGATCAAACCTGATGTGATAATAGCTGTAGATAACTGCTACGGCGAATTCTGCGAGAAGATTGAACCCACTGAAGCAGGCGCTGATGTTGCCGCAGGCTCGCTCATCAAGAACCCCGGCGGCGGAATCTGCAAGACCGGCGGATACATAGCAGGGCGCTCTGACCTTACCGAGAATGCCGCAAGGCACCTTACGGCACCGGGTTTAGGTTCCGAGGTCGGCCCCACATTGGGATTCAACCGGGATATCGCCATGGGCCTGTTCCTGGCACCCCGCGTTGTAGGTGAATGCCTTAAGGGTGCTGTTTTTGCCGCCAAGTTTTTCGAAGAGGCAGGATATAAGACGTCTCCTTCTTCATCCGAGAAGAGGGGAGATATAGTTCAGACTCTTATTTTCGAAGATGAAGAGAAGATGAAGGATTTCGTCTCCAAGATCCAGATGGTATCTCCCGTGGATTCTTTCGTTACTCCCGAACCCTGGGACATGCCGGGTTATGAGGATCAGGTTGTCATGGCGGCAGGAACTTTTGTCCAGGGTGCGACAACGGAACTGTCATGCGACGGCCCGATAAAGCCGCCTTTCATCGCTTATCTGCAGGGAGGTCTCGTAAGCCAGCAGATAAAACTCGCCTCTATGGCTGCATTATCGTGAGGTGTGAATAATGGGAAAAGAAAATAACAACAAAAACAGAAATAACAATAACTACAAGAAGATGAGCTATAAGCCCAAGCAGGGAAACAACAGCGGCAATCAGCAGGCCCCCTGGTATTCATCGCCCGATAAGAAGCAGGAATCCAAGCCTTTAAACTACAAGAAAACTTCAGGAAATAAGGTTAAGCCTCAGGGACAGAAGAATAACAATAATTCCGTATCGGGCTACGATAAGCAGAATAATAACCGCCCTGTTCAGAACAGGAGACCTCAGGATAACAGGACTCAGAACAGGCCCGTTGACAATAACGCAAACAGAAATAACGAGGAACTTGCAAGAAAGAAGGCTGCAGAGGAGAAGGCGAAGAGAGCCAAGGCCGCTGAAGCAGCCAAGGCAAAGCAGCTCGAGAAAGAGAAAGCCAAGATGGCCAAGCAGGCTGCCCGTGCCAAGAGGAAGAGTGTTGCCGGCAAGAGCGCAGAGAGCCGCGCGGTCAGGAACGGTTTTCTGGCAGCGATCATGGTGGTGTTGTCTGTCTTTGTTTTGGTATTCATAGTCCACCATCTATATAATTACATAGCAGAGAAACCGAACTTTTCTTTCGTCATGGCAGGCTCGGTGGAACATACGATCGGAGCCAAGGCCCTTATCGTCAGGGATGAGAGCGTCATCAATGCAAGCGTATCAGGTGACCTTGTTACGCAGATAACCGAAGGTTCCAGGATCGCAAAGCAGCAGAGGCTTGCCATGGTAGTTCCTTCCAATCTTGAATCCGTCGTATCCGACCTTCGTAATGTCCAGCAGCAGATATCTGATGTTCAGAGGGAACTCGTGCAGAGAGGCGAGGTATCTGAAGCCGAAAGCATATACGATTCCTACGACGATAAACTGGTATCCGTAATCGATAACATCCGTTCAGGAGCAATGAACGGCAATCTCTCCGATCTTGCGGCGTATTACGCTTCCTTGAGCGTTGTTCTCGATGAACGTGAAGATGAACTTGCAAAGATCAACTTCGATGACGAAAGACTTAATGTCTTAAGAAGGGAAGAGACCATATACGAAAACCAGCTCGAGAGAGAAGCTTCAAAGATAATCGCCACCAAGCCCGGCGTCGTATCCTTCAGACTTGACGGCAACGAAGAGATTTTGAAGTATGATACTTTCCTCGGCATGGAGATGAGCGAGGTCAAGAAGATGATCAGTTCCGCCCAGGGACCGATCTCATCTTCACTTTATGTTGAGGCTGACAGGCCTGTTGCGAGGATCGCTCAGAACGATGAGCAGTATTTCGCCGTTTATCTCGATTTCGAGAGCGCGGCCGCGAGTGATTTTGCCGTCGGAACTAAGCATGACATCAACATAAGATCTGAAGGCGTCGCCCTGGAAGACTGTGAGGTCGTAAGAGCCGAGGAAGACAAGAACGGAACGCTGATCGTCTTTAAGACTACAAGATATGTCGAGGATCTTCTTGACTTAAGATCTTGTGACATCGAGATCGTCATAACCGAATATTCAGGCATGCGCGTATCCATGACGAGCCTTGTCGATCCTTATATCATCGATTCCGATAAGCAGATATTCTCCTTGTATTTCGACAGCAAATCAGGTCTTAATCCCGATATGTTCACCGAAAAGAATATCTTCAACCTCTCCGCATTGCCCCTGCGCAACACCGATGATGACGGTAAAGAAGTAACTCCTTCTTCGCTCTCTGTTTCAGGATGTGAGATCTTTAAAGCAGAGACGATGCCTGACGGCGGAACTGTCGTATTCTTCGGAACATACGACGAGAACCTGCCTGAATTCCTTAAGATCAATTCCAAATATACCGAAGGCATTTCCGGAGGATATAAGCTTACGCTGATCGATACTACAACGGGTCTCGGTACGGACGTTTCAAGCGTGATCCCTCTTAAGTGCAACGGTATCGCTACGCTCTATTACAACAATCAGGGCTTCGTTGATGAACTGAGAGTAATCGTCATCGACTCTGACAGGGAGTTCGCGATAATATCAACATACGGCAGCCAGAAGAAGCCTGACTACAATACCGTATATGTCACGAATCCCGATTCCTGCAAGCCTAACGATAAGGTGGGTTAAAGATGACAGCAGATATCGATGCGGCATTGACCGGAAGATTTAAGGAAAGATATGAAGTATTAAAAGTATCCCTCAACGAAGTGTGTTCGGAGTGCGGAAGGGATCCGTCATCTGTTACTGTTATCGGCGTTTCCAAAGTCTTCCCCGTGGAATATGCAAAGGCAGCTTTTGCTGCCGGCATCAAGGACTTGGGTGAGAACCGTGTTCAGGAACTCGTTCCAAAGACGGAAAGTTTTCTTGAGGCAGGACTTGATGCAAACTGGCATCTCATAGGTACATTACAAAAGAATAAAGTCAAATATATAATAGGGAAGACCCATCTCATACATTCCGTAGACAGCGTGGAACTGGCTTCGGAGATCGCAAAACGTTCGATCTGTAACAATGTTACCTCAGATATATTGCTCCAGGTCAATGTATCGGGCGAAGAGTCCAAACACGGCTTTACTGTTGATGGTGTAAAGGAAGCAGTTGACGGATTATCATCGCTTGAAGGCATCAGGATAAGAGGTCTCATGACCATGGCACCCATCCAGTCCGTCGACGGTGAAGCGGAAGGCGTTTTCGAAAAGACAAAGATCTTATATGACGATATCAATCCCGGCAGTTGGGATACATTATCCATGGGAATGTCGGGAGACTGGCGTTATGCCGTCATGTGCGGAGCGACCCATATAAGGATCGGAACAGCCCTCTTCGGCGACCGTGCCGCATACAGCGCAAAAGCTTGATAAAGCTGATTTTGTAACATTGATACACGTGAATTGTTACAGGAATGTTTCCACTGTGTAAGTTGGATAACAAAAGCCCCGAATTTATTGCACCTGCAAATATTGAATGTTATCTTAATTTTGTTGTTACAAGTCCTTTAGGGACATCAATCAAGGAGGAGACATTTATGGGCATTTTCAGAGATCTTATCGATAAGTTTGTTGAGCCGGTTGAAGATACAGATATCGAAGACGGTATCTACGAGACAAGGATCAGCGATATTGACGAAGGAAGCTTTGACGAATATGAATATGATGATGTTCCTGAAGAGCAGTTCTATCGTTCATATGAAGAAGAGCCTTACAGGGCAAGCACATTTGTACAGGAGAGTCAGCCTATGACCACACCGGTAGCAAAGCAGCAGCAGGCAGTAGTTGTCATGCTCACACCTTATGACATCAGAACAAGCCAGATCGTTTGCGATCATATCAAGGAAGGTCACATCGTAATCTGCAACCTTATGAGTTCCGCAAACAATCAGCGTGTAGTTGACTACATCTCCGGCGGTGTTTATGCACTCGAAGGCAAGATCGAACCTACACCTGTTAAGACAACATTCGTTTGCACACCTAAGTCTGTTGAGCTCGTTGTAGAATCCAACGAGGCAGCATCCGGCACAAAGGTTTCTGCTCTCTGATAAATCATTAGATAAACCTTATTAAGGTCCCGGGATTTCCCGGGACTTTTTTATTGACATATTGGAACTCTATTGATACTATTAATGGTTTTTTAAACCGGAAAGGAGTTCAATATGAAAAAAACAACTATGGGGGTTATATCGGTTGCTCTTCTTGCTCTGGGGCTGGCGGCCGGTATAGTTATGGTTCCCGCAAAGTCAGCACGGGCAGATGAGATTCCTGTCATCAAGGATAATTTCCCTGACGATAATCTCAGAGATTGGGTATTGGAAAATTACGGCGACACACTTTCAGATGAAGAGATAACAAATTCCGAAGAAATAGATATATCCGGTAAGGGCATAAAAGATCTTACAGGTATTGAGTATTTCACGGAAATCGTTTACTTCGATTGTAGTCAAAATGATATTTCCAAATTGGATCTTACGACTTTCCATAATCTTAATTTTCTCTATTGTAGCAAAACCAAGATTACTGAGTTGAATACCAGCAATAATCATCACGTTCAGGAAATTATATGTATTGATTGTCCGTTAACCGACATAGATGTTACCAGATCGGTTATCCTGAAGGTATTTGATGTTGAGTCTGATGATCTGATTTTTGTAGATCTGAGCATGAATACAATGCTTGAGAAAGTAAGTGTTAAATCCGATAAATTTGGCGGAACAATATATCTGCCTCCAAATGTAGAAGAATTGACTGTGCCTATCGATTGGGAAATGAAGATCTTAACAAAAGATAAATGGTTTGTGAAAAGAACAGATTGGATTACCGATGATCCAAGCGGATACGCCTATGCAGATATTGTTTTTCAGTATGATCCGACAATCAAGTATTATGAGGTTACGGTAAGAATATATGCAACACTCGTATCCGCAAAATATGCTTCCTGTGAAATCGATGGCGAATATGTATATGAAGCATTTCTGCCACAAGAACTCAGCAGAACAGGAGAAGAACTGACATATAATTACAGGCAAGAAATACCTGCTACGGGTCACGACTGGGGAGACTGGTATGTCTCCAGGCAGGCGACCGTGAATAAGGCGGGCGAAGAGAGAAGGATATGTCGTCATGATGCATCCCATTTTGAGACAAGAAGCCTTAAGAAGCTCACGCCCACACCCACTAAGAAGCCCGTTGCAACAATAACTTTGAACAAGAAGAATGCCGAAGTCGTTGCAGGCAAGACCATAACGCTTAAGGCAACGGTCAAAGGTTGACGGCCGTTCCCTCCCGGCGCGGGCGGCTCCCTCCGCCCTTTCCCCCTCCCCCGCGTCATTTTCCCATTGACAAGCCCGGCGGAATCCGCTATGATTCCCCTTGACAACCGAATCAACGGCGATGATGGGAACAAAGACCTGGTGCCGGGCGCGCAAGAGAGCTGGCGGATGGTGCGAGCCAGCCCCCGATCAGGTGGATACCTCCTCCCGGAGCCGGACTGTCGAAAAGCGGGCGCGTCCCGCAGCCGCGCGGAGGGCCGGTCTCACCGCGGGTGATCCCAGTAGACAGCCCCGCTTGGCCGCGTAAAAGAGCCAGGCCATCCGCCCGAACCGGGTGCGTGGCCAGAGAGGGCGGCGGGCGCAAGCCTCCGCCGAAACAGGGTGGTACAGCGTTTTTTGACGCCCCTGACTGCACAGTCGGGGGCGCTTTTCTGTCCCCGAATCCTGAAGAGAAACGGAGGATGGAACGCGATGAATGGCTACCAGAAGTACATTCCCTTTGTGCCCCAGCCCATCGAGGGCCGCACCTGGCCCGACCGCGTCATCACGAAGGCGCCCGTGTGGTGCTCGGTGGACCTGCGGGACGGCAATCAGGCCCTGATCGACCCGATGAACCTCCAGGAAAAGCTGGAGATGTTCCACATGCTGGTGGACGAGATCGGCGTGAAGGAAGTGGAGATCGGCTTTCCCTCCGCCTCCGACACCGACTACCAGATCTGCCGCGAGCTGATCGAGGGCGGCCACATCCCCGACGACGTGACCATTCAGGTGCTGGTCCAGGCGCGGCCGCACCTGATCAAAAAGACCTTCGAGGCCATTCAGGGCGCGAAGCACGTGATCTTCCACTTCTACAACTCCACCCCCGTGCTGCAGCGGCAGGTGGTCTTCCGCACCGACGTGGCCGGCGTGAAGAAGATCGCCACCGACGCGGCGGACCTGATCTACGAGATGGCCCAGCCCGTGCTGGAGAGCGGCATGGACCTGCGCTACGAGTACTCGCCGGAGTCCTTCATGGGCACGGAGGTAGACGTCTCCGTGCGGATCTGCCAGCGGGTGCTGGAGGAGCTGCGGGCGACACCGGAGGAGCCGGTCATTCTGAACCTGCCGACCACGGTGGAGAACATGATGCCCAACTACACCGCCGACATGGTGGAGACCTTCATCCGCGACCTGCCCTGGCGGGACCGGGCCATCATCAGCCTGCACCCCCACAACGACCGCGGGACCGGCGTCGCCACAGCGGAGCTGGGTCTGCTGGCCGGAGCCGAGCGTGTGGAGGCCACCCTCTTCGGCAACGGCGAACGCACCGGCAATGTGGACATGGTGACTCTGGCACTGAATCTGTACACCCAGGGCGTGGACCCGGAGCTGGACTTCTCCGACATCAGCAGCGTTCGCGAGATGTATGAACGCACCACGGGTATGCGCGTCGGCGAACGGCAGCCCTACGCCGGTGAGCTCGTGTTCACCGCCTTCTCCGGCAGCCACCAGGACGCCATCAACAAGGGCGTGGACTATATGGCCGCGCACGGCGGCGAATACTGGGAGGTGCCCTATCTGCCCATCAATCCGGCGGACGTAGGACGCCAGTACGAGCCGATCATCCGCATCAACAGCCAGTCCGGCAAGGGCGGCGCGGCCTTCGTCATGCACCACAGCTTTGGCTACATTCTGCCCAAGGCCATGCATCCGGAATTTGGCGCGGTGGTTCAGGCGGAGACCGACCGGCTGGGCACGGAGCTGAAGTCTGAGCAGATCCTTGCCCTGTTCCAGAAGGAGTATCTGGACGTGCCGGCACAGTGGAGCCTGCTGCGCCACAGTTTTCAGGAAGACGCTTCCCACAGCGAGGACAGCCGAGTCCATGTGGAGGCCGTGCTGAGCTGCGGCGGTCAGGAGTTTGCCGTCAGCGGCGATGGCAACGGCCCGATCGACTCCTTCTTCAATGCCATTGCGGAGCTGCCCATCGGCGGGTTCACCTTCGTGGACTATTCTGAGCACGCCATCACCTCCGGCTCCGACTCCCGGGCTGTGGCGTACATCCAGCTCAAAGCGCCGGGCGGCGCGAATGCCTTCGGTGTCGGCGTGAGCCACAATATCAACCGTGCCTCTCTGCGCGGCATTCTCTGTGCCATCAACCGCGCCATCGCGAAGGGTCTG
>JAIKVV010000068.1 GCA_024685385.1 Saccharofermentans sp. | reverse complement strand
GAAGCACCGAGTGAAGATGTGTCTATGTACAGGCTCTCCTCAGGCGTATGGACGAATTCCTCGATGACATCGAGCAGGTTATACATGGCAGGATCATTCGAGAAGAACGACAGGAACCTTGTGTTGGTCATCTGATACTGGATCTTCTGGATGAGGGATGCGTTCTGGTTGGCCTTGAGCGTATCGTAACGGTACTGGAAGTTGTAGTCGTTGTCCCTGTCAGGCTCACAGACTGACTCAGCCTGGATCTGCTCCGGCAGGAGTTCGAGATTAAAGTCAGTATCATCCTTTCCTACAGAAACAAGATTTTCCTGGACCTGGTCGATGTCCTGACCGATCTTGGTGTAGTAGCCGTTTTCACCGATCTTCTTCATGTACCTGAGCGATGTGATAGCCTCCGACAGGACAGCACCCTGGCTGGAATTTTCAGTCTCGAAAAGCTTCTCCCACTGCTCCATCGTGATCTTGCCGGGGGATACGGTCGTATCGACACCCAATGTCAGTTTCCTGATCTCGCTGTCTGAGAATGCGTTCCTGTACTCACCCGTAGGGTCGATTATCAGGGCCTTCCTTCTCGTGGATACGAGTTTGTCCAGGATCGAAAGAGCAGTCGTGGATTTACCTGAGTTCGTTGCACCTACACACATAAGATGACGGTTAAAGAGCGTGCTCGGTTTAAGAGATACGCCTGCCTGGGATCTGTTAAGGTAAGTTGCAAACTCGGGGAGGGGTTCTTCATTCTCACCCGTAAACTCAAGAGACTGAAGGAAGAGCTTATATACTTCATCCGTTGCCAGATAGACCTTGTCGGTGATACCGAGAGTCTTGAAGCCCGCAAGTTCGAACTTCCTGGACTCAGGAGTCATGATCGCAATGGTGTCGATACATATTTCCTGATAATCGTTAGGCTTATCTTCAGATCCTACTTCGAAGATACTCTTTCTGGAGGCCTTATTCTCGAAAACCTCTCCCAGGAAGACTCCGACGGTAGATTCTACAAGAACAAAGTTGTTGATCGTATTAGGAAGGAATGAGCTGTTGAACCTTGATCTGTCTGCCATCAGCGTGAAATTGTCGATCTGGGCGATACAGTTACTCCTGTAAACCTGGGTTACCTTACCTATGTAGTAGTCAGCTATATTTCTGCCTGCGTATAATTCTTCGAGTGTCATATGAATCCTCCCTAAATAAAACTCCGTCCCGTAAAGTGACTGTTATATTATACAACCCCATAGGGAATTATTCGACGGCAACAGGTAAACAACAGATGAACAATTGGGCATAACAGCCGCTCAAGCAGACCGCCGGGAACAAAACAAATGCCCCGCATTTTCCGCACAGTAGAGCAAATACCCTTTGCTCTGCAAGTTCCGCAGGAGCGTCCAGCGACGAGGACCTGTCCGAAGCCAAGAGCAAAGGGTATTTGCGAATTTGGTGGAGACGGGGAGGATCGAACTCCTGACCTCTGCAATGCGAATGCAACGCTCTCCCAGCTGAGCTACGCCCCCGAATTCAAGGATATTGTATCACAGAATCATGTATCACGGTAAACCGTCCTGCGACAAAAAAACATAGCCAAACCGGCCCGTTTGTAGTAGGATTTTTTACGGAAGCTTAGCTCAGCGGGAGAGCATTCCCTTCACAGGGGAGGGGTCGCGGGTTCAAACCCCGCAGTTTCCACCAAGACCCGGCAAGACCCCGCGCGAAACCGTGCGGGGCCTTTTTCGGAAAGCAAGAGGAGGAATTATTTATGGCAATCAGAATCGGAATCATTGGCTACGGAAACCTTGCGAAAGGCGTAGAGAGCGAGATCAGAAAGAATCCCGATATGAAGCTCTGCGGCATCTTCACAAGACGTGATCCTGCACAAGTTACGATCAAGACAGAAGGAGTTCCCGTCTATTCAGCGGACAAGATCCCTGAGATGAAAGACGACTTCGACTGCATGATCATATGCGGAGGCTCTGCTACGGATCTTCCCAAGATGACAAAAGAATATGCCAAGTACTTTAATGTAATCGACAGTTTCGATACACATGCAAATATCCCGGAGCATTTCGCAGCAGTTAACGAGTCGGCAACGGCTGCAAACAAGGTTGCAGTAATATCCTGCGGATGGGATCCCGGCATGTTTTCCCTTAACAGGCTCTATGCAAATGCGATCCTTACGGACGGTGAGGATTACACATTCTGGGGCAAGGGCGTATCCCAGGGTCACTCAGACGCCATAAGGCGTGTTCCCGGCGTCAAGAACGGCAAACAGTATACAATTCCGATCAAGGAAGCTCTTGATGCCGTAAGATCGGGGTCTGCACCCAAGCTCACGGCACGTGACAAGCACTTGAGAGAGTGCTTCGTAGTAGCAGAAGAAGGCGCCGATCTTGCAAAGATCGAAAAGGAGATCTGCGAGATGCCCAACTACTTTGCAGACTACAACACGATTGTTCATTTCATCGACGAGGAGACTTTTGAAAAAGAACACTCCAAGATCAACCACGGCGGTTTCGTAATCCGCACAGGCAGGACCGGCTTTGACAACGAGAACAAGCATGTCATCGAATATTCCTTGAAACTCGATTCCAATCCCGAGTTCACTGCATCCGTTCTCATCGCATATGCAAGAGCGGCAGTAAGGCTCGAGCAGAAAGGAGATTTCGGCTGCAAGACCGTCTTCGATATCGCACCCGCTCTCCTCTCACCTCTTTCCGGCGACGAGCTCAGAGCACATCTTCTGTAATCTTTGACATGACACAACAAAACGGCTGCCCGAAGGCAGCCGTTTTGTTGTTGCTTTGTGATAAGGGATCAGGCTTCTTTAAGTTTCTTGTCTACATTCTTTACTGCCTTGTCGTATGTTGTGCCGTGAGGCTTGCCGCCGTCCTTGAAATAGGTCTTGGTCATGGCATCGTCAAGAGGAGCATTGAAGAGCAGTATCTTGGATGCAGTCTTGCCGAATTCGTTGACGAGCTTATCGTATTCTTCCTGACTGATCTTATCCTTGCCCTTTGAGTAGTTGATCTTGAGATCATCACCTGCGAATTCGGTTATATTGCCGAAAGTAGCCTTGGAAGCAAATTTCTTGCCGTCCCACTTATATGTCGTATAGGCTTCCGAAGAAGTCTCGTCAAAGCGTCCGAGATAGATCAGGATTTCACCCTTGTTCTTGGACTTGCAGACGATAAAGTCAGAATGTCCTCCCGCCTGAACATCGATATTCTTGATCTGGAGCACATTCTTCATCTTGCCGTCAATGAAGCTGTATACGGTAAGATCGAAGCTGAGCTCATTATCACCCTCGGTGATGCAGAAAAGTTCGGGAAGATCATCGCCAGTTACATCGATCAGGTCAACCTGGATCGGGGACTTATTCTCTTCGTAATCGATCGACCAGCCTTCATCTTCCGAATATGTAAGTTTCGTGTAACTCTTATAAGATTTGAACTTTTTCTTCTTATCAGCAAGGAATTTCTTATATGCCTCATACATCGGCTTCTTATCAAGAGCCGTAGTGGTGGTCGTAGCCTTTGTCGTAGTCGTTGTGGTAGACTCTTCAGGCTTTTCGGAAGTCGTAGTGAGTTCGGATCCCGAAGCATCCGGACGTGTCTTGCCGCTTCCTCCGTCATCAACTTTTGAGCCTTCGCCTTTTTCGAGTTTGTCGAGCAAGCTCTTAAGGATATTCGAATCCGTCTTCTCGATTCCGTTGTTTAAAACATCTTTCGCCTTAGAATACTGACCCCTGTCCATGAGAGCCTGGGCATAATCCCTGATGAGCGTTACATTGTCGCTGTCGAGCATTACTGCTTCATCGTACTTACTGAAGGCCGAATCATAATCACCTTTTTCTATAAGGTTCGCTGCCTCCGATGCGGCAGCCGAAGCTCTCTTCTGAGGATTAAGGCTCTTTACCGCAAATACTGCAACAAATACAACGATTAATACGAAAAAGACCACTCCGGCAATGACAACAAAGGGGATCCAGCCCCTCGATTTCTTGACGGGTACATATCCCGGAGGAGGGGTCTGATACATGGGAGCCTGTTGAGGCTGGGGCATTACGGGAGGCTGAGGAACAACAGGGGCTGCCGCCTGAACGGGAGCTGCAGGTATCTGCTGGGATACGGGTATCTGCTGGGATACGGGTATCTGCTGGGATACAGGTATCTGTTGTGATACAGGTATCTGCTGAGATACGGGTATCTGCCGGGATACGGGTATCTGCTCTGCCACAGGAGCTGCTACTGTCTGACCTATGGCAGCATTATCCTGCATAACAGGCGGAGCTGCCTGGACCGGAGCTTCGGCTGCCCCGACACGTCCTGCCTGTTCCGACATGTCCGTCGGAAGTCCGCAGAAAGGACAAAAGTAATTTCCGTCAGGAATGATTTTACCGCATTCAGTACAAAACATATAGGCACCTCCTTTTGGAGAGATATTCTGTTGTTTTTATTATCCGACTTAAAGGACCTTAAGTCCATAGCCTTATTCTTCGGGATCTTCTTCAGGTTCTTCTTTCGGTCTTTCTTCCGGAGGCAGGAACACCCTTACCATTGCAATGCGGTTGCCCTCTATCCTTGAAACCCTGATCCTGACGCCGTCAGCAGTCTCGACCGTATCTCCGGCCTTGGGCAGACGTCCTCCGGTATGGTCGATCACTATGCCTGCTATGGAATCGAAATCCTCGCTTTCGAGTTCCGTTCCCAAAGCGTCGTTGACATCAACGAGGCCGCAGCTTCCGTCGATGAGGTAGTCGCCGGGTGCGATCTTGAGGATGGGATCATCCTTGGGCGAATCGTATTCGTCGTTGATATCTCCTACCAATTCCTCCATCAGGTCTTCCATCGTGATCATGCCCTCGGTAGTGCCGTATTCATTGAGGACTATTACGACAGGCGCGTTGGTCTTGAGCATCTCTTTCAGAAGCTGCGAGGTCTTCTTATATTCATGGGTATACATGACTTCACGCATCATGTTCCTGACATTGAATTCTTCGGGACTTGAAAGCAGGAGGAGATCCTTGACATTGATCATGCCTATTATGGTGTCTGAATCCCCTTCGTAGACCGGGATCCTGGTATACATATCTTCTTTTACGATCTTCAGGATATCTTCATAACTGCAGTCGACCGGCACTGCAACTATATTAATCCTCGGCACCATGATGTCCTTGGCAACGGCATCCGAAAAGTCGAACATGTTATGGATGATCTCATGTTCTTTCCTGTCGATAACGCCTTCCTTGCGGCTCTCATCGACATAGCCCAGAAGATCGCGCTGGGTTATGGCAGGCATCTTCGCATCAGGATCGGTCCTTAAGAGTTTGAGGATACCTCCCGAGATGAAATTTATAACGATAACTACAGGCGTAAAGATGATCATGAGGAATCTTATGACCGGAGCGTAGAGCTTGGCATATTTATCCGCATTGCAGGAAACCGATGTCTTGGGGACTATCTCGCCGAATATGAGAACGACAAATGTCAATACGCCCGTCATGACGCCGACCGCCCAGTTGCCGAAGACATCCGTCGCCCAAAGGGTTGCTATGGCGGACGCTCCTATGTTGACTATGTTGTTTCCTATCAGGACCGTGGAAAGCATCTTGGGATAGTGATCAAGGATATTCACCACCAGGGCTGCCTTTTTGTCACCGTCTTCAGCCAAAGACTTTATCCTCATCCTGTTTGCCATGCTGTAGGCGGTCTCTGCAGAAGAGAAGAAAGAAGATATGACGATCAGTACCAGAAGTGATACAAGACGTACCACATTGACAGGGGCCTGGAAGGAAGATATATCAAGGATGATTTCCATAAAGCAGTTCTTAAGATCCACCCATGTTTTTATCGTACTTATAGAGGAATGTGACCATCTGGCGCCTCAGGCATTCGCCTTTGGGCTTGAATGTTCCGTCTTCGTATCCTGCAAGGATATTCTTTTCGGAAGCCCAGAGAACGGGATTGTAGAAATAATCCGTCTCTTTTACGTCTTTAAACTTTGCATCAGTGCCCGTGGGGGCGGGGCAGCCTGCAAATCTCCAGAGGAAAGTTACCGCATGGCGCCTGAGGCAGGATTCATCCGGTCTGAATGTGTTGTCATCGTAGCCTGTGGTGATCTTCTTTTCGCAGGCCCAGATAACGGGCTCAAAGTAATATTTGTCACTTGTAACGTCGCTGAACTTGCACGCTTTGGCCTTGGGCTTGGGTGATCCTGCAAGACGCCAGATGAAAGTTACCATCTGGGCCCTCGTGCAGTTATTGGCAGGTCTGAACTCGGTCTGATTGTTATAGCCTTTGACAACGCCCTTTTCCGTAAGCTCATAGGTCGGTTCATACCAGAAATCACCTTTTTCGGTGACGTCCTTATAAAGGACTGTAACATTGCACTGATCCGATGCGCCGTCTTCCGATGTTGCCGTAATGACCGCACGGCCTGCCTTAAGGCCTGATACGATGCCGGATGAAGTTACCGTGGCAACCGACTTATCGGATGAAGTCCACTTGATCTTCTTGTCGGAAGGCGTAACCGTAACCCGGAGGAGCGGAAGTTTCTTCTTGCACATTACGACCGCCTCATGTTTATTGAGCTTTACGGTCGTAGAGGAGACATCATCCTGCGCGGCAACGGAGCCGAAGATCATGCTTACGGTCATAAAGGCTACAGCCGCTATCGTTATCAACTTGCTTCGAATCATTTCTTTTTCATCCTGATATCAGTATTTACACAATAATTTTACAGTAGTGCGGAATAAATTCAACAATGTCCGTCAGTTGTTGCCCGGACGGGTAGCTGCCACATCTTCCTTGGGAATGTTGTCCTCAGATTCCGAAGGAG
>JAIKVV010000058.1 GCA_024685385.1 Saccharofermentans sp. | reverse complement strand
AGAGATTCATCGAAGCAGTAGACGATATATACGATAAATTCCTCGTAAAGAGATAAAAGATATTGGAGTCATTATGAACGTAATACTTGCAAGGATGGGTGAAGTAACCCTCAAAGGTTTGAACCGCGGAAACTTTGAGATAAGGCTCAAGGGCAATCTCAAGTACCGTCTTAAGAAGTACGGCAAGCTAAAGATCTACCAGAGTCAGAGCAGGATCTGGATCGAGCCGCATTCTGAGACGAATCCCTTTTTCGAGAATGAGGAAAAGTGCAAGGAAGTAATGAATGCCGTAACTCAGGTGTTCGGTATCGTATCTGTGTCTTTCGCAAGGAAGTTCGAAGGCGGTTACGCCGAGATCGAGAAGAATTCGGTCGAATACGTAAGACAGCTTCTTATAGATAATCCTGATTTCAAGACTTTCAAGGTTGAATCCAAGAGAGGGAACAAGGCTTTCCCGATGGCGTCTCCCGAGATCTGCATGGAATTGGGACATACGATCCTTGAGACATACCCGCAGCTTTCGGTCAATGTCAAAGAACCCGACTTTATCTTAAATGTTGAAGTACGTGACTATAACTATGTTTATTCGGGCAAGATAATGGCTCACAGGGGCCTTCCCGTCGGAACATCAGGCAAGGGCATGCTTCTTTTGTCCGGAGGTATCGACAGCCCTGTTGCAGGCTACATGATGGCATCACGCGGAATGCCTTTGGATGCCGTATATTTCCATTCATATCCTTATACATCCGATGAGGCCAAGGACAAGGTAATCAAACTTGCAAAGATCGTATCAGGCTTCTCCGGGCATATGAATCTCTATGTCGTAAACTTTACGCAGATCCAGCTCGACATGTATAAGAGCAGTCCTCAGGACATGCTTACCATCACCATGAGAAGAGTCATGCTCCAGATCGCTGAGAAACTGGCAGAGAAATCCTATTGCCAGTGTCTCATTACCGGTGAGAGCCTTGGTCAGGTTGCTAGCCAGACCCTGGAAGCGATAGCTGCAACGAATGAAGTCGTAAAGATGCCGATCTTAAGACCGCTTATCGGTATAGATAAGCAGGCTACATGTGATATTTCCAGGAAGATAGGAGCATTCGAGACTTCCATCCTTCCTTTCGAGGATTGCTGTACGGTCTTCGTAGCAAAACACCCCAAGACACATCCCCATCCGGAAGATGTCGTTGAAGCTGAGAAGAATCTTGATATCGCCAAGATGGTGGAAGACGGAGTCAACGGCGTTGAAGTCATTGAGATCGAACTTTAAAGGACAAGAAGATGCAGATAGGCAAACTTACCAACAAACAGCTTGAAGAATTAGTCTTGTCAAGGCTTCCCGCCCTGTCTTCTTCGACGGTGGTAGGAGCCGGTATCGGTGCTGATTGCGCATGGCTAAGATCCGAAGACGGCATGATCGTAACCTCATCAGACCCCATAACTGCCGGCGGTAATTGTGCCGGAACTCTTGCGGTCAGTGTATCCTGCAATGACATCGCAGCCTGCGGCGTTCGCCCGACAGGACTTCTTCTTGTTCTGATCGCGCCTCCCTCGGCAGAAGAAGATGACATAATATATATTGTCGAACAGGCTTCGGCAGAAGCAAAACGACTCGGTGTTGATATCGTCGGCGGCCATACGGAAGTATCGGATGTGGTTAACGACTTTGTAGTCATATCAACAGCGATCGGTAATGTCTCGAAAAAAGACCCCGTGATTAAGGGCAAGGCGCAAGCAGGTGACAGTCTTATAGTTACGAAGACATGCGGTATCGAAGGAAGCTTTATCGCTGCCAATGTTCACAGGGATAAACTTGAAGGCAAAGTGCCTGCTGAATATCTGGATGAGGCTGCTACTTACAATAAATATCTTTCGGTCGTTGCGGAAGGAGTCTGCGCCGGCAGAATCGCAGATCCCAGCGGTAAAGTTACCGATACGGGATTTAAAGCTTCTGCTGTAAGCCTGATGCATGACGTCACTGAAGGCGGCGTAATGGGTGCTTCTTATGAGATGGCACTCTTCTCAGGCACAGGTGTTCTTCTTGACACGGCAAAGATCCCTGTCAGTGATGCTACACGAAAGATCGCTGAAGCGGCAGGTCTTGATGTATTGAGGCTTATCTCCTCAGGTTCGATACTTATCGCTACAGCATATCCTGAATTGGTCATGGAACAACTTTCCAAAGAAGGAATAAATGCCGCCGTTATCGGAAAGTTTACTGACAAAGCAGGAATATATGAATACCTTGATGAAGACGGCAAGATCTGTGAGATGCCGCCTCCGGGAGCAGATGAGATATATAAATTATAAGATGCTGCAATATCAGGGCAATGGCAGAGGGTAAGATTGGATATAAGTTGTTTCTCTGCAATGATATCAGATAGTGTATAATCTTTTCATATAAAGTTCTTTTCAGGGGGTGTTCTATGAACAAGAGATTATTGAAGTATGCTGTCATGCTGATTGCCTTTGTTTTCGCGGTAGGAATTGCATCGATCCCTGCAACGGTCGTTAAGGCTGATGGGGATGATACGATCGCCGTAGGGCAGACAAAGAAGGTTGATTTCAAATCTGAACAGATCTGGTGGTATAAATATTCAGTTGCCAATCCCATCTTTATTGAATGCACGATCAGCGGGTCTAACAGTTCATCGGTTCAGCTTTATAAGGATAGTAAGACAGGAACCGAAGTCGGCTCTTCAAGTGGTCCGTTAATTCCGATTGATAACAGTACTGTTTTGAAGATCTATCTAACAAGCGGTACTTATTATTTTAAAGTTTCGCTGAGAGATACTACAACTCCTGTTACAAATAATGATTCCAAGATTTCCTTAAAGAATATTACCGATTCAACTGTAGTAGCAAAGATCAACGATACTAATTTTCCGGATGAGGCATTCAGGAATTATGTTACCGGCTTTGATTGCTCGGGCGACGGTGTTTTAACTAAAGATGAGATTTCAGTAGTTAGCAGCATTTCTGTTAAGAATGCAGGTATTAACGATTTTACAGGTATAGGTTACTTTTCTGAACTTATGTCTTTTGAATGTCCCCAAAACAGTTTTTCTACACTGAATCTTTCAAAAAACAAAAATGTCATGGTGCTTGATTGTTCAGATAACCCCAATTTGACTTCCGTAAACTTGAGCAAATGTACGGAGCTTTTTATGTTGTCTTGCGACAATTGTAAAAAACTGCAGCAACTGGATCTTTCAAAGTGCAATAGTTTGTATGTTGTTAACTGCAGTGATTGTGGGCTCAAGAGTCTGGATATCTCAAATAAATCTTCTCTACATTATCTTTATTGCAGCAACAATAATATAGAAACACTTAATTTGAGCGGATGCAGCAATCTTGAAACGCTTGAATGTGATAATAACAAGATCAAATCTCTGGATGTAAGCTCATGTTCTTATCTGACAACTTTGAGATGCAATAACAATGACATTTCAACATTAAAGCTTAATTCGGATATTAAAGTACTCGATTGTTCCACGAACAAGTTAAAAACATTGAATATAAAAACTTGTCCTGATCTGATCAATCTCAGCTGCAAAAACAATGACCTTAGCAAACTTGATATCAGCGGTTGTCCTTGGTTAGTCGCCGTATATAAAAATGGCACTTATTATCCTTCCGATGGATATTACGGTAAGTATTTTAGCAGCGGCCATGATTGCATACTGAGCATTGACAGCGGACTTGAGATAACAACCAATAATAACAGTTCCGATGAAGTAGTGGAGATTAATGACACTAACTTTAAAGATGCTTTTTTCAGAGAAGTTATTTCAAAATATGATCAGGACGGAGACGGCTGGTTGGATAAACTTGAGATCTCTATGATCACTGACCTGAATTTAGACTATAAAAACATAACTGATCTTAGCGGCATCGAATATCTGTCAGAACTTAAGAAACTTAGTTGCGATCAGGTTCCTCTATCAAAACTTGATGTCAGTAAGAACAAGAAACTTGAATATCTTGTATGTGAAGAAACAGACATTACTAAGCTGGATCTAAGTCAAAACATAAATCTTAAGATATTATATTGCGGAGATAACAAAATTGAAAAACTTGACCTCAGTAAGCTTAGCAAACTTGAATATCTGGATTGCAGCGGCAATCTTCTTGAGACCCTTGATGTATCAAAGAATACCAAGTTGATTTACCTTTTATGCTTTGGCAATAAGCTTTCATCACTAAATCTCGGGAAGATAACAACTCTCAAATCATTGGCCTGTTACGGCAATAATCTAAAAAGTATAGATATCGCTTACAATAGTTTACTTGTTGATCTTTACAGGAATACGGAAAAGAGCTATATGAGTCTTGACGGCGGAAAAAAGGCTGCCGTTCATATGAAAGTTTCTTCACTCGTATCGTTGGAAGTATTGGTTTATGATGATGGTCTTAAGATCACGGATACACTTCCCGTATCTCTGACGCTTAATAAGAATGAAGCAAACATTGTCTGCGGCAAGACTCTTACTCTTACGGCTACATTAAAGAATTCCACGGAGACCAAGACCTGGAAGTCTTCTGACTCGAAGGTTGCATCAGTTGACTCGAACGGCAAGATTACGGCAAAGATGG
Source organism: Saccharofermentans sp. (assembly GCA_024685385.1). Taxonomy (GTDB): domain Bacteria; phylum Bacillota; class Clostridia; order Saccharofermentanales; family Saccharofermentanaceae; genus Saccharofermentans. The sequence goes on along the minus strand of JAIKVV010000058.1, from coordinate 109 downwards.
CAGGCAAGGCAACCATTACGGTTACTGCAGCCGGCAAGAGCGCAAAGTGTGTTGTAACTGTTCTTTATAAGGATGTAACCAACAGCAGTGATTTCTGGTATGCTCCCAC
>JAIKVV010000046.1 GCA_024685385.1 Saccharofermentans sp. | reverse complement strand
CATAATCCCCGCAGGAGCCCTGGCGGCTTTCGTCTTCCACGCTCCGCCCCTGGTCGTCTATTTCATACTGAACCTCGATGAGATGATCAAGATTCCCGTAGTCTTTCATCATTTCAAGAAGTATAAGTGGGTCAAGAACCTGGTTTCAAAAGATAACTAATTGGCAATAACCGTTTTCGAAAAATGGAAGGATATCTGTTTTGGATTAAGAACACAACGATTATTTTAGGTTCTAAATATTCGACTCGCACAAGAAAAGAGGTAGGGAAAGGTGAATATTGATAGTTTCAGAGAAGTAATAAAGGAAAGAATCAGGATTTCTGAAGAAAGCCAGGATGAATGGGCTTATGGTATTGAAAAATGCTGGGAGCAGGAAGTAGGAATTCTCACGGAAGATATACCTTCGACACTTTTGTTTCTCAAAAATGATTGTACTGCTGATGAGTTTTCCTGGATAAGCGAGGTTATAGAAGATATCGCTGAACAAACCAACAGCCGTGAATTTGTTGAATGTTATAAGAGTCTTATGTCTAAATATCCCGACGAATGCAATAAATACAATATTGCTGGAAGCATAGAGTATGCTGAAGCAGCACTGCATGAGGGAGAAAACTAATTCCAGAATATGATGAAGATCTGTTAGATAAAACAAGATTTGTTCAATTTGATGATTGGATGACAAGAGTAAAGAAATAGTTTTATCAATACTATCCTCATTTATTGTTTGATATGATCCCGGAACGGAATTATAATCTTTGCGTGGATATAAAGATCTCACAAAAGGAGTTATATTATGAAAACATTTAAAAGAATCTTAGCAGGCGCTATGGCCCTGACACTTTTGATCGGAATGACTTCCTGCGCAGGATCCAAGAAGAAGACCGCTCTTAAGATCCTTGATACACCTTATGCCGTAGAAGATTATGCTATGGCGATCAACAAGGACAACGAGAATCTGAAGATCGCGATCGATCTGGCTTTGAAGGAACTTACCGATGACGGCACGATCCCTACTATCATCAACAAGTACATCCCTTCCGATAAGAAGGTTGAGACCAAGCAGGTAGAAACTGCCACATATCCCGAGTTTAAGACCGTTAAGGAAGGCAAGCTCATCATGGCAACCAATGCTTACTTCCCTCCTTATGAGTTCTACGAGGGAGAGAAGGTAACAGGCATCGATGTTGAGATCGCAACGGCAGTCGCAGCTAAGCTCGGTCTTGAGCTCGAGATCGAGGATATCGAGTTCGATTCCATCATCGCAGGCGTTCAGGCCGGCAAGTACGACATCGGATGCGCAGGCATGACAGTTACTGAGGACAGACTGAAGTCCGTTAACTTCTCTACTCCTTATGCAACAGGCATCCAGTCCGTTATCGTTATGGAAGATTCCAAGATCACAAGCCTTGATGATCTCCTCGGCGGAACTTACAAGGTTGGCGTTCAGTCCGGTACGACAGGCGACATCTACATGACAGATGAGGTCGGAGAAGACAGGATCGAGCGTTTTGCAAAGGGCAACGATGCAGTCATCGCACTGCAGTCCGGCAAGATCGATGCAGTTGTCATCGATAATGAGCCTGCCAAGGCTTTCGTTGCAGCAAGCAAATAATTTCATAAACTGACAACTGAATCACAAAGAGCGGAAATATGGTCTTTATTTCCGCTCTTTGATTATTTAAAATAAGAGTTACCTTGCAAAAGGACTCTATAAGAGATACATGAAGGATGGTCAGATGATCAGATCCAGATTCTGTAAGAACTGCGGTTTAAAAGTTACGGGCGAAGATAGTGTCTGCCCTTCCTGTAAGGCTGCTCTTCCTCCGCTTGTCCCGGAAAACCCTGCAGGCAAAGCCCAAAAGATATTTCTTTTCGGCCTTTTATCATTGATCCTTTTCTGGTTCCCGCTTGCGGGTATCGTTCTTTCCGTCATCGCGCTCTGTTTTTGGACAAGCAATAACGGGATAGTCAGGAATATCGCCAAGGCAAAAACGGGAAGGATCCTTGCCATAATAGGACTGATCTGTTCCATCATAAGCAACGCTTTTACGATCCTGGTAATGTCGGTCGGAAATCTTTCCATATGGGCTGAAGAGACCTGGGAAGGAATAGTTGGCTGGGCCCTTGATATCCCCGCTGATTTCGAAAACAATTTCATAACCGACGACCGTTACCAGTACATATTCAAAGGCCTCGGAATAACATTTGAAGTAACTATCTTTGCTGCTCTTCTGGGAATCGCTTTGGGCGTTATCGTTGCGCTCATCAGATCTTCTTATGACACTTTGAAAGAAGAACTCAGAGGGGGCTTTGGCAAGAAGTTCCTGTCATTCTTAAACAAACTCTGCGGACTCTACCTTACTGTCATAAGGGGAACCCCTGTTGTTGTTCAGCTCATGATCGCTTATTTCGTTATCTTCGTATCATCCAACAACAAGGTCCTTGTCGCAGTCCTCGCATTCGGATTTAATTCCGGCGCATACGTTGCCGAGATCATCCGCGGCGGCATCATGAGCATCGACAAGGGACAGTTTGAAGCAGGCCGTTCACTGGGATTCGGTTATGTAAGGACGATGGCTTTCATCATCGTGCCTCAGGCGTTCAAGACCGTTCTTCCCGCGCTTGCCAACGAATTCATAGTTCTCATCAAAGAGACTTCCGTATCAGGATATATCGGACTTCAGGAACTGACAAAGGGAGGAGACATCATAAGATCCAGGACCTACTCGGCATTCATGCCCCTCATCGCGGTAGCCGTGATCTATCTTGTGATCGTCATCTTCTTCAGTAAGCTCGTGTCCATGCTTGAAAGGAGGCTCAAGAAGAGTGAGCGCTGATAATCAGGTAATAATATCCGTAAAGGATCTCAAAAAACACTATAACGACGGTGACATCAAGGCGCTGGACGGCATAAGCACGGACATCAAAAAGGGTGAGGTTGTCGTAATCATAGGACCTTCGGGTTCCGGAAAATCGACTTTCTTAAGATCCCTTAATCTTCTCGAGCGCCCCACATCAGGCACCATCACATTCGAAGGTCAGGACATAAACGATCCTTCATGTGACATAAATCTCTTAAGACAGAACATGGGAATGGTCTTCCAGCACTTTAACCTTTTCCCGCATCTCACGATCTTGAGGAACATGACCATCGCACCCATGAAACTTCACGGCCTTCCCAAGGAAGTTGCCGAAAAGAAGGCGAAAGAACTTCTTGCAAGAGTTGGTCTCGAAGACCGCGCTTCGTCTTATCCTTCGCAGCTTTCGGGCGGTCAGAAACAGAGGATCGCGATCGTCAGGGCGCTTGCGATGGACCCTGATGTAATGCTTTTCGATGAGCCGACATCGGCATTGGATCCCGAGATGGTTGGCGAAGTATTGGATGTCATGAAAGGCCTTGCAAAAGACGGCATGACTATGGTCGTCGTAACCCATGAGATGGGATTTGCAAGGGAAGTCGCATCGCGCGTGATCTTCATGGACGACGGTGTGATCCTGGCAGAAGGAACACCTGACGAGATCTTCAATGATCCCGACAACGACAGGCTCCGCACATTCCTCGCAAAAGTCCTCTGACACATGGAACTTCAGATAATAGATAAGCTCTTAACAGTCTGTAAGATCAGAGACGTTGAATCTGCTGATCTGTCTTCAGACATTTACTTCATCGGGAAGACTGATGAGGAGATCTCCCTGGTATGTGTCACAGATTCAGTCCCTTCTGAAACTCTTGAGCGCGAAGACGGCTGGAGAGCATTCAGGATAAAAGGCACTCTGGATTTTTCGCTCGTAGGGATACTTTCGAAGATCTCGAAGATATTGGCTGACAATGATATAGGGATATTTGCCGTCTCCACTTATAACACTGACTATATCCTTGTGAAAGAGGAGAACTTTAAGAAGGCTCTGGCTCTCCTTTCTGATGCAGGATATTCGATTTCTCAAGATTGATTGCAAAAAACAGGACAAATGGTAGCAAGATTGCTACCAAAAAGGAGTTTTTCTGCTACCAAACAGCTTTTCAGACCATTGGCAGCACTAAACTGACAAATTGGTAGCAGTAAGTGCTACCAAAATGGTGATTTACTGCTACCGACAAATTGGCAAACTAAAAGGGCCGCTCCTGGTGAAGTGAACCCACTTCATGGAACGGCCCTTTGATATCAGATTTATCAGGACTTCTCGAGTGCGAGTGTTCTGGTTGTGATGTCACAGACAGAAGAAGGTCCATAGTACTGGATGGCACCCGGATATATGAAGCAAGTCTCAACTGCCCACTTCTCCCGGTTAGCTGCGAAGTACTGGAAGGGCTTGCCGTCGAGCTCTACGAGAGCCTTTCTGATAACGGGCTTGTCCTCGCCGTTTCTTCTTTCCATGTTCATCATCTTGGTGATGGGCATACCGCCTGCAACCCACTCTTCAGCGGGCTTACTGATGTTGGAAACCTTGGAAAGGTAACCTGTGAAACCATACTGGATCAGCATGAAAGCATTGAAGCCCAGGGAGTAGCAGTAGTCAGCGTCGAAGTTGGAAGGGAATGCGCAGCGGCCTTCGTAACCGAAGAAGTGGTGCTGTGCGCCGAACTTGCCCTTGTATGTGCCTGCTGCCTTTCTCTTAGCGAGCTCAGCCTTGACCATCTCGGAGAAGAGCTTCTCGGACTCGATGAGGGAAACCTGAACGTTGCCGTGAGGGTCACGCTCAAGGAAGAGCTGCTGCTGGATGCCTGCAGGAAGGATATCGAAAACCTTGAAGGATGCATCCGTGAGGCCTGCCTTGATGAACTCGTACTTTGCGTTCCAGTCAGGAAGAGCATTGAACTGTTCTGTCTTCTCGCCTGCGAGGAGCTCGTTGATCTCGGCGATGAGAGCGGAGAACTCGGGAACGAACTCTACGATACCCTCGGGGATGATGGCAACGCCGAAGTTCTCGCCGTTGTTGCCGCGTGTCTCAACTGCATCAGCGATGTAGTTTGTGATCTCGGCAAGAGACATCTTCTTAGCTGCAACTTCCTCGCCGATGAGGCAGATGTTGGGCTGTGTCTCAAGTGCGCACTCGAGTGCAACGTGAGAAGCGGAACGGCCCATAACCTTGATGAAGTGCCAATACTTCTTTGCGGAGTTTGCATCACGCTCGATGTTGCCGATGAGCTCGGAATATGTCTTTGTTGCTGTATCGAAACCGAAAGATGCTTCGATGTCTTCGTTCTTGAGGTCGCCGTCGATCGTCTTGGGGCAGCCGATTACCTGAACGCCTGTGTTGTGGCCGGCCATGTACTCAGCGAGTGTTGCTGCGTTGGTGTTGGAGTCGTCACCGCCGATGATGACGATGGCAGTAAGACCGTTCTTCTTGGCATTCTCAGCTACGATCGCGAACTGCTCCTGTGTCTCGAGCTTTGTTCTGCCGGAACCGATGATGTCGAATCCGCCTGTATTTCTGTATGCGTCGATGAATGCATCGTCGAACTCAACGTAGTCATTCTTGAGAAGTCCGTCGGGACCGCCCTTGAAGCCTAAGAGGACATTGTCCTTGTCTGTAGCCTTCAAAGCATCGTAAAGTCCCGTGATGACATTATGTCCGCCGGGAGCCTGTCCGCCGGAGAGGATAACACCAACTACCTGCTTCTTGGCAGGGGATGTGTTGGCGCCCTTGGCGAAAGTGATCTCTTTCTTGCCGTATGTGTTGGGGAAGAGGGCTGCGATCTTTTCCTGATCTGCAACGCTTTCGGTTGCTGCGCCTTCGTTAACGCAGATCTCGGAGATGCCGTTTCTCAACATGCCCGGGAGCTTGGGTGTGTACTCGTATCTTGCTTTCTGAAGCGGTGATAAATCCATGGAATTCACTCCTTTTCGAAAATAGTAGGATCCTGCCCGGAAAGATCTCATCCCGAGCGCACGGCTATTGTAGCACATTAGAAAGGAATATTCACTTTACAATATCAACTAAAGATGTAAATAGAAAATACATAGTTATTGTCATAAAGATTTCTATATTATATAATCCTCTTTACGACGTTGTCCCGGGAAGTGCCCGGGAGTGCATGTCGGAATACAAGATAAGGACAGTGATTACCATGGAAAGAGAAGAATTTCTTCAGGTTTACCGCCACTCGCTGGCACACATTCTGGCCAAAGCCGTATTTGAGATCTTCGGCGAGACTACACAGATCGCCATAGGTCCCCAGATCGACGACGGTCTTTACTATGACTTCGCATTGCCGCGTCCCGTAACCGAGGACGATTACAAGACGATCGAAGAAAAGATGACCGAGATCTTAAAGCGCAAGGAAGACTGGAAGAGAGAAGAGATCTCCAGAAATGACGCGCTCGAGTTGTTCAAGGACCAGAAATACAAAGTCGAGATCATTCAGGACCTTCCTGAGGACGAGCTTCTCACCATCTACCGAACGGGTGACGATTTCGTCGACCTCTGCCGCGGTCCTCACGTAGAGAATTCCCGTGATCTCCTTTCAGTAGCATTCAAGGTCAAGGGCACATCCGCAGCATACTGGAGAGGCGATTCCTCCAAGGATACCCTCACGAGAATATATGTCTTCGCATTCCCTTCCAAGGACGAGCTCAAGGCTCACCTCGCATGGCTCAAGGAAGCTTTGGAGCGCGACCATAAGAAGATCGGCCTGCAGCAGGATCTGTTCATGTTCCAGGATACGGCTCCCGGCATGCCTTACTGGCTGCCCCGCGGCTGGACAATGTACCGCGAGCTCATCAAGTACTCGAGAGCCCTTCAGGATCAGCACGGCTACCAGGAGATCTCCTGCCCTCTGATCAACAACAAGAAGCTCTGGCTCATCTCCGGTCACTGGGCTCACTATGTTAACAACATGTTCCTCATCCCCGGCTTCACTGAAGGAACAAAGGCTGACGATGAGGTTGCAGCTGATACAGAGCCTGCTAAGGTCTTCGACATCGAGGCTGAGGACACCATGGCTGCGAAGCCCATGAACTGCCCTAATGCCATGATGACATATAAGAGAACGGTTCACTCCTACAAGGAGCTCCCTATCCGCTACTCCGAGATCGACGTTCTTCACCGGAAAGAGAAGTCCGGACAGATGAACGGCCTGTTCAGAGTCCAGGAGTTCAGGCAGGACGATGACCACACTTTCGTAACGGAAGACCAGATCGAGTCCGAGATCGAGGACATCATGAACCTCGCAGATGAGATTTACAACACATTCGGTCTGACATACCGTGCCGAGTTCTCAACGAGACCTGACGACTTCATGGGAGACATCGAAGTCTGGAACAGGGCTGAAGCATCTCTCAAGAAGATCCTCGACAAGAAGTACGGCGAGGGCAACTACGAGATCAACGAAGGCGACGGCGCTTTCTACGGACCCAAGATCGACCTGCAGATCAAGGA
>JAIKVV010000036.1 GCA_024685385.1 Saccharofermentans sp. | reverse complement strand
AATCAAGCTTCGTTAGCCTTCTTAACATAAGAAGCATAACGGTCTCTGGAATCCTGATAGCATCTCTGGAAGAGGCCGTCAACAACTTCTGCATCGTACTTCTTGTAGAGTGAGTTGTAACGTACTTCTGCCTTGAGGAAGTCGAAGAAGTCTGCTGTAGGCTCCTTGGAGTCAAGAGTGAAAGGATTCTTGCCGTCTGCAGCGAGTGCAGGGTTGAATCTGAAGAGGTGCCAGTAACCGCACTCTACAGCCTGCTTCTCTCTGTTCTGAGCAACCCTGAGTCCGCCCTTGATACCGTGGTTGATACAAGGAGCATAGCAGATAACGAGGGACGGGCCGTGATAAGCCTCAGCCTCTGTGAATGCCTTGATGGTCTGAGCGGAGTTGGAGCCCATAGCGCACTGTGCAACGTATACGTAGCCGTAGCTCATTGCCATCATGCCGAGATCCTTCTTCTTGATGTTCTTACCGCCTGCTGCGAACTGGGCAACGGCACCCTGAGGTGTGGACTTGGAAGCCTGTCCGCCTGTGTTGGAGTAAACCTCTGTATCGAGAACGAGAACATTAACGTCTTCGCCGGAAGCCAGAACGTGGTCAAGTCCGCCGTAACCGATATCGTAAGCCCATCCGTCACCGCCGATGATCCACTGGGATCTCTTCATGAAGAAGTCCTCATACTCGAGAGCCTTCTTAGCGGCATCGGAACCTTCAGCCTTGAGCTCTGCAGCGAGTGCATCAGCAAGAGCACGTGCGCCTTCACCTGTTGTGAAGCCGTCGATCCAAGCCTGTGCTGCAGCCTTGAGGGACTCGGAAGATGTGGAAGCTACTGTCTCTTCAACAAGGTTCTTAGCTCTGTTCCTGAGCTGCTTGTAACCGAAGTACATACCGAGACCATGCTCAGCATTATCTTCGAAGAGGGAGTTGCCCCATGCGGGACCGAAGCCAAGGTGGTTGGTCGTGTAAGGCATGGAAGGAGCAGATCCGCCCCAGATGGAAGAACATCCGGTAGCATTGGAGATCTGCATTCTGTCTCCGAAGAGCTGTGTGATGAGCTTGGCATAAGGTGTCTCTCCGCATCCTGCGCAAGCGCCGGAGAATTCGAGGAGAGGCTGCTCCATCTGGGAGCCCTTGACTGTGTTCTTGGGAAGTGTGTTCTCCTTGTAGGAGAGCTTTGTGCAGTATTCCCAGTTCTCAGCCTCAACCATGTTGTCCTTGAGAGGAGCCATGGTGATCGCCTGAACCTTCTCAGGACATACTGTTACGCAGACGCCGCAGCCCAAGCAGTCGAGAGCGGAAACCTGCATACGGAACTTGTTCTCACTTGCCTTAGGCTTTGTATCTGCAAGAGCGAATGTTGCGCCTGCTGCCTCTTCTTCGTTGAGGAGGAAGGGACGGATAGCTGCGTGAGGACATACGAGAGAGCACTGGTTGCACTGGATACACTTTGTTGCATCCCATACGGGGATATCAACTGCGGTGCCGCGCTTCTCATACTGAGCTGTGCCCTGAGGGAATGTACCGTCTTCGTAACCCTTGAATGCGGATACGGGGAGAGTGTCACCCTTCTGTGCATTCATTACGTCAACGATGTTCTTGATGAAATCAGGAACGTCTCTCTTTGCGGGCTCAGAATCTGCTGCTGTCTTCCAGGACTCGGGTACGTCGTACTTAACGACTGCATCAACGCCTGCGTCGATAGCTGCATAGTTCATGTTAACGATGTCGTCACCCTTCTTGCCGTAGGACTTCTTGGCAGCTGCCTTCATGTATCCTACTGCCTCATCAACGGGGATGATGTTGGAGAGCTTGAAGAATGCGGACTGGCAGATCGTGTTGATACGGCCGCCGAGACCAATCTCCTTAGCCTTTGCAACAGCGTCGATCGTGTAGAACTGGATGTTGTTGTTTGCGATGTAACGCTTCATCTCGCCGGGGAGGTTAGCGTCGATCTCTTCTGCTGTCCACTGTGTGTTCAGGAGGAACGTGCCGTTGGGCTTCAGAGTGGAGAGCATGTCGTACTTGTATACATAGGACTGGTTGTGGCATGCAACGAAGTCAGCCATGTTAACGAGATATGTGGAACGGATAGGTGTCTTACCGAATCTCAAGTCGGAGATGGTGATACCGCCGGACTTCTTGGAGTCGTAAGAGAAGTAAGCCTGAGCATACATATCCGTGTGGTCACCGATGATCTTGATGGAGTTCTTGTTAGCGCCGACAGTACCGTCTGCACCGAGACCCCAGAAACGTGCGGAAACCGTACCCTCGTTAGCAACGTCGATAGACTCGGAAGCGTCGAGAGAGAGGTATGTAACGTCATCGTTGATAGCCAGAGTGAATCTGGGCTTGGGCTCTGCCTTAGCGAGCTCCTTGTAAACTGCATAGATGTGGTTCGGAACCGTATCCTTGGAACCCATACCGTAACGGCCGCCGATGATGACGGGAGCATCCTTCTTGCCTGCGAATGCTGCGCAAACGTCGAGGTAGAGAGGCTCGCCCAGGGAACCGGGCTCCTTTGTCCTGTCGAGGACTGCGATAGCCTTTGCCGTGGAAGGGATAGCCTCGAGGAACTTTGCGGTTGCGAAAGGACGATAGAGGTGAACCTTAACAAGTCCGACCTTCTCACCCTTAGCCATGAGATAATCGATAGTCTCTTCGATCGTCTCGTCTACGGAACCCATGGCAATGATCACACGCTCAGCATCGGGTGCACCGTAGTAGTTGTAGAGCTTATAGTCTGTGCCGCGGATCTCGTTGATCTTACCCATGTAATACTCAACGATCTCGGGGATTGCTTCATAGAAGGGGTTGGAAGCCTCTCTGCCCTGGAAGTAGATGTCAGGGTTCTGGGCTGTACCACGAAGTGTAGGATGGTTAGGAGAAAGAGATCTCTTTCTGAATTCTGCAACTGCATCGTAATCTACGAGCTCTGCAAGATCAGCATAGTCCATAAGCTCGATCTTCTGGATCTCGTGGGATGTACGGAAACCGTCGAAGAAGTGCAGGAAAGGAACTCTGCTCTTGATGGTTGAAAGGTGGGCAACAGCTGCGAGGTCGGCAACTTCCTGAACGGAGTTGGAGCACAGCATTGCAAAACCTGTCTGACGGCAAGCCATGACGTCTGCATGGTCACCGAAGATATTGAGAGCGTGAGCTGCAAGAGCTCTTGCGGATACATGGAATACGCAAGGGAGAAGCTCACCTGCGATCTTGTACATATTAGGGATCATGAGGAGCAAGCCCTGGGATGCCGTATATGTCGTGGTAAGAGCACCCGTAGCCAATGATCCGTGAACAGCACCGGCTGCACCTCCTTCAGACTGCATCTCGACGACATTTACTGTCTGTCCGAAGATGTTCTTTCTGCCCTCCTGGGCCCACTGATCCGTGTAATCAGCCATTGGCGATGACGGGGTAATAGGGTAGATAGCGGCATTCTCGGTAAAAGCATACGAGGTATAAGCTGCTGCCGTATTACCGTCCATGGTCATTTTCTTAAGTTCACGTGCCATAGAATATTCTCCTTCTTCAATTATTTTGTGAATAGTCAGTCGTAACTGCTTTTTAACTAAAATATTATAGCACCCATATAATAATAATAGAGGGCGACTTTATCCTGTTGCGGGCTTATGTTTGCAAAATATCATCGCTTATAACGACATATGTCGTTTAATTCTTTTCGAAAATAAAAGCGGACTGCCCCCAGAAGGACAGCCCGCATTAAGAGCATTGTATGTTATCCGTCAGTCTCCTGAAGAGTCATTTCCGTCACCGGAACCGCCGTCGTCAACAGATGCCTTTGTCTTCTTTGTATCCTTGGAAGGCTCGGTTGCTTTGGTATCCTTGGTGGCCTTCGTGCTGTCCGATGTGTTATCGGTAGGCTTGGTATCGGAAGTAGGTGCGGGTGTGGAATCCGTAGGCTTGGTATCGGAAGAAGATGTATCGTTAGGATCGGGAGATCCGTCAGGTCTCGTAACCTTGCCCGTTGCAGGATCAAGCTTGCCGATCATGCCGTCTGCATACTTGGTTCCGACTTCGACCTTTCTCTTGTATGCGTTATATCTTGAGGTCGTGATCTCCTTGCGGTCCACCTCGTTGCCGTTTTCGTCATACCAGACCTGGTAGCTGACGGCCACATATCCCGTATGTGCATTTCTTAAGGTATTGGTCGTGCCTACAGCCATCTCGTTGTTGGCTACATACTCTGTGCCGGAAGGCTCGGTCTTGGATGTGATCTTGGTAGAAAGCTTGATCTTCTGGCCGTTAGGGAGCTTGTCGCCGTAGATCTCCACATGACAGGTCCTGTCAGAAGAGTTCCAGTAAGCAACGATTGCGATCGGGTAATTGGAACTGTTCTCGAAAACAAAGTCCAGATTGCCGTAGTCGACCGTTGCATCAAGTCCGACATCAACATAGTCGGAAGGCCATGCGTGCGTATGTCTTGCAACGACCTTGAGATCACCCTTGAGGACTGCATCGTAGAGCATTGTGCTGGTCTGACAGATTCCGCCGCCCATGCCCTTCTCGTACTGGCCGCCCAGGATGACCGTAGCCTCATAGAAGCCGTTGGCCTTTGTTCTCTGACCGACTACGCCGTTATATGAGAACTGCTCGCCGGGATTAAGGATCTTGCCGTTCATGAGCTCGCATGCACGGGTGATGTTCTTGTTTCGGTTGGTGTTGGGCGATGTCGTGGAATAAGCCGAAGACCTGAGGCCGAAATTAGCCTCGATGTATTCAGCCGTAAGTGTAGGCTCCGTGATCCTTGCATCGACATTTACGACACCCTGATAGTTTGCGGAGTCGAGCATCGCCTTGACATCCTTGGCTGCCTTGTCGATATCGATGTCGTAGCCCTTGTTGGAAGGGGTATAATCGAACTTTAACGTCTGAGTATTGAAACCGGTGATCTCGGCATTTCTCATCTCGACAACGTAAGGAGTCAGGACCTTGGTAACGATGCCGTTGATGCCCTCGGAATTAACGGTGTAAGCCGTATTGTACTGCTTGGGGGTCTTCTGGAGCTGCTGGATGGCATTGAATTTTGCTACAACGGCCTCAGCATTCTCCTCGTCGCCTTCCTGGGGCTTAAGATATGCATAAGCTTCGTTTACGATCTCATCCATGTTGGATTCCAATCCCAGGGAATCCAGATCCAGATCGATCGTCTTGCCGTCAAGGTTAAGATCGACATTGATGTCGATGGGGCGCTCGGGCTGGGCTGCTGCAACTGCGGCCTTGCCTTCTTCGAGGCTCATGCCTCCGACTGCTATGTTGTCGATGACGATGCCGGGAGCAAAAGTCTTCAGGTTGATCGCATCGTATGCTTCCGTAAGAGCGATCGTCTCGGTCGTTCCGTCAGCCAGGGTAACATCAACCTTCTCTGCAAGCCAGGAAGGGATGGTGCCGTTGAACCAGAGGAATGCTGCAGCAGCTGCTGCACCGAGCAGGATGATCGCTACTGCTGCACCTGCACCGGACTTTTTCTTTTTCTTGGCTGTCTTTCTTGTTGCCTGAGCTTTGGGAGCAGCCTTGGCTGCCGTTCTCTGAGGAGCCCTGCCGGCTGAATATGATGAATTCGCCTGTCTTGATGACGAAGAAGCGGACCTTGTGCCCGCATAACTGTTGCCGTTGGAACGGACCTGGCCGTTCACCGATCTTACATTCCCCTTGGGCTGTCTTGCCCCGGACGGAGCCCCATAGCCCTGCATTCCACTCTTCTTCATAAATCCAAAGTACCCACTTTCAGAAGATAGTTCTTTTTGTCCTCAAATATGATACTCATGTTCAGATATTATTTCAATGTAACTTCCACCACAAAATGTTTAAAAATTTGTGGTATTTCAGAGGCAAGACAGGTAAAAATCGCGAGTCCTTGTCATTTTGCGGTCTTACCGATATCATATTCCCATGAAATACGACTACCTTTTTGCAGCAGATATGGATTACACTCTCCTGATGCCGGGAGAAGATATCCCCGAAGAAAACCTCAAAGCCTGCCTGGCATTAAAAGATGCGGGAGTTGCGCTGACTTTAGGTACCGGAAGGTCTTCCTATCTGGTATCAAAGTTCGCCGATGCCGCCATGATCGACGTGCCCCTCATCACGGGCAACGGCGGTGCCCTTTTCGATCATAAGGCGCGAAAACACATATTTTCGGCTGATTTTGAGCCTCAAAAGGCAAAAGAGATGCTCACCATGATGCTGGATGCGGATGCCGATGCAACCCTTTACAGCACGGAAGGGATCTTCTTCGCGCCCCGGTCGGACAGAAGGTGGTTTTGCGAGCTTTATAACGAGGGCGTCCCGGAAGATAAGAAGGCTCCTCTTTTCGAGATAGATAAGGACACATCACCGATCCCGCCCATAAACAAATTCCTGCTCCAGAACCCGGATCCTGCCATGACGGAAGCGCTCATCAGGGATCCTGACATCGAAGCCTGCTTCTCGGGCCCGGGTCTCCTTGACATAATGACGGCGGGGACCACCAAGGGCAAGACCTTGCTGATACTGGCCGAATACCTGAGGATCCCCAAGGAGAACACTTTTGCCATAGGGGATTCCGAGAATGATCTTTCCATGATCGAGTCTGCCCGCTGGGGCATCGCCATGGGGAACGCGGATGACTCCATAAAGGAAAAGGCATCCTACACTGCCTTATCCTGTGAGGAGATGGGCTTTGCGGATGCCGTTTATAATTTCGTGATCCCTAAGGTCAAAGGCCTTATCTGAGTTTTTCCTCCACGAAAGATACTATGTCTTTTTCAGCCTTGCCGAGATTATCCAGGGCTTCATTTCTGTCGGGATCATAGATTCCCATGTAGACCTTGAGCTTGGGCTCAGTGCCTGAAGGTCTTGCGCAGGCCCAGTCGATGCCCTTCTTGCCGCCCAGCTCGTAAAGGAGAACATTGGACTTGGGCAGGCTTATGGGAGTTTTCTTAACGCCATCCGGACCGAATTCATATCTTGTGGATGTATTGTAGTCTCTTACTGCGATGACATCACGGCCTGGCAGGAGTTTCTTTGCATCTTCCGAGTCGTTGCAGCTTTCAAGAGCCTGCCTCATGCCGACCATGCAGTTTGCGATCTTCTCGATCCCCTCCTTGCCTTCAAGAGTAAAGCTCAGGGTCTTCTCAGCGCCGAAACCGTACTTGGCATATACGTCTTCCAGCCTGTCTGCCAATGTCTTGCCCTCATCAAAGGACTGGGCGGCCATTCCGCAGATCAGCATTGCGGCAACTACGGCATCCTTGTCGCGGACATCGCGGCCGGATAAGTAACCGTAGCTCTCTTCGAAACCGAACTGGAAGTGCTTGTCTCCGAACTCATCGTCATCCTTGATCCTCTCGCCGATGAACTTGAAGCCCGTCAATGTCTCCTGGAGTTCAACGCCGAAGGCTGCGCATACGGCTCCTGCAAGCTTGGTCGATACGATGGTCGTGACTGCGAAGGACTTGTCGGGAAGGGTTCCGAGTCGCTTCTTGGAAGACAATACGTAATCAAGGAGCATCAGGCCCATCTGGTTGCCCGTGAAGCACTTGTATGTAACTTCGCCGTCAACCACGCAGCGGGCTGCAACGCCGATCCTGTCGGAATCGGGGTCCGTGCCGAAAACAAGGGATGCATCAGTCTCCTTGGCAAGCCCTATTGCCATCGCGAGAGCTGCGGGATCTTCAGGGTTGGGAAGCTTGACCGTGGGGAAGTTTCCGTCGGGGAGCTCCTGTTCTTTAACTACATGGATATTGGTAAAGCCTACCGACTCCAGTATCCTTCTTACGGGCTTGTTGCCTGAACCGTGGAGAGGTGTATAGACGATGCTCATGTCAGCGTTGCGCTCGATGGATTCCTTGTCTATTACGAGGCCCTTGAGCATCTCATTATATGCTTCATCGATCTCGGGACCGAAGTCCTTAACAAGGCCTGCGGCCCTTGCTTCTTCCATGCTTAGGGACTTCATGGTCCTTAAGTCGCCGATCGCTTCAATATATTCCATGATCTTGCCGGCTGCTTCGGGGGGAACCTGGCCGCCGTCTTCGCCGTAGACCTTATAACCGTTATATTTAGCGGGGTTATGGGAAGCCGTGATCATGACGCCTGCGACTGCGCCGAAATATCTTACGGAAAAGCTCTCCACGGGAACGGGTCTGAGTTCGTCGGAAAGGAAGCTCGGGATGCCGTATGCAGCAAGGGTCGTGGCCGTAACCTCAGCAAACTCGGGAGAGTAATTACGTGAATCATAGGAGATGACAACGCCTCTCTTAACATTCTCGGGACCCAAGTCCAGGATGTATTTTGCAAGACCCGTCGTGGCCTTGGCAACCGTATAACGGTTCATCCTGTTCGTTCCGGCACCTATTACGCCTCGAAGACCTGCCGTGCCGAAATCAAGATCCTTATAGAACCTGTCTTCTATCTCGGCCTTGTCATCCTTGATCGAAAGGAGCTCGTCTCTTGTCTCCTGATCAAAGAAAGGGTCATTTGCCCACAGTTCGTACAACTCAATAAAACTCATTATATTCACCTCCGCACTTTATGTGTTGCTGTTTTCTTTTGTTTCCTTGACGGGTATCTCTTCCGTCTTAGCCCCTTTTTTGTCAGCCTTCTTTTTCCTCAGGGACAAAAATACGGTATATGCCGCGAAAAGAAGGACACCTACACAGGAAACAGCGATGCCTGCCTTGGTTCCGGGTGCGACGAATGTCAGTTCGGCAACATGTGCGCCTTCCGGAACTTCGAATCCTATCAGGGCATCCTGATAAGGCGTGATCTCGGTCTCCTTGCCGTCGATCTTAAGCGTCCAGCCCTTCTCGTAAGGGATCGTGGTCAAGACCTTCTTACCGGCTTTAACGTTGCAGTCAAACGATACATATCCGTCCTCAAACTCCTTAAGAGTAACCCCGGACTTGTCTATGGCGTCAAACTGCTCATTGAACTTTGTGTAGTCAAAATATGCGATGTTAAGATCCTGGATGGTGAACTTATTGCAGTCGGCAAGGATCGAAACCTTAACCTGCTCACCTTCATCAAAGGCGCCGAGCCTTATTATCTGGGAATAGAAAGTTCCCTCGGTGGCGAATGAAAGTTCGATGCCGTTGCAGTAGATCTTGCAATCGTTCATCGTTGAAGGGATCGACATATTGAGATAAAGTTCCCTGGTCGTAGGAGCTTTGAACTCGTATTCGATGACGATCGGGATCTTCTCCGACTGTCTGTAATAGACATCCGATGAAGCCAGGGCTTTCTCGGAAACGGTATTTTCGAGACCCAAAGGATCCGTATCGGTCTTTTTGTTTTCCTCCATGACTTCCTTGTCGGCGGTTCCTGCTGCGACAGCCTCCGACTCAAGTATCCCGGCCCTGCTGTTGTACTGTGAGGGATCGTAGCTCATGGCATTGGTTACTTTGGCCTGCCCGATCTCACTGTCAGAAAGGCTTATGAAGAAATCATCCTTAAACTCTTCCGGGAACATGGAGCGGTACCAGTCATTCTGGAATGCGAAATAGTTCTTTTCATCCGAAGCCTTCTCAAGCTGATAGAAATCGAAATCATAAGCTTTTGAAGAAACGGCAAAGCCCAGATCGAGCGCATTGTTGTTGACGTAATAGTTATATCCGCAGCCGTATGCATCCGTTCCGACCTTGCCTGCAAGTTTGTAGTCCCTTAAGGATGCGACGGTTCCGACTGAAAGGAAGGCATCCGTTGAAGGGGCGCTGTAGTTATATGTCGCGGCAAAGTAATTGAAATTGACATTGTATCCGAGCTGTTTGAGATATCTGTAAAGCTTTTTATTCGAACTCGAATTGAAGAAGGATACGCCGTGGAAGTCACCGAACATGGCCTCGCCTTCGCCGACTATGAAGCGGGAGGAATAAAGGGAGATCCTTTCATTCTCGGCACGTCTGGCATTATTTTCCTTCTCGACGAGCTTGGCTACTTCAGCCACCTCCTTCATGGCAAGGATGGAGTTGTTGTAGTCATCTGCTATTCCTTCGTAGATCGTAAAGGAAGCAAGACCGGAAGATAACATCGGTTCCAGGTAGATCCCTTCAAAACAGACAAAGAGCGCCATGAGGAAAGGCAGGATCCTGGGCATGTCCGCAAACTGTTTTCCCCATTCCTTCTTGCCCATGAGGAAATAGAGCAAAAAGAAGACCGTTATCACAACCAGGTTATAGAGGAAAACGTCGTCGTATTTCTTAAGATCCGTCAGGGCTCCGACTGCGAAGAGCAGGCCAATGGTGATGCCGTAAGACATAAGGATATGCTTGCGGGAAACTTCCCTGATGGAAGTTATTGCCCTCAAAGCGATCACCAGCATCAAAGGATAGAAGACGAAGGCTTGCCTGTGTGAGAACCAGTTAGGCTCATCAAAGACCTGCCATGCGACATCAAGGAAAGATACCGTCAGGGACAGGAACATGAATATGAGTCCGGCTATGTGGACCCTTCTTTCCCTGCCCTTATATACCGGGCTCACGATATAGATGACGATAAGTGTAGTTACCATGATCGACATGAACATCCAGGGCAGATTATAGGGCATGACATCGGCGAAATCGCCTGTCTCACCCATAAAGAACTGCCCGATGAACTGGAATATGTCTGCTCTTATGTAATCCTTAGACTGACCGTATATTGTCTTGTCGGCGGACATGATCGTATCAAGTCCCGTAGGAAGCAGCACGGCGCAGGAGATCAGGGCCGTTATCACCGCATGCACGACATACCTTGCAAGAAGGCATACGGATCTCTTGAGTTCATACTTTTCGGTATAAAGGCGGGCGATAAGATAGATGAAGCTCATAAGCCCGACCATATATGCTATGTAGTAATTCGATATGAAGAGGAAGAGCAAGGTTATGGTAAGTCCTATGTATTTCTGCGTCTTCATGAACCTTTCGGCAAAATAGAGAAGGAGCGGCAGGAGCATGAAGCCGTCGAGCCACATTATCTGGAAACCGTACATGGCCACATAGGACGAGAATGTGTATATCACCGACAAGAGTATCGGCATCTTGGAAGTACTGTCTCCGGAGCGTTCCTCGAGGAAAAGGCACATGAAAGCCGAAGACAACGTAAGCTTCAGTATGATGGCAACGACAACGAATCCTTCAACCGCCGACGAATCCAGACAGAGATAGATCAGATTAATGGGGCTCGCAAGATAATAGCCGAATGTCGACATGAAGTTCTTGCCGAGTCCCGACTGTGCCGAATAAGTAAGATTGGGAAGAAGCCTGGAAAGATCCAGAGAATGCATCTTGTTGTGAAAGAGCGCGAGGAAGGGCACATACTGCGCCGTCATGTCGCTTAACGAAAACAAATACCTTCCGAAAGGGAACACCTCGCAGATAAGACATAAGAAAATGTAGCAAACAAGTGTCAGACCTGCTGCGATGAAAGGCGCAGTCCTTATCTTAATGCGGTGTCTTTCTTCCAGCGCAACAATTTCCTTCATTATCGTCAATCCCCTCTGATCAGTTTCTATGTACCATTCTGTCGGTTTTTTGATTATAATTAATTATCGCATATCTTTCAATCTAAGGAGGGGGCTGATTAACATATGCTAATAAGTCTGATCGTACCCTGTTACAACGAAGAAGCTGCTCTTCCTCATCTTTACAAGGCCATCTGCGAAGTTAGAGACGGCTATAAGGATACCGACAAGAAATTCGAGTTCATCTTCGTTAACGACGGAAGCCGCGACAAGACGGCTGATGTCATAAGGGAACTGGCATCTTCGGATGAAGACGTTAGATATGTATTCTTCTCAAGAAACTTCGGCAAGGAAGCCGCAATGTATGCGGGAATGGAAGCAGCCAAAGGCGATTACATCGCCATAATGGACGCGGACATGCAGGACCCCCCTTCCCTGATCCCCGACATGATAAAGCCTTTGGATTCCGATGAATGCGACATCGTTGCCGCAAGAAGGGTCACCCGCAAGGGCGAACCCAAGATCAGGTCCTTCTTCGCAAGGATGTTCTATAAGCTCATAAACAAGATGTGTGACGTCGAGATAGCTGACGGCGCAAGAGACTTCCGCCTGATGAGGCGTCCGGTCGTTGACGCGATCCTTTCCATGGGCGAGCGGCAGCGTTTCTCCAAGGGTATCTTTGCCTGGGTGGGTTTTCGGACAAAATGGGTCGAGCACGAGAACGTTGAAAGAGTCGCGGGCGAGACCAAGTGGAGTTTCTGGAAACTCCTCAAATATGCAGTTGACGGTATCGTCGCATTTACGATTGCGCCTTTGAGAGTGGCAACTTATACCGGCATGGCACTGGCTTTAGGCGCCTTCGGCTATATGCTCTATTACTTCATAAGGGCGATCATAGGAAAGATCTGGTCCACAAACGCAGGTTACCCTTCACTTTTGTGCTTCATCCTCTTCATCGGCGGACTCGTGCTGATGGCTCTGGGACTCATCGGTGAATACATCGGAAGGATCTATGTCGAGACCAAGGCCCGTCCGATCTACATCAAATCAGAAGATAACCTTAAGCAAGATACTTGAAGAAGAAATTATCTTCGTAATCTTCCACGTAGAACTGTTCTTTGATCGAAGATGCAAGCTCCGGCGCTTTTATGTTGCCGAATGATCCTATTACATCCTGGGGACCCTTATCTCCCGTGACCGTGGATCCGGTTACGACGAAGATCTCAAATGCGCCCGGGAATGACATGAGTATGATGAGAAGCGTTGCTATGGCAGGCTTGATCAGATCGCGCGGCTTGGATTTTATGTTTTTCGCGGTATTCTCCCTGTCCTTATCGACTGCCTTGACACAGATCTCACAGAGCATTACGGCCAGGATGAACAGACCCGGCATGGACGCTCTCATGGCAAAGTCGTTCTGGTAAGTCACCTTGAATAAAGGAATGATGAGGAGCGTTGCGACGGATACTATGTAGACGATGTCCTTCTTTCTCCTCATGAAGATGATCGCTGCGGCAGGAACTACCTCAAGCAGTATGAGAAGGAAATAACAAAGCAGGAACTTGGGAACATTCCCGTAGAATGAAACGGTAAGACCCTTCTCGCTCGAAAGCCCCGACGTCGAAAGATAAAAGGGAACGAATACGAAAAGCAGAACCGCAACAGCCATGATGTTTACAGGAGAAAAAACATCCTTCAGCGTATCCTTGATCCCTCTTTCCCTGTTCTCTTTATCGAAAAACTTGGCTATCGTGATCGGCAGGATCCCTATGACAGCCCAGGGCGAATAGCAGAAAAGGAGCCCGCAGCCCAAACCGAGATTCGAAGGTCTCCTGCTTATGAGGAGCATGGCGCATATGAGGTAACAGGGTACTGCCTGATGGAAGACATTCCCGATATCGACAAAATTACAAATATAGCTCATGTGGGGAACCCAGCCTTCAAGCCAGAGCCAGTCGGCATAGCCGACGGTCTCATGGATAAAGTATGGAATGATATCCAGTCCTCCGAAGAAGAGGTAGAAGAAAGCCGAGAAGAGCGTCGCCCTTCCCGAATAAAAGGACATGGCGATCAGGGTAATAAAGACACCTATAGCCGTCCATATCATCAGGACGAAATTGGCAACGTCTATGCTGTGCCCGAAGATCTTTCCCGCGATCGCCGCAGGCATCCAGTAGACAAAGTAATAACAGAATGCCGCCCTTCCGGAACTGCCCGTAATGTTGATAACGTCAGGATCCGTCTGGGTGGACATATCGTAGATGACGGGCCACTTGTAGTTAACGAGATCGTTAAGGATGGCCCTCCTGTAGGAATGATCCTGAAGCGAATAGATATATTCCCCGACGCCCGAAAGGATGCTTATGAATATTGCAAGCACGGCAAAAGCTATTATGTATTTGACGGGGATCTCAAACTTTCTGTCATCAAGTTTCCTTATGGCAAAAAAAACGATCGTTATGAATACGAGTGTCAGGATTATTCCGGGAAATATATTGAGATAAGCTGCACAAAAGAGCATCACGGGCAAAAGGAGCCAGATGAGAGCAGAAGATGCCAGGACCTTATAACTTAAAGTTATATTGCCTTTAAAGGGGTTTTCTGTTTTTATCTCATTTAAGGATGCTACTTCTTTCATGTTTTATATTATAATCATCTTGTAAAAGATTATTCAACAACGGGGAATTGTCATATGAAGATTTCTACAAAAGGACGGTATGCACTTAGGATCATTGTTGATCTTGCAAGACACGACAAGGACGGACTTACCACTTTGAAGACCCTTGCCGAAAGACAGGACATTTCCAAGAAATACTTAGAGCAGATCGTTCCCCTCCTCAACAAGGGCGGGATCCTCATCACGGAAAGAGGCTTCGGCGGCGGTTACCGTCTCGCCAAGAGCCCCGATGACATCACCGTTGCCGACATATTAAGGCTTACGGAAGGAAGCCTGGAGCCCGTTGCCTGCCTTGACAGCAATGACCCCGAATTCGTCTGCAACCGTTCGTCAGACTGCCCCACCCTCCCCGTCTGGAAGGGCCTTTCAAAAGTCATTAACGATTATCTTGAAGGAATTACGATAACGGATATCATCAACCGTTCATCCGAAGCCGGAGACGATTACGTGATCTGATCTTATACGCCTTTTCTGGTCAATACCACGCGGATGGTCTTTAAGATTATCTCCATGTCCAAAGGGATGCTGAAATTGGAGATATAGTATCTGTCGAGTTCGCAGACTTCCTCGAAATCCTTTATCTCTGATCTTCCCGATATCTGCCACATGCCCGTAAGACCGGGTTTCATGGCAAGCCTCGACATATGGTCGGGCCTGTAGTGTTCGAACTCATCGAGCGTCGGAGGCCTGGTCCCGACAAGGCTCATGTCGCCCTTAAGGATATTGAGGAACTGGGGGAATTCATCGATGCTGGTCTTCCTTAAGAATCTTCCGATGGGGATGACCCTGGGATCGTCCTTGATCTTGAACATCTGTCCTTTGACCTCGTTGTCCTTTAAGAGTTCAGCCTTCTTCTCGTCGGCATCCAGTTCCATGGACCTGAACTTATACATCTTGAACTTACGGCCGTTAAGCCCTACTCTCGTCTGCTTGAAGAATACCGGGCCCGGCGACTGTATGACTATGATAGGCGCGAAAATGATGAAGAATATCCCTGTCAACACGAGCCCAATAAGGGAAACGAAGATATCGGCTGCCCTCTTCATGGCTTTCTGCTCGGGAGTGATAGGCGTCATGGTGGAGCTTATGAAAGTCATGTTCCCGATCTTGTCGACCGTCATGTTAGGAACTTCATTGATGAAGATATCGCTCATGACGTGGACAGCGATGCCCATGGACAGGAACCAGCTGATGAGGCGGCCCGTATCCTTGACCTCTCTTGTCTTGGAACCGATAAAGACCTCATCAACGACGTGGGTCCTCAAAAGTTCTGCGATGTCGTTGCGGTAGACTACCTTGATGCCGTTTATGGGTTCATATCTGTTGTCCTTATCAAGAAGCATGATGCGGTCGACCTGATATATGTCAAGTTTGCCTTGGGTCAGGTTATCCACCATGAACTGGGCATTCTCCCTGTAGGTGACTATGATGACGTGGATCTTGTTGCCGGACTTGCTCATCCTGTTCAAGATGAGTTTCTTCCAAAGCTCCCTTGCCAAAAACTGCAGGAAGAGATTTAAGAGGAAGAATGTACCGACGAAGATACGCGAATGGATCTGGATGGTCTGCAGAGCGAAGAGCAAAAGGAGGATCGCCGTAAATTCCGCGATGTCCTGGAAGAGGACCATGTAAAACTCTGTAAAGTGTCCTCTCTTCAATATCCCGCTGTGGAAGGGGAAGAGGAAGATTATTATCAGGTAGATGAGCAGGGTGTAGATATTGAGCTGGGTATAGTTCGCAGGCGTGTCAAAATCCCTCGAGAACCTTAACAGGTACGAGGCAATGAATGATATTTCCAAGGCCAGAAGATCGATCAGAATGAAATCGATATGCTTTATCCTTGAACTAGGCTTGCGATCCAAATCAAGATCCCCCTCTGAATTTCTCCGTCCCGAAAATCGGTTTTATAATTATATTACTTTTACAGGATTTTTCTATCCCATATTAAATATTTGCACATTAAAGGGATGTCCCAATAGATATTGAGACATCCCCGGCTTATGTAATTATGGAAGCAAAAGATGATATTACTCTGCGAAAAGAGGTGTGGAAAGATATCGGTCGCCCGTGTCAGGGAGCAGGACAACGATGTTCTTGCCCTTGTTCTCGGGTCTTGATGCAAGTTCCGTTGCTGCCCAGAGAGCCGCGCCGGAAGAAATGCCTACCAGGATTCCGTCAGTTCTTGCGATCGCCTTGCCGGTCTTGAAAGCGTCTTCGTTTTCGACGGCGATGATCTCATCGTAAACATCTGTATTAAGTGTATCTGGAACAAATCCTGCGCCGATGCCCTGGATCTTATGTGCGCCCGACTGACCCTTGGAAAGAACGGGAGATCCTGCAGGCTCTACTGCGACGACCTTGATGTCGGGATTCTGTGACTTTAAGAATTCACCGGTTCCGGTGATCGTTCCGCCCGTGCCTACGCCTGCTACGAAGATGTCAACCTTGCCGTCAAGGTCTTCCCAGATCTCGGGACCCGTCGTTGCCTTGTGGATGGCAGGGTTGGCGGGATTTACGAACTGACCTGGAATAAAGGAATTCTCGATCTCTGCTGCGAGCTCATCTGCCTTTGCGATGGCTCCCTTCATGCCCTTTGTTCCGTCTGTCAGAACGAGCTCTGCGCCGTATGCCTTCATGAGGTTTCTTCTTTCGACGCTCATCGTCTCAGGCATCGTGATGATGATCCTGTAGCCCTTGGCAGCTGCGATGGCGGAAAGTCCGATACCGGTGTTGCCGCTCGTGGGCTCGATGATGACGGATCCTTCCTTAAGGAGTCCCTTTGCCTCGGCATCCTCTATCATGGCCTTGGCGATACGGTCCTTGACTGATCCTGCGGGATTTAAGTATTCGAGCTTAACGAAGATGTTAGCGTCGGGAGAGTTCTTCTTGTTGTAGTTAACGGGCTTGACGATCGGTGTCTTGCCGACTAATTCTGTAATAGATTCATAAAATGCCATGTTGCTGTCCTTCTTTCTTTTAATTTCCAGCAATCCTATCGGATTGGTAGGTTTTATGTTTATGAGGTTATTTTATCATCTCTTTTCCGCTTGTCAACTGTTTTTTGAAAACTGCAGAATAAATCTTTTCAGCTTTTTATCTTGCGGACAACTAAAGCGACAATACCGGCAAAAAGCAAGATAGCACCGTAGACAACATAAATAATTCCATCCGTGGAAGGATTCGCATACTGTACATAATGTGAGGAAGGATTGGAAGGATCGTAATGTATCTCAACCCGTTCCCCTTTTTCGTAAGTATGATCTGACATGCCGCTGGTAAGCGTGGAACTATTAAAGATACTTTTGTCTTCAGGCTCAATTTTAGCAACATATCGATACAGTTTTACACCTCTGCTCGTAGCGATCCCTTCTCTGCTCTTATCAACGACCCTGTCAACACTTACAACCACGCCATATGTTACGGCTGTACATCCGTCTGTAAGAGGTTTATTGATCATGAAGACGACACATCCCATGATCAATAAAAAAGAACCTGCTACAAGAAACAAGATCACTGCAATTACGGAAAGCCAGGAAATTCTCCTTCTCGACATATATTTCTATCCCCCCGATTATTTATATTTCACATATCATTTGTGTCCGGTTAAAAGAGGCTGCCCCGGATGATCATTACCGGGACAGCCCCTGTTAATTACACTTTCAGGACTCAGTAGTTCTCAGCCTTTACTTCGAAGAAGCTCTGGGGATGAGCACATACCGGGCAGATCTGGGGAGCCTTTGTTCCGACTACGATATGACCGCAGTTACGGCATTCCCAGATCTTGACTTCGCTCTTCTCGAAAACAGCTGCTGTCTCAACATTGTTAAGGAGAGCTCTGTATCTTTCCTCATGCTGCTTCTCGATGGCTGCAACGAGTCTGAACTTGATGGCAAGATCCTTGAAACCTTCTTCTTCAGCTGTCTTGGCAAAGTCCTCATACATGTCGGTCCACTCGTAGTTCTCACCATCAGCGGCTGCCTCGAGATTAGCCTTGGTATCGCCGATGCCCTCGAGTTCCTTGAACCACATCTTGGCATGCTCTTTCTCGTTGTCTGCCGTGTGCATGAAGATTGCTGCGATCTGCTCAAAGCCTTCCTTCTTAGCTACGGATGCAAAATATGTATACTTATTTCTTGCCTGGGACTCGCCTGCGAAAGCGGCCTGAAGGTTTTTCTCCGTCTGTGTTCCTGAATACCTGCTCATAAATGTGACCTCCCTAGTCGAAAATATATTCTAAATATATCAAGTTAAGACTGATATAACAAGTTATCAGAGCTGGACTGTCATGAGTTCTATGACCTGGGGCTCCAAAGGTCTGTCGTTGTAATCGGTCCTTACCGATGCGATCCTGTCGACGACATCCATTCCTTCGATGACCTTGCCGAAAGCTGCATAATCACCGTCTAAGTGAGGTGATGTCTCGTGCATGATGAAGAACTGGGATCCGGCCGAATCAGGGTTCATCGCTCTTGCCATGGAAAGAACTCCTCTTACATGCTTAAGGTCGTTCTTGACGCCGTTTGATGCGAACTCGCCCTTGATGGTATATCCGGGGCCTCCCATTCCGGTCCCTTCGGGGCAGCCGCCCTGGATCATGAAACCGGGGATTACCCTGTGGAAGATGAGGCCGTTATAGAAGCCGTTGCCTGCGAGCTTTACGAAATTATCGACCGAGATGGGCGCGATATCGGGATAGAGCTCGGCCTTGATGACTCCGCCGTCCTTCATTGTGATCGTTACGATAGGGTTAGACATATTCTTTCCTCCTCTTATGCTTTCTTCTTGTAAGAATGCAGAATGTCATTCTTGATGTCCCAGAGTTTCTGGGAGAGGTCGACATAGTACTTGTGAGGATTCTCGAATCTCTTGACGGAATCCCAGAGTGAATCGACTTCCTTGGCACAGTATTCGCGGATTTCGGCGATGGAAGGTTTATCGTAAACGAGCTTGCCTCCGTCGAAGATCCTGACCATGATCTCCTTTACATAGTAGTCGACGACTACCTTGGAATTCCAGGTCTCGATAGGATCGAAGATCTCATAAGGCTCGCCGTTAGGGATCTCCTCGTCCTCACACATGATGAGGTCTGCGAGAGCCTTGCCGGTATTGTTGTCGTAGAATCTTACGATCTTCTTGCTGCAGGGGTTGGTAACCTTGGCGGCATTCTCGGAGATCTTCATCTTCGGGATGATGTTGCCGTCCTTGTCCTCCACGGCGGAGATCTTATAGACGCCTCCGAAGACAGGCTCTGCCTTGGAAGTGATGAGCCTCTCGCCTACGCCGAAAGAGTCTATGCAGGCGCCCTGGCTTATGAGGTCTCTGATGATGTACTCGTCGAGAGCATTGGATACGGTGATCTTACAGTCGGTAAGGCCTGCATCGTCAAGCATCTTCCTTGCCTGCTGCGTCATGTAGGTAAGGTCGCCGCTGTCGATCCTGATGCCCTTGAGGCGGTGGCCTGCGGGCTCGAGGACTTCCTTGGCGCACTTGATCGCGTTGGGAATGCCCTGTCTCAATACATCGTATGTATCGACTAAGAGGACCGTGCCCTCGGGATATGTTTTCGCGTAGGCAGCGAAAGCCTCATACTCGCTGTCGAAGAGCATGACCCAGGAATGGGCCATGGTGCCTGACAGGGGAATATCGAACTGCTGGCCGCAGATGGTGTTCGAGGTTCCGGCAACGCCGGCGATGTATGCTGCCCTTGCACCCAGAACGGAAGCGTCGAAGCCCTGGGCACGTCTTGCGCCGAACTCCATGATCGGACGGCCTTCGGCAGCCTTCACGATCCTTGCGGTCTTCGTCGCGATGAGGCTCTGGTGGTTGATAGTGCAGAGGAGCGCGGTCTCCAGGAGCTGGGCCTGGATCGCGGTGCCTCTTACCTTGATCAGGGGTTCCCTCGGGAACACAACGGTTCCTTCGGGAACAGCCCATACATCACAGGTAAATTCAAAATTCCTTAAGTAATCGATGAACCTGTCGTTGAAGCCGTATCTCGTCTGGAGATATTCCAGGTCTTCCTCGGTGAAATGCAGGTTCGAAAGATAATCGATGACCTGCTCAAGTCCTGCGGCGATCGCAAAACCGCCCTGCTCAGGGACATCTCTGAAGAACATGTCGAAATATGTGATAACATCTCCGGCATCGTTATCCAGATAGCCGTTAGCCATCGTAAGTTCATAAAAATCCGTAAGAAGACTCATGTTGGTCTTGTCGGACCAGGCACTCTGTGACATAAGGTTCACCTCTTATCTTGATTATTTGTCCTTGACTATTTCCTTGATGCTCGTTGCAAGGCTTGCTGCACCCTGAAGATCCGAAGGGATGATGATCTTGGTGGCAGGGCCTTCGCCGAGCTTCTCAAGAGCTTCCAGACCACGCAGGGAGATGACGGAATCGTCAGCTCCGACGTCCTTGATCATCTGAAGGCCTCTTGCCTTTGCTTCCTGGATCTCGAGGATAGCCTGAGCCTGACCTTCAGCCTCACGGATCGCTGCCTGCTTCTTTGCTTCAGCTCTGAGGATTGCTGCTTCCTTCTCACCTTCTGCTACGCGGATGGCGGATTCCTTCTGGCCTTCCGCGATGAGGATCTGTTCTCTCTTCTCACGCTCAGCCTTCATCTGCTTCTCCATCGCAGCCTGGATCTCCTTAGGCGGGATGATGTTCTTGAGCTCGACACGGTTGACCTTGATTCCCCAGGGATCCGTTGCCTCGTCGAGGATCTCGCGCATCCTGGAGTTGATGATGTCTCTGGATGTCAATGTCTGGTCGAGTTCCAGGTCACCGATTATGTTACGAAGAGTCGTTGCGGAAAGGTTCTCGATGGCAGTGATCGGGCGCTCGATACCGTATGTATAGAGCTTGGGATCGATCACCTGATAGAAGAGGACCGTATCGATCTGCATGGTAACGTTATCCTTGGTGATAACGGCCTGGGGAGCGAAGTCTGCAACCTTCTCCTTCAATGAAATCTTCTTTGCGACACGGTCAACGAAGGGCCACTTGAAGTGGATGCCTGTCTCCCAGGTCGTCTTATAAGCGCCGAATCTCTCGATGATGTAGGTCGTGGCCTGCGGAACGATCTTGATGCAGGATACGACGATCACGAAGAGCAAAATGATCGCGATGATCACAACGGGTACATAGGGCGGGATCGCCGCTACGATAAACAATGACATTTTCATACAATACCTCCTTTTATGCGATAGGTTCTACTACCGCTTTTACACCTTCGAGGGATAATACTCTTACTTTCTTTCCCTCCTCCACGGACACTTCGCACTTTGCGCTCCATATCTGTCCGTCTACCTTGATCTGGCCTTTTCCCGCCATGGGATCGATCGTCTTGATGACAACTCCCTCGTGTCCTATCACACGGTCAGCGTTCGTAGGCTGGATCTTGCCCATCCTTCTGGCATCGACCATCGGCTTTATCCATATGATGCATATGACAAAGCTGATAACGGTAACGACGATCATGGCGATTATCTGTATCATCACATCAACATGGCAAAGATCCAATATGATGCCGACAAGACATCCGACCGCGCACCAGACAGTGGTAAGACCCATCGTTGCCGCTTCGATGATAAGCGATATCACGAGCAGTATGAGCCAGATTACCCACATAGGAACTGTTAACAACATAAATACTCACCCCTTTCTCCTATATTCCATAAAAGAGCCCCTTCAGGGCCCTTCAAAAGAGATTATATCAAGATTGGATCAGCCTGTATATAAAAATCGTACTCAGCCTTGAGGATCCAGATAGACTTCCTCCAAAGTGAGTCCGTGCGCAGGGAGAGTCCTGCCCGCTCTTTTCCTGTTTTTGGAGTCTATTATATCTTTGACATCAGACGGTTTGATCTTTCCTTCGCCGACTTCAACGAGCGTTCCTGCGATTATCCTTACCATGTTATAAAGGAAAGCCTCGCCTCTTACTTCTATCTCTATCAGGTCTGGATCATTTCCAAAGATCCTGACTTCGACACCGTAGAGCCTTCTTACATAATTTTCGGCCGTGCTGCCTGCGGCGCAGAAGGCTTCGAAATCGTGTTCGCCCGCGAAAAAGGAAGCAGCTTCTTTCATGCCATCGATATCAAGATCGTATGAATCGAAATAAGCATATCTTGAACAGAGGGGGTGCCTTACCCTGCCGGTATAGACCCTGTAGATATATCTCTTGCCGTGATTTGAAAATCTTGCGGAAAAATCATCAGAAACATAGAAAGCCTTGACCACCGCAAGATCATCGGGGAGAAGGGCGTTCATTGCGAGGGGGATCTTTTCGGCAGGGATCTCGAAAGGTACATCCATGTGGCTTAAGTGCCCTCTTGCGTGGACGCCCGCATCGGTCCTCGAACAGCCCGTTATCTTTATTTCCTGCTTATATAGCTCGCCCGCTGCCTTCTCCAGGACGTCAGCGACCGCTCTGCCGTTAGTCTGTGACTGAAATCCGACAAAGTCCGTTCCGTCGTATTCGGTTATTATGGCGAGTCTCATCGATGATCTTATCTGCCGTTCTTGCCGTCATCCATGCAGGCCTTGCCCATCATGGCGGCTCCGACGATGCCTGCGTCATTGCCCATCTCGGCAAGTTTGATCTCCGTCTTCTTTACGCCGGGTCCGAAATAGGGTCTGCTCATGGTCTTCTCTCTCATGGGGATCAGGAGAGGGTCTCCCTCGTTGCAGACACCACCGCCGACAACAAGGACTTCGGGCATGAAGGTATTGATGACATTTGCAAGGCCGTCAGCCAGATAGTCGGTATAGCTTTCTATCAGTTCGGCTGCGGTCTTATCGCCTTCCCTCATGGCATCAAAGGCGATCTTGGCATTGGATCCGCCTTCCTTTGCGATAAGGTCCTTAAGGATCGAATCAGGGTTCTTTTCAGCAGCTTCTTTGGTCATCCTGGCAAGAGCGGATGCGGATGCATACTGCTCAAAGCAGCCGCGACGGCCGCATTTGCACTGAAGTCCGCCTGAGACCAGGACTGTGTGGCCGAACTCGGAACCTGCCTGATTGAAGCCGGAATAGATCCTGCCGTTGATGATGACGCCTGCTCCGACACCCGTTCCCAAAGTAATGGTGACGGAATCCTTCGTGCCCTTGGCTGCGCCTGCAACGGCTTCAGCCATGGCTGCGCAGTTTGCATCGTTGTCTATGTAGACCGGGAGGTCAACGACATCCCGGATGAGTTTTCTCATGGGTGAATTATTGAAAGGAAGATTAGCGGAATATACCAGCAGACCTTCTTCATTATCAGGTGTTCCCGGGGATCCGATGCCGATGGCTTCGATATCGGAGATCTCCTTGCCCAGGTCTTTTATGACATCGACTGCCAATTTCCCCATATCGTGGATGATCTCTTTTTCATCTCTTTCGGCATGGGTCTTGATGCTGAGTTTGTTGAGAAGATTGCCGTCACTGTCGACAACTCCGGCCTTGATGTTGGTTCCGCCAAGATCTATTCCGACATAATAAGCCATAGTATGAATTCCTTTCGTTCTCGGGGTTAAGAAACAAGGTGATTTTATCACATGGGGATAACTAATTAAATAAGGACTTGCCCGAGAATGCGGTCCGTGATTACGAGAGATGCAGCGAGCAGGGCAAGGACTATGCCGATGACAATGTCGGCTCTGCGGATCTTCAGGGGGTTGAGCTTGGTCCTTCCGACGCCTCCCCTGTAGCACCTTGCATCCATGGCGCATGCCAGATCCTCGGCCCGGTTAAAGCTTGATACGAAGAGAGGCACCAGAACGGTGATGTAACCCTTGATGCGCTTTATGAATCCGCCGGTGTCGTAATCGGCGCCCCTGGACATCTGGGCATTCATGATCTTCTTGGTCTCATCCGAAAGCGTCGGGATGAACCTCAAGGCGATGGACATCATCATGGCCATCTCATGGACCGGGAACCTTATAACCTTGAGCCAGGAGAACAAGCTCTCCAGAGCATCAGATATCTTGAGCGGAGTCGTCGTAAGCGTAAGGAAGATGCTCGTGATCATGATGAGGAATATGAGCCTCATCCCCATTAATACGGCTCTTGAGATACCCTCATCGGAAATGCAGATGAAGCCCTTGTTAAAGAGGACCCTGCCCGTCCTGATGGTAAAAAGATTTATCACGACTATGAACAACGCAAGCGGCAGGACAGGCTTTACCGTAAGCCATATCATCTTAAGGCCCGTGTTGCTCATGAAGATCAGGACCAATGTGACGATCGCAAGAGCGATCAATGCCAGAGGATCCGTTATCATGAAGATCGCGACCAGGTAGATGACATAGAGTATCAGCTTGACCCTGGGGTCGGTCCTGTGAAGTATGGAATCGGTATTGGAATATCTTCCGAGAGTCATGTCACCTATCATGATGATCACCCCCCGCATAATAAGAAGCCAATGCCAATGCTTCTCCTTCGGGAGTAAAATCCCCGCAGGAATCATAATCCCCGATGCCCGCAAGCGAAGCTGTTTCAAGAGCAAATTCCGTAATGTAGGGCCTCGGTATGTTAAACTCGTTTTCCGCCCCGCAGAACATCTCTTCGGGCTTTCCGACCTTGACTATCTTTCCTCTTCTCATGTAGCAGACCCTGTCTGCAACTATCGCGGAATCATCCATGTTGTGGGATACGATTATTACCGTAACTCCCGAATCGCGAAGACGGCTGATCATGTCGAACATGGCTTTACGGCCCGCAGGATCAAGACCTGCGCCGGGTTCATCCATTACCAGGATGTCAGGCTGCATGACCAGGACTCCTGCTATCGCAGCCCTCCTTTGCTGGCCTCCCGATAATTCGAAGGGACTCTTTTCGAGATTAGTTGTCTTAAAGCCCGTCATCTCACAGGCCTTATTTACACGCTCCCGGTATTCGTTTTCGGGAACACCCCATCTTTTAAGGCCGAAACAGATGTCTTTATAGACCGTCTCATCGAAAAGCTGATATTCGGGATACTGGAAGACGAGGCCCACTTTCTGCCTGATCTTCATTACGTTCTTCTTGTCGGAACTGTCGATCCCGTTTACGGTCACGGAGCCTTTCTGCGCTTTCAATATGCCGTTAAAATGCGTTATCAGAGTGGTCTTGCCGCAGCCTGACCTCCCCGCGATAACAAGGATCTCGCCTTTGTGAACGTCAAGATCTATGCCTTCCAGGGCATAAGTCTTGCCGTCATCATATGAATAGGACAAGTCCTTGACCTGCAATATGACTTCATCCTTTTCGGCTTTCTTTTCAAAGGGGCTTTCTTTTATGCTGCCGGGAGTTATCTTCTTTAATTCCCTTGCGCAGGCGGTCTTAAGGCTTTCCCTGTCCTTAAGGTCTTCCATGGAAAGAGTCCCGCCCGAAAGCTCCGCGAGCCTGTAGGCGAAAGAATATTCCACCGGCATGACAAGAGACATCTCATCGATCTTTTCCTTCTCGGAAAAGACTTCAGCCGGAGTCCCTTCCAGGGCGACCCTGCCGTCCTTTATTACCAGGATCCTGTCGCACCTTGCAGCTTCCGTCATGTCATGGGTTATCGTTATGAGGGTCAGATCATCCCTTATCCTCATCGCTTCCACGATGTCCAGGACTTCCTGCCTTGAATGGGGATCCAGCATGGAGGTGGATTCATCCATTATCAATATATCGGGATGCATGGCAAGAGCGCCCGCTATCGCGAGCTTCTGCTTCTGACCTCCCGACAGGGCCGAAGAAGGCCTTTCGCGGTATTCGTAAAGACCTACATCCTTTAAGGCCTTATCAACGCGTTTTCTGAGTTCATCCGTGGGAACGCCGAGATTTTCGGGACCGAATGCCACATCTTCTTCAACGGTGGTTCCGACTATCTGGTTATCGGGATTTTGGAATATTATCGAGCATTTGCGCCTTATGTCCCAGAAAGACCGATCTGAAGAAGTATCCTTGCCGAATACCACGATCCTGCCTTCATCCGGCATCTCGAGGATGTCGATCAATTTGGCAAGCGTGGATTTGCCCGAACCGTTGGGTCCGGTCACGGCAGTATAAGAACCCTTCTCTATATTGAGAGTGATGCCGTCCAGAGCCTTTTTATCGGGCCTTGAATCAGACACATCATCAGACTTGTAGGAAAAGGAGACCTTATCGACTATTATCCTTTTGTCATCAGTTAATTGTGGCATAGCGAAGATAATTATAAAAAGAACGGAGGGAATTGTAAACTCCCTCCGTCTTTTTAACTTTACAATTAATTATTCCGGATCAGACGAATTCCAGAACAGCCATCTCGGAACCGTCACCGCGGCGTGCGCCGATGCGTACGATCCTTGTGTAACCGCCGTTGCGGCCTGCATATCTGGGTGCGATCTCAGAGAACATCTTGTTGACGGGATTGACAACATTGCCTTCCTCGTCATGGCTCTTGCGGAGCCAGTAGCTCATCTGCTTGCGTGCAGCGAGACGTGAAGGAGCGTCAACCTGAACGGAAACTGTCTTGACTTCACGGTCAACTACTTCGTACTTGTTGCCGTTCTTGGATGTCTTTGTCTTAAGGACCTTCTTGCCCTTACCGTCGAGCTTTGCAGCGGAAACGGTAACATCCTTTGTCGTGTAGTTATCCTGCTCCTTGACAGCGGAAGCTACAAGCTTCTCAACGATGGCAGATACTTCCTTTGCTCTTGCAACGGTAGTCTCAACCTTACCGTTTATAACCATGGTCGTAACCAGGTTTCTCAGAATGGCGGTACGCTGGTCTGACGCACGGCCCATTTTTCTGTTAGGCATTACTTTATCCTCCTGATATTAATCCTGGTCCTTCAGTGAAAGACCGAGTTCTTCGAGTTTGTCTTCGATCTCATCCAGGGACTTCTTACCAAGGTTCCTGACCTTGATCATCTCTTCCTTGGTGTGTCCTACGAGATCACCTACGGTATTGATCTGAGCTCTCTTGAGACAGTTGTATGTACGTACCGTAAAATCAAGATCCTCAACGGGCTGAGTGAGCTTTGTATCGGTCTCACCCTTCTCAACGGGGCTCTTGAAGCTGATCGCAGGCTCTGTCTCTGCCAGGCCTGTGAAGAATCTCAAGTGATCAATGAGCCAGTTAGCAGCAGAAGACAGGGACTCATCTACTTCGATCGTGCCGTCTGTCCAAACCTCGAGGTTAAGTGAATCGTAATCATAACGGTCACCTACACGGGTGTTCTCTACTGAATAATTAGCTTTCTTTATAGGTGTGAAGATGGAATCGATCGGGATCAATCCGCTCTCCTGTCTTGCAGGCTTGTTCTGCTCGGCCGTGTTATAGCCTCTGCCCTGCTCGATCGTGAATTCGATGAATACATCGGATGCACCGTTAAGGTGAGCAATAACATGCTCGGGATTCATGATCTCAACATCGGGACCGTGAACGATGTCACCTGCTGTAAGCTCGCCGGACTTACCCTTTGCAACGCTTACGCTGACGATGGAAGACTCCGAATGGAGCTTTGCCCTTACGCCCTTTACGTTGAGAATGATCTCGGTCATATCTTCGATTATGCCGGGTACGGTATCGAACTCGTGCTTAACCTTGTCAACCTTAATTGCCGTGATGGCAGCACCGGGGAGTGACGACAGGAGTACTCTGCGCATGGAATTGCCGAGAGTAATGCCGAAGCCTCTTTCAAGCGGCCCGATAGTATACTTGCCGTACGATTTGTCTTCGTTGGTCTCTATGCACTTTACGGTGGGTTCGCATACGTCCATCATAATTTATCCTCCTTGAAGTATTCTTAGTCGGGTCGTCTTTATTATTTGGAATAAAGCTCGACGATGGCAACTTCGTTGACGGGAACAGTGATCTGCTCTCTTGTGGGAATTGCCGTTATCTTTCCTGCGAGATTCTCTCTGTCGGAATCGAGCCACTCGGGGATTCCTCTGGAGCCTGTTACCTCGACGATATCCTTATATCTCTGGGAAGCCTTGCAGCTCTCCTTGATAGTGATCTCGTCACCGACTTTAACACTGTAAGAAGGAATGTTGACCGTCTTACCGTTAACCTGTACATTCTTGTGGCTTACGAGCTGTCTTGCTTCGTCTCTTGTACGTGCCAGACCCATTCTGAAAAGAACGTTGTCGAGTCTTAACTCGAGGAGGATCATGAGATTCTCACCCGTTGTACCGTACTTGAGCTTCTGAGCCTTTGTGAAATAGTTTCTGAAAGGCTTCTCAAGAACGCCGTAAATAAACTTTGCCTTCTGCTTCTCTTTGAGCTGCATCCCGTACTCGCTCATCTTGCCGCGGGTCTGCTTGCCCTTTCTCTTTGATCTTTTATCGTATCCCAATTCAGCAGGCTCAATACCCAGTGCTCTGCATCTTTTAAGGACCGGTGTCATATCTCTTGCCATGTCAATAATCCTCTCTTTATCTTGATTATGTTAACGCGCAGATAAATCCCTGACGGATTATACTCTGCGGCGCTTGGGCGGACGGCAGCCGTTGTGAGGAACGGGTGTAACGTCCTTGATCATGGTTACCTGAAGTCCTGCTGTTGCAAGAGCTCTTACTGCGGATTCTCTTCCGGAACCGGGGCCCTTAACAAATACTTCTACAGTCTTCATACCGTGATCGACAGCCTTCTTAGCTGCTTCCTCGGAAGCAACCTGAGCAGCATAGGAAGTTCCCTTACGGGAGCCCTTCATGCCCTGCTCGCCTGCCGATGCCCATGAAATGGCATTGCCCTGCTTATCTGTGATCGTAATGATCGTGTTGTTGAATGTTGCGTGGATGTGAGCCTGTCCGTCGATGACGTTCTTACGCTCACGTCTCTTAGGTCTGATTGCTTTCTTTGCTGCTTTAGCCATATATTAAGCCTCCCTTACTTCTTCTTGCCTGCGACAGTACGCTTGGGTCCCTTACGGGTACGTGCGTTTGTCTTTGTGCGCTGGCCTCTTACGGGGAGTCCGAGTCTGTGACGGCGGCCACGGTAGCAGCCGATATCAGACAGTCTCTTGATATTGCTCTGGACTTCTCTCTTAAGATCACCTTCGACCTTGTAATCGTTCTCGATGCTGTCACGGATCTTCGCGACTTCTGCCTCTGTGAGATCCTTAACTCTGGTATCAGGATTGATGCCTGTATCAGCAATGATCTTAGAAGCGCTTGTTCTTCCGATGCCGTAAATGTAAGTAAGAGCTATCTCAACTCTCTTATCATTGGGCAAATCTACGCCGGCTATACGAGCCATTTGGTGTACCTCCAATTAATGGTATTTATTTGGTTTTATATACAACAATGGATTGTAAGGAACTTCCGGGTTAGGGAAGCAGCCGCCCTTACGGCACCGATGCAATATGTAATTCCAATAAGTCTTGTTTTGCGGTTAGAGCAGTTCCGCGTGTGTTCTCTTTGATCCTACGGCCGGGGCTAAATCCGGGCGCAATAGATCCGTTATCTGTTATTATCCCTGCTTCTGCTTATGCTTGGGATCTGAGCAGATAACCATTACCTTACCGTGGCGACGTATGACCTTACACTTCTCGCACATCGGTTTGACTGACGGTCTGACTTTCATGTTAGAACCTCCTGCCTTGTTTTTTTCAACACAAAACTAGCGCCAAAAAGCGCATGCTAAAAAATTATATCAGAATCTTTTTGATTTTCAACAGGAAATTCGGCTCTTTTGAAAAAAGTTTCCGGTCCTTCGAAAAGCCTTATTTATGGTAGAGTTTCTTGGTCTGATACACGGGCTCGCAGGTGAAGTTCACGCCGAGTCTCCTGAACATGTTCGCATCGACTGAAGATAACATCGTTGTCGCATGCGCATCGGAGTTGCGGAGGTTCCCCAGCTGCTCTATCGCAAGCTTTGCCACCGGGTTGGTCGCAGCAGAGATCGACAGGGCGATCAGGACCTCATCCGTATGGAGTCTCGGGTTGCGGTTGCCCATGTGATTGATCTTGAGATCCTGGATGGGCTCTATTACGATGGGCGATATGAGAGGGATGTCATGGGAGATTCCTGCCAGAGCCTTCAATGCATTAAGCAGTGCCGCTGCAGATGCTCCGAGAAGATCGGATGTCTTGCCCGTTACCATGGTCCCGTCGGGAAGCTCTATCGCAACGGCGGGACCGCCGGTGGATTCAGCCCTTACGAGCGCGGAACTGATGACTCTCCTGTCGGAGATGTCGATGCCTCCCTTCTTCATGAGCAGCTCGATCTTGGTTGCTTCCGTGCCGTCGGAAGTTCCCTGCTTGGCAGCGCACTTCGCTTTGTAATATCTTCTTATTATCTCCTGCTTGGCAGCATCCTTGCAGGTATCGTCGTCAACGATCGCAAATCCTGCCATGTTAACGCCCATGTCAGTAGGGCTCTTGTAAGGCGACGTTCCGAATATCTCCTCGAAGATCGCATTGACCACGGGGAAGATCTCAACGTCACGGTTATAGTTTACCGTTGTCTCGCCATAGGCTTCCAGATGGAAGGGGTCGATCATGTTGACGTCGGCAAGGTCAGCCGTTGCAGCTTCATAAGCCAGATTAACGGGATGCTGGAGAGGTATGCTCCAGATGGGAAAAGTCTCAAACTTGGCATATCCTGCCTTGATGCCGCGCTTGTTCTCATGATAGAGCTGGGAAAGGCAAGTTGCCATCTTTCCGGATCCGGGACCGGGAGCCGTTACTACGACGAGTTTTCTTGATGTCTCGATGTAATCGTTGCGTCCGTATCCGTCCTCGCTTACGATCAGAGGGATGTTGGAAGGATATCCGTCGATGGGATAGTGCCTGTAGACCTTAACGCCAAGCTGCCTTAATCTGGTCTC
>JAIKVV010000022.1 GCA_024685385.1 Saccharofermentans sp. | reverse complement strand
TTTTGTCAGAGGAGTTATTTGATTTATGTGGGATTATATCGTTGCAGTTATTTTCGGTATCGTTGAAGGCGTTACCGAATGGATCCCGATAAGTTCCACGGGACATATGATCCTTCTGAATGAGTTCCTTAAACTTAATGTTTCGCCTGAGTTCTTCGACCTGTATCTTGTAGTTATCCAACTGGGAGCTATACTGGCTGTTGTCTTTTTGTTTTGGAAAGATATATGGCCCTTTGGCCGCAAGGATAATGAGGATCCCTTTTCTGATTCCGGCATTGGCCGATATGTAAAGAAAGATAAGATAGTCCTTTGGATAAAGATAGTCATTGCATGCATTCCGGCGGGCATAGTAGGAGTTCTTTTTGATGGTGTTTTCGAAAAGTATTTCTATAACTCTATATCTGTTGCCATGGCGCTCATTGTATTCGGTATAGCTTTCCTTTTGGTCGAATATCTGATAAAGGATAAGGATTTTAAGGTCAGATCTTTGGAACGTTTAACTTACAAAAATGCGCTCATTATAGGTATCTGGCAGGTTATAGCTGCAGTCTTTCCCGGAACTTCCAGGTCAGGAACAACGATTGTTGGGTCGCTCCTTATGGGTATCAGCCGTGAGACCGCGGCCAGGTTTACTTTCGTTCTGGCCGTTCCCGTAATGTTCGGTGCGAGTCTTCTTAAGATTATCAAGTATAAGGGAACTGTTACTGCAAATGAGGCCGTGATCCTTGCCATAGGTGTTATCGTGGCTTTCGGAGTAAGTTTTGTTGTTATCAAATGGATGATGGGCTTTATAAGAAAGCATGACTTTAAGCCCTTCGGTATCTACAGGATAGTTCTGGGCTTGATCGTTCTTATCTACGGGATCTTCTTTGCAAAATGATCTTTAATTATTCGGGTCCGGTCTTATCCAGGGACAGAGAGGATTATCCAGATCGTAACTGTCTGCGGTGCAGTCGTATGCATCGATTATCTCGCCAAGTTCAGTCTTTGTAGTAATGTGAGCATAATGAGCAACGCCGTTTACGGGCTGAAGTTCGTAAAAACAATCGTATCCTGTGCTGTTTGATTGCTTAATTCTTGCATTAGGAAGACCGATCTTGTCACGTACTTCAGGGGAGGAAAGAGTCCTGTATTCGGTCAGGAGCTTTCTCATTTCTTCAACGGAAAGCTTTGGTGTTGATGTATCTTCCCAAAGGTAAGGACAGCCGTTGATCATTTTGGCTGATACTTCGTCTGAACTCTTTATATCGCAGATTATAGGATCTTCCATTTTTTCGGGATCGTATTCGGCAAATTGATTAATGTAGTCGATATATACTGCAAGAGCCTCCATGTTTCGTATCGAAAAGCTCTCTACTCCGACTTTGTCAGGTTCATCCGAATATACGAAACAGACGCCTACATCGATTTGGTAGTATTTGCCGTCTATCCAAACTTCTGCGCGGCCTCCGGCTTTCTTTATGAATTTATCGTCTTTTATCGATCCGCCTGCGCCTCCCGGTCTGTGTTCGATCTTTTCTTTGCCGAGACCCTTGGGGTATTTTTCAAAGAATGAGTCAACAAGAGTGTTAAACCCGGATTTCTTTTGAGCTTCAGGAGTAAAGCATTTTGCGAATGCTTCTTTGTCTCCTTCTTCGGCTGCTTTCAATAATCTTTCGAAAGCATCATCTATTGCATATTTCTCGGTTACATATTCTTTTGTCCACTGATCCGAGAGATTGTCGTAATCAGTATTGCGTGTTGTTTCCGGGATCAGGTCAATTGCTTTCTGCAATATGTTTTCGCATCCGCAAAGAGCAGGCGTCACCATTATAGCGACGACCAAAACTGCAATAACAGATCTTATTCTTATCTTATTTGCGATCTTCAATCTGTACGTATTCCTGTCTTTCCTGAACGCTCTTATATGCAGGACGGATGATCTTTCCGTTGTTTACAAGTTCTTCAATCCTGTGAGCTGACCAGCCGGAGATCCTTGCTATGGCAAAGAGGGGAGTGAAGAGCTCGATGGGGAGCCCCAGCATGTTATATACAAAACCGCTGTAGAAATCGATATTTGCGGATACGCCCTTATAGATCTTGCGTTCTTTGGCAATGAGATCTGCCGAGATCTCTTCAACCTTCTTGTAGAATTTATATTCTTCAAAACGGCCTTTCTCCTTGGAGAGTTTTTCGACATAGGTCTTGAAGATCTGGGCTCTCGGATCGGAGATCGAATAGACAGCGTGTCCCATACCGTAGATGAGACCGGTCTTGTCGAATGCTTCCTTGTGGAGGATCTTATCGAGATATGCCGTTATCTCTTCGTCGTCGGTCTTATCTGAAATGTTGCGCTTTAGGTCGGCAAACATATTCATGACCTTGATGTTGGCGCCTCCGTGGCGGGGCCCCTTAAGAGAACAGAGGGATGCCGCTACGGAAGAATAGGTATCCGTACCGGAACTCGTTACGACGTGTGTAGTGAATGTAGAGTTGTTGCCGCCGCCGTGTTCTGCGTGGAGCATGAGCGAGATGTCTAAGATCTCGGCTTCGAGGGCGGTAAACTTGTTATCGGCTCTGAGTATATAAAGTATGTTCTCAGCTGTTGACATGTTAGGCTGAGGACGGTGGATCATGAGGGAACCCTTGTCCTTATAGTATCTCTTTGCATGGTAGCTGTGCACTGCCATTACCGGGAAATTGGCGATTAGCTCGAGTGACTGTCTCAAGACATTAGGGATGCTGAGATCGTTGGGGTTGGTATCGTAAGCGCAAAGGTTAAGTACACACCTTGCGAGATTGTTCATCAGGTCATCTGAAGGCTTTTGCATTATAACGTCCCTGAAGAAATTCTTAGGCATCTTTATGCGCATCTCTGCAAGGATCCTTGTAAAATCATCAAGCTGTTCGGTAGTGGGGAGTTTTCCGAAGAGCAGGAGATAAGTTGCTTCTTCAAATCCGAAGGGAGGACGGTTGGCGCGGCCGGCGATAAGGTCATGGATGTTGATCCCTCTGTAGAATAGCTCTCCTTCCATGGGGACGGTCTTTCCGTCAACTGTCTTACTCGCGTTGATCTCTGATATTTCCGTAAGACCTGTCAGGACACCTTTGCCGTTAAGGTCTCTTAAGCCTCTTTTGACATCGTGCTTTGCATATAATTCGGGATCGATGCTGTTTTTCATGCATATAGAAGCAAGCTGCTCGATCTCGGGAGTAACTTTTGAATATGTATTCTGAACTGCCATGATATCACCTCTTTCCCCGGATAAAAAAAATCTATTGTATTATATCAGGCTTGAAAGTGATTATCAAATTTAAGAAAAAGAGGCAAATCCCGGATTCAGATAAGGAATCCGCCGTTTACGCCGATTATCTGACCTGTTATGTAAGAAGACTCTTCATTTGCAAGAAAATAAGCGCATCCGGCAATGTCTTCGGGGCTTCCGAGGCGTCCTGCCGGTGTTTCTGTGATCAATTGCTCTTTATCTTCGATACTGTAGTCAGCCATCATGTCCGTATCGATCACTCCCGGTGAAATGGCATTGACCCTTATACCTGAAGGGCCGAGCTCTTTTGCGAGAGATTTCACATAAGCATCGACTGCTCCTTTGCTCGCAGAATAAAGGGCTTCACAGGATGCGCCTGTCTGTCCCCACATTGATGATATTGCTATGATAGAACCGCTGTGACGTGAGATCATCGATGGAGCAGTCAGTTTTACAAGGTTAAAAAAACCTCCGAAATTTGTATCGATGACCTTTTTGTAATCGTTTATATCCATGTCTTGTGCCAGACCTTTTACTGATAAGCCGGCACAGGATATCAGGCTGTCGGGAGGTGAGATCCTGTCTGATAAGGCCATGACCTGATCGTAATCGGAGACATCACATTTAACGGGGGTGATGTTGTCTCCCGTAACCAGGGCTTCATGTTTGTAAAGGTAGGTGACATTCCAGCCTCTTGATGCGAAAAGCTTAACCGTTGCGGCGCCTATTCCTCTTGATCCTCCGGATATCAGCAGATTGCTCATGGTATCGTCCTTTGTAATAACTTGATTGATTTTCGGAAACAATTAATTATAATCTATTTGTCAGCTCAAAAGAAAGGACAGCTTTTAAAGTGGATAACAAAGAACCGGAAATAAATGAGGATATCGCTCTTGAGGAGATTGAAGGGTCAGTCTCTTCTGATGTTGAAGCAGTTGATACTGAACTTGATGCTTCAGCTGTAATAGATTCGGTCTGGGAAGATGAAGACAGTAAGAAGACGTCTGATGCCGGAACTGAAGATGATGCTGAAAGAGAAGATGAAGAAGATAAGGACGCTTCCGAGGAAACTGCTGCTGCACAGGGAAAGAGTTACAAGAGAAAATATAAGATCGATCTTTCTGAATATGAAGGTAAAGAGATCCCTGATGAAGTTTTCAAGAAACTTCCTTTCGGTCTTAAGTGCAAGAATGACCTTGTGATTGCATTCTGTCTGCTGATGATCGTTTTTGTAGTTATCGGTGCCGGCCTTTATTATTTCATGTCAGCACCCTTGCTTAAGTCATTCGATTATACATATGACGAATTCCTGGAGAAACTTTATGCTTCCGAGACTCACAGCCAGTATCTTTCTGCATGGGGCTTTAAAGTAAGCAATACTACATATACCGTCAACGGCTTGATCCCGGATACATCTGATTACTCTGAGGTCGTGAATAACGTCAAGCTCCAGGATCTTACCAAGATCCGTAGCGAGATGGGACTTAAGACTTTTAAATCTGATGTTTTATGCGCAAGGGATTGCGGTCTCATGGGCGCAGTTCGTAATTCCGACGATAAACTGGTATATCTCAGGTTCCTCTCAAAGTACGATGACGTATCTACGAATCCGGCATTCATAACTTACTACTACACAACCGTATTCGAGACGATCTTTCCTGATCTTAATTCTGTCAGTGCAGGCGCTTTGGTCAGCGAAACGCTGAACAATCTGGAAAACGGTGATACCGGTTATCTGATCAACGATGATTATGCATTCAGGATCATGCTCGGCAAGCTTGACGGGACCGTTTATGTAGCGCTTGATATAACTCCAAAGGAAAATGTGGTTGCCTGAGATCAGAAATTTCTTTGAATAAATCAAAAGGGGATGTCTCAAAAGTGATCAGATCACAAAGTGGCATCCCTTTTGTTAATACATTATTGCCGCATTCCCGGGGGGCAGGGGGAAAACTAATCGGACATAATATAATCGTTAAGCAATGTAAGTTTTCATAACCATAAATCATCTTCTTGAATTTAAACTTGATAAATATCCGGGTTTTATCACAAAAGGATGAGAAAAAGACAAATTGGGGGAATTAAATATGTTTGAAAGAATTATCGGATCGAAGAAAAAGATCATCGCTGCGGTCCTTGTAATGACGGTCATGCTGCAGGCGTCAGCATGCAGTATCAAGGGGGAACAGCTTTTGACCGGTGAGACCAAAGACGAGACTTCTGTCAGCGAGACTTCCTCTCCGCCGGAGATTAC
Organism: Saccharofermentans sp.; assembly: GCA_024685385.1. Lineage (GTDB taxonomy): Bacteria > Bacillota > Clostridia > Saccharofermentanales > Saccharofermentanaceae > Saccharofermentans. The sequence goes on along the minus strand of JAIKVV010000022.1, from coordinate 88,100 downwards.
TTCTGAAACTACGACAGAATCCACAACAGAGACAACAGTACCAGAGCCCCAAGACGTGACAGGTATTTATCTTATGATGTATGAGAAACCCAAGGGGGATGATTTCCCCGTCGGTGTCCGTATGGAACTCCTTCGTGAAGATAAGAATATAGCTGTTTTATTCCAGGTGATCTATAAAAAAATCGCAGAAGGTAATTATTCTGTATCTCATGTGGTTGATCCCATAGGACCTTATGTTGTTGCTGCCCGAAAAGACGGGAACCAGATCACTTGTGAACGTGAAGGTGATAAGGATACATTTAAGGTTATAACTGACGGCAGGACTGCGGATGTTACTTTCAGTATTTATGGCGTCTCAGACGAATTCGGTCCGGAACAGATCTCAGGACACTACGAAAGAGTATATATCGAAGAACCAAAGAGGGATGAGGTCCCTTTGGCAACTAACGATCCTGCAACACCGGGTGGCGCCATAGATTCCGTGATCGCAACAGAAGCCAGAAAGCAGCTTGGTCTTCCGGAAGGAGAGATCCTGACGGCTGAGGATTTGAAGAATGTTTATGCACTTGATCTGGTATATGCTCCGTCTCTGAACGGCATAGAATACTTTACGAATCTTACCAGAATCTCTATCCAGTTATCTTATATCAAGGATATCTTACCACTGAAAGATCTTGTGAAACTGAGGGAGATATACATCAGCGACAGCCCGATAGATACCATTCCGGATCTGTCACGATGCAAAGATCTAAAAAATCTCACCATGGTGCAGTGTGACATCACCGACTTAACCCCTGTTACAGCCATAAGCTCATTAAAGGAGCTAAATATGGGATTCAACAAGATAACAAGTGTTGCACCTATCAAAGATATGGATTCCCTGGAGAGCCTTAATATAGCTGCTAATCCGATAACCGACTGGGAGGTTATCAAGGACAATAAGGCTCTTACTTCCGTGATGGAAACTGACTATGACCTGGTCCTTAAGGTTCTCAATAAAGCCCGTTCAATAGTATATAAGACAATAACTGATGACATGAGTGACCTGGATAAGGAGATCGCGATCTATGAGAAGATCCATAAGATCGCAGATCAGCGATATCCTGAAAGAGATATAAATGCATTTGCCTATTCAGTACTGATGGAAGGCGAGGGTATCTGCATTGATTTTGCGGAAGCAGTATCACTTCTTATGACTCTGGCCGGACTTGAATGCTGGATTACCAGGTCTTCCACTCATGAATGGAATGTTATTAGGATTGACGGTAAATACTATGAGATCGACTGTATGTGGGATGATCATTCGCAGGTCCTGAATTGGAAATACTTTAATCTCAGCCGTGGACGCATGGATGAGGTGCCTGAACATCACGCTGAAAGGCCTCACTACACTACTGATAGCTGCTCAATGCCCGCCCTTCAATATCTTAGGCAGCTCAATATCGTCAGTGAGATACCATGATGTGCACGAGGCGGATCAAATAAATAAGGGGATGTCTCCAAAGTGATCAGATCACAAAGAGGCATCCCTTTTATTATTGTCTGGCAGGGGAGACACGATTCGAACGCGCAACCGGCGGTTTTGGAGACCGCTGCTCTACCGTTGAGCCACTCCCCTGTAACGACAAGAGGTAGTTTATCGAATGGTTTGCACTCTGTCAAGTGGAATGTTAATATTATGTCTATCTTATATTATTAAAATTATGAGGTGAGATGCTATGAAGTTTACCGTTATCGGCACCGGCAACATGGGGAAAGCGCTTATTAAGGGATTCATTTCTTCCGGAATGATCAATAAAGATGAGCTTTGCGTATTTGATGTCAGAAAAGATGCTGCAGACACAGTCGCAGCTGAATACGGCTGCAAGGCTACCGACGATGTCAAGAGCGCTGTTACGGATGCTGACTATATACTTATGGCCGTTAAGCCCCAGCAGTTTGATAAAGCTCTGGAAGGCCTGATGCCCGATGTTAAGGATGAATGTGTCATCATATCCATCGCTGCAGCCGTCAAGGTCTCCAGGATCGAAAATATCGCGGGCAAGGACCGCAAGATCTTAAGAGTCATGCCCAATACGCCTGCACAGGTGGCTTCCGGTGTTTCCGCAGTTGTTCCCGTAAGGATCGAAGGAGAACAGAAAGACTTCTGTATCAAGCTTTTCGAGACCTGCGGCATAGTCATCGAGTGTGATGAGAAGACTCTTGATGTCATCGGATGCGTATCCGGCACAGGACCTGCATATGTCATGCTCTTTATCGAGGCAATGGCTGATGCAGCAGTAAAATACGGTATTCCCAGGGCAGATGCCCTTAAGATTGCCGAAGCTACAGTAATGGGATCCGGTAAGCTGGCTTTTGAGACTGGACTTCATCCCGCTGTTCTTAAGGATATGGTATGTTCACCGGCAGGAACGACGATCGCAGGCGTTGCTGCTCTTGAAGAGAACGGCTTCCGTGATGCTGTTATCAAATCAGTAGACGCGGCATACAACAGAACAGTCGAACTTGCCACAGGAAAGTAAAGAATGTCCGAACTCACTAATGTTACAATATACACTGACGGAGCATGCTCAGGCAACCCGGGCCCCGGCGGATGGGGCTGTATACTCATAGCCGGCAAAGTCGAGAAGGAGATGAGCGGGGGAGCCGAACTTACGACTAATAACCGTATGGAACTCCTGGCCGTGATAAAAGGGCTTTCTGCTCTCACGCGTCCATGTAATGTGACTGTATATAGTGACAGTGCCTATGTGGTTAATGCCTTCTCTCAGCATTGGCTCGACAATTGGACCCGCAACGGCTGGGTCAACAGCGCAAAAGCAGAAGTTGCAAATAAGGATCTTTGGCAGGAACTCTTAAGGTTATGTGAGATCCATAAGATCGAATTCGTGAAGGTCAAAGGGCATGCTGACAATGAATATAACAACCGCTGTGATGCTTTGGCAGTAAATGCGGCTGCTAAATACAAGTAAAGCAGGTATTTGGTCTTTCTATGGGCAGATGTGACTGTAGTGACGACAATTTGACAGAAGTAACGATCAGTTCCGAGATCCTTTATTCGGGACGTGTTTTCGATTGTGAATTAAGACAGGTAATGCTTCCCGACGGTAAGGAAGCATCCCGTGAAGTAATAAAACATAACGGCGGTTGCTGCGTCCTTCCCATAGATGACGATCTTAATTGTTACATGGTTAAGCAGTACCGCACTGCCGTAGGCAAGGTTTATCTTGAAGCTCCCGCCGGCAAGATCGAGAAAGGTGAGAGCCCCGAAGAATGTGTTGCCAGGGAGATTACGGAAGAAACAGGTTTTACGGCTTCCGACATCGAAGCAGTCGGCACAGCAGCCGCAACTCCGGGCTACTGTTCGGAGATAATCTATCTTTATCTGGCCCGCGGCCTTGAATATAAGGGCACGCATCCGGACAGCGGCGAATTTATTTCGATACATAAGGTGCCTCTTAAGGAACTTCTTGATATGGCTGATTCCGGTAAGATAGAGGACGCAAAGACACAGGTGCTTATTTATAAGGCTGCAAGGAGGCTTCTCATTGGAACAGAACGATAACAGACGTGAAGCCTGCGGCATAGTCTTATTCTTCCTGGCTCTTGCTTTGATCCTGATGTTTTATCTGCCGTCAGGCATTACCGGTGTTGCAGGATCTGCCGTAAGAGATGTTGGATTCGGCCTCATAGGTTCGGCTGCAAACCTCATACCGGCATTTATCCTTTATGCTGCAATTGATTTCTTTTTCGAAAAGCGTCAGGGCGTGGCCAAGTTCCGTGTTCTTACCGTTATAGTCATTATCTTTGCGGTATCCGCATTTCTTGCGGCTGTTACCATGGATTTCGATCATTTCCGCACTTTGGCGGTAAACAGCAAGGGAGAGCATACGGCAACGGCAGCGATCTCTTTGCTCTGGCAGTCCGGAGTCGATAAGTCCCTGATCTCGAAAACAACAGAGTCATTTGTCCTTCCCGGCGGTGTAATAGGCGGCATGATCGCTCTTGCCCTTTATACGGCAGTAGGCAAGGTCCTGACCTGCCTTACTTTGGCTTTGTTCTTTATCCTTCAGGTGGTTCTCGTATTCAGGGTTTCCCTCAAGAAAACTGCCAGAAAGACCGCTGATGCCATAGGAAATGCCGTTGCCCGCAAGAGAGCGGGAAATGTTAATCACTACAGACCTCAGCCCGGTGCTGCTGTTTATACGGGTTCTGACACGAGGATCCAAAAGAACGGAACATACGATGCCGTAAATAAAGCAGTAGGTTATTCCGGTCAGGGCGCTTCCATGAGAAGTCAGCCCAGGAGGGATCCTTTCCAGCCTGCGATACCCGTTGACAGCAAGACAGGCTTCATAGATGTTACTGATCCTGCTTTCGGCGTAAGACAGCAGGAGGAAGGTATACTCAATTACGAAAACAGGACTGTAGATACCACTCAGGAACATCCCGAAGCTGATTTCACTTATACGGCCATGCCCAAGAATGCTCCTTTGCACAGGCCCTCCGAGATGAAGAGACCTTCATTCCTTCCCGAGAAAAAAGAGCAGGATTTCTTTGACCTGACCCCCGAGCCCGATGAGAGACCTTTCGGCGGCAATGTTGTCGAAAGCGGATCAGATTATACGGGAGCTGATGAGATGTATGAGATAACGGATGATGCGCCTTCCGTTTCAGATTACAGATCCACGGAAAGAGGAAGCGTGAGAGCTCCTGTCATGCCCGGTAGCGATAAACCTGTAAACAAGATTTCAAGAAGGACTTCATCTTCTGACAATGCTGCCATCCCCGTTAACAGGAATACTGATGTTTCAGGCTTTTCGCAGACTGAAGGCAGGATAATCGAAGGCGCAGACGACAGAAGTGCTAAGACTGCTTCTGATGTTTCATTTAATAAGCAACCTGCCGTAAGACGCAGAAAAGGAGCATATACACCTGCTCCGACATCAAAGCTAGAAGCTGATTCCGTCAAGACTACTGCCAAGGAATCAAATGCCCAGCTTCAGATGAAGGCGAGAAAGCTTGAAGAGGCTTTAAGGAGTTTCGGTATTGAATCCAAGGTTGTAGATATCACTTACGGACCTTCTATCACAAGATTTGAACTTACGATCGCAACGGGTACCAAAGTCAGCAGAGTTGTCAATCTGCAGGAAGACATCAAGCTTGCTATGGCTGCAGTTTCCGTCCGTATTGAAGCGCCTATCCCCGGAAAGAGCGCTATCGGCATTGAGATCCCTAATGACAAATCTTCAGTAGTGCATCTGCGCAGTCTTCTTGAGACGCCCGAATTTAAGAAATCATCTCCTCTTACGGTCGCTTTGGGCCGTGATATACCCGGCAAGCCCATTTATTGCGATCTTGCCAAGATGCCGCATCTTCTTATTGCAGGCTCCACGGGTTCCGGTAAGTCTGTATGTATCAATTCCATTCTGACCAGCATCCTCTGTCATGCGACACCCGATCAGGTCAGGATGATAATGATCGACCCTAAGGTTGTTGAACTTGCCGTATATAACGGAATACCGCACCTTTACATGCCTGTTGTCACGAAAGCCAAGGAGGCAGCTGCAACACTTGCCTGGGCCGTAGCCGAGATGAACAGGAGATATTCTCTCTTCGCTGAGAACTCCGTCAGGGATATCGCAGGATATAATGAATATCTTACTTATAACGGCGAGAAACCCCTGCCGCTCGTGCTCATCGTAATCGATGAGCTTGCCGATCTCATGACCGTTGCCGCTAAAGAAGTGGAAGACCATATTGCAAGGCTTGCCGCCATGGCAAGAGCTGCCGGCCTTCATCTTGTCATCGCAACACAGCGTCCCTCGGTTGATGTTATTACAGGCGTTATCAAGTCAAATGTTCCTTCGAGGATAGCTTTTGCCGTATCCTCAGGCGTTGACAGCCGTACCATCCTGGATTCTGTCGGCGCGGAGAAACTCCTGGGCAAGGGCGATATGCTCTATGCGCCGCTTTCGGCTCCCAAGCCCGTCAGAGGACAGGGTGCGTTTCTTAAAGATGCCGAAGTTGAGGCTATCGTTAATTATCTTAAACAGAATTACGGTCCTGATTACGACCAGACTATAATCGATTCCGTAGCAAACGGCACTGCAGGCGGCGGAGCAGAGGCTTCCTCCGGCGGTGATGATCAGGAAGGCGATGATCTTTTCGAAAAGGCCGTAGAGGTCGTTATCGAATACGGATCGGCCAGTGTTTCCATACTTCAGAGGAGGCTGGGTGTGGGATATCCCAGAGCTGCCCGTCTTATCGATGTTCTGGAAAGAAAGCATATTATCGGACCCTTTGAAGGCAGTAAGCCCCGTAAGGTGCTAATTACTCAGACTGATTGGCTTGAGATGCAGTCGAAAGGAGACGTCTGATGACAGAGATCGAAAAACGCGTAAACGAGCTTTGCGACCTCTTAAGATCACATAAATTGACTATTGCTTTTGCCGAGAGCCTTACAGGAGGACTCATATCCGCATCTTTGGTCGCTGTGCCCGGAGTATCCGAGTTTTTCAAAGGGGCAATTGTGTCATATTCGAATGAAGTTAAGATAAATTCATTGAAAGTTCCTTCTGATGTGATATCATCAGTCGGTGCAGTATCGAAAGAATGCGCCGAATATATGGCTATGGGAGCCGCAAGAGAGCTTAACTCTGATGTCGGCGTATCAGCGACTGGCATTGCAGGTCCTGACGGGGGATCAAAGGCCAAGCCGGTCGGAACGGTCTATATCAGCGCATACTGTAACGGTAAGAGCAGGACCGAAAGATTTGAGTTTGAAGGGGACAGGCTTAAGATAAGAGAACAAAGCGTTGTTGAAGCACTTAAGCTTGCCGGGGAAATAATAAGAAATGGATAAGAAAAAAGATCCGCAAAGCAAAAAGAAGAGCATGGTCATAGCCACGATCCTCATGATGATGGGATTACTCCTGTCGAAAGGATCGGGCTTTGTAAGAGACATCATAGTAGGCATCAAGTTCGATGAACTCTACCGTGATGCTTATACTCTTGCTTTTAACATTCCGGATCTGTTTTATAACCTTCTGGTCGGCGGCGCCATATTCTCGTCCGTAGCGCCTTATATGTCAGGCTCTCTTGCCGTAGATGAAGAGAAGAGAGGTATCAGGACCGTATCCATCTTCGTGTCCGTCATCTCCGTCGTTATGATCATTGTATGTACCGTGGGCGTTATCTTTTCGGAACAGATATACAGCGTATATAATCTCTTCCTTGCCAATGATGACAAGATAGATCCCGTGAAACTTAATCTGGCTGCCAACGCGTCCAAGTTCCTTTTCCCTCAGATCTTCTTTATCATGCTGGCTGCTTTGTCGAGCGGCATCCTGAATGCCTATAAGCGTTTCTCGTCAACGGCATTTGCCCCTACGGTCTATAATATCTGCGTTTTGCTTTCGATAATGATCCTGGCAGGCAATTCCCGGAGCGAACTCATGCATACAACTGCAGGCGTTCTGGTATCAGCCGTCATATACTTTATGTTCCTTTATATCCTCGGATTCAGCACTTTAAGGAAATTCAGGTTTAAGTTCGAACCCAAAGACAAAGAATTTCTTTTCCTTTTGAAACGCGCATTGCCGATCATGTTCTCCGCATCGATCGTTCAGCTTAATGTTGTCATTCTCAACATGTTTACCGGAAGGTTCGGCAACATAATCTTCCTTTTCAGGAATGCAAATACCATCTGGCAGATCCCTTACGGGATCTTTGCCGTCAGTATCGGCACCGTCATGACGCCGCACCTTGCAGGGCTTTATGAGTCCAAGAAATACGATGAATGCAAGGATCTTCTTACCACCAGCATAAAGAATATCCTTTTCCTTACGATCCCTTCTGCGGGAATGATATTCATCTTGAGCCAGAATGTCGTTGCTGCAATATATCAATGGGGATCCAGATATACAGACGCAAACGTAGCAGATGCTTCTGTTCTTTTGCGTTACCTCGTATTGCCAATAATCACACAGTCGATCGTACATGTCATGAACCATGCTTTCTATGCGATCGGCAAGACTAAGGTTCCTCTTGTCGCAGGCGTTGCAGGTCTTATAACCAATCCTTTGCTCTGCTATATCCTGATAAACAAAGATTTCGGTTTGAAATCGCTTTCCATAGCTTATTCCGTAAGCAGCATTATACAGATGGTCATCCTTATAATCCTCTATATGAGAAATAAGAACATCAAGCCGCGCAACATAGCCGTATTTATCCTGAAATCTGCTTTATGCCTCTTGGTTATGTGCGCTGTTCTGTTCGTTATCGAAAACTTTTTCCATGCAGGTCCGTCCAAGCTTTCTTCCGTATTGAGCCTGGCGGGCAGGGGAGTTGTATGCATTATCGTATATTTCGGTATGGCTATCATTCTCAAGATGGAAGAAGCCAGATTCTGGCTGGACCGCTTTATCAACAAGCTTAAACCGAAGAAGAAGCAGTAAGTTCTGTCCCATTAAAGTCCCCCAAATCGCAAAAACCTACAAGGTCCCAAAATTTGTGAGATGATTTCTGTTGACAAATGTTATTGTTATTAATAGAATGGATTCAGAAATAAGAACGAATGTTCGCAACATGGAGGATCTCGTTATGGCTAAGAGTAAGAATACGACTAAGAATGAAGTAAGATCAGTTCCCGCCAATGATTCCGATGAGAGGAAGAAGGCGCTTGATGCGGCACTTGCCCAGATAGAGAAGCAGTTCGGTCAGGGTGCAGTCATGAGAATGGGTGACAGGGCATCCGTTGAGATAGAAGCTATTTCCACCGGTGCATTGACATTGGATATGGCTCTTGGCATAGGCGGACTTCCCAGGGGCAGGATCATTGAGATCTTCGGCCCCGAATCATCCGGTAAGACAACTGTAGCTCTTCATTGTGTTGCCGAAGCGCAGAAGAACGGCGGAACATGTGCATTTATCGATGCCGAGCATGCGCTTGATGCGGTATATGCAGGCAATATCGGTGTAGATGTTGATAATCTCATCCTTTCTCAGCCTGATACAGGTGAGCAGGCTCTTGAGATTTGTGAGACTCTTGTAAGATCCGGCTGTATCGATGTTATCGTAGTTGACTCGGTTGCAGCTCTTGTTCCTAGAGCTGAGATCGAAGGTGAGATGGGTGATGCCCATGTAGGTCTTCAGGCAAGACTCATGAGCCAGGCTCTGAGGAAACTTGCGCCTGTCGTTGCAAAATCCAATACCGTATGCATCTTTATCAATCAGCTCCGTGAGAAGGTCGGCATCATGTTCGGTAATCCCGAGACAACACCGGGCGGACGTGCTCTTAAGTTCTATGCTTCCGTAAGACTTGACGTAAGACGTGTTGAAGCTTTGAAGAACGGCACGGATGTTGTCGGTAACCATACCAGAGTTAAGGTCGTAAAGAATAAGGTCGCTCCGCCTTTCAAGGAAGCCGAGTTCGATATCATGTACGGTCAGGGCATCTCTGCAGAGAGCTGTATTATCGATCTGGCCGTTGAGAATAACATCATGATCAAGAGCGGTTCATGGTTCTCTTATAAGGGCAATAAGATCGGTCAGGGTAAGGATAATACCAGGATCTATCTTATCGAGCATCCTGATGTTAAGGCCGAGATCGAAGATCTTATCCGTGAATCATATATGCCCGCTGACGGTGAGGATCTCACTGCTCCTGCAGCATCCGATGATGTTGAAGAGTTAGATGATGATTTTGATGCAGAGGATATCCTCGGAATAGACGAATAATTCCCATGATCATCTATAACGGTGAGAATGACATTTCAGATCCCTACCGCAAGTCCGTTGATGAGGCTGTAAGCTGCGGTATCAGACACATTGGTATTTCTACTTATTCATCAGGAAAGGTCAAGACCTTCCTGATGAATAAGGGTTTTTCTGAAGATGTATCCGCTGATGCCGTTCGTGAACTTATTGATAACAGATATATTGATGACATGAAGGCTGCCCAAAAGGTCTTAAGAACCCGCACTGATAAGAAACAGGAAAGTGCAGCTTTCATTTATAACAGGCTGATAGAGGCAGGTATTGCCGAAGATGTTGCAGACAGTATCTGCGATGAGCTCCCTCCGGATAAGGAAACATGCTTAACTTTATACAGATCTTTGGATCCTATAGCAAACCCTGAAGACCACCGAGAAGACTATCTCCGGCTCGCTTCAAGGCGCGGATATACATATGAAACCGCATCTTCGGCTTTTAACGCATTTTTGAACGAATAATCTGCTGCAGCCGGATTTTTATATCCTTTTGTTTGCTTTCCTTTTGTTATGCTATAATCAGCGGGTATGGATAAACAAGCGATCAACATATCACTAATAGCATTGGGATGTTCCAAGAATCTGGTTGATGCGGAATGCATGTCTAAATTGCTTTCCGGGCACGGATATAGTATCGTCCCTGATTTTACGGATGCCGAAGTTGTTGTCATCAACACCTGCGGCTTTATCGAATCAGCCAAGACAGAAGCCATTAATACCATTCTCGATGTTGCAGATCATAAGATGCCTGAAGGGAATGTCAGGTTCATTGTCGTAACGGGCTGCCTGGCTCAACGCTATCCGGAAGACATCAAGAAAGATCTTCCCGAGGTTGATGCCGTTCTTGGCACTGCTCATTATAAGGATATATGTGAATGCATAGACAGATTATATTCTTCTGAAGAGCCTTCCTTTGATCTTGCTTCTGATACAAGCGGAGTTGGCGGCATAAGTCACCTTATGAATGACAGGGCCATATCTACTAACGGATATGCCTGGCTTAAGATAGGGGAGGGCTGCCTTCACAGATGCGCCTTCTGCGCTATCCCTCTTATCAGGGGTACCTTTGTTTCAAGACCGGAAGATGAGATCCTCGCCGAAGCCCGTGATATAGCCGCCAGAGGTTATAAGGAGATCATACTTACTGCTCAGGATACGACAAATTACGGCATAGACCTTTATAAGCAGAGGCGTCTTCCCGAACTATTAAGGAAACTTTCCGAGATTGAAACATTTGAGACGATCAGGATCATGTACGGTTACATGGACGGCATTAACGAGGAACTTGTAGATGAGATCGCCAAGATCCCCAAAGTTGCTCATTATCTGGATATTCCGATCCAGCACGGTTCAGACAGGATACTTAAAGCCATGAGACGCCGCGATACTGCCGAACTCATTACGGAAAGACTTAAGATGATAAGGGATAAGATCCCTGATGTGATAATAAGGACTACCGTTATGGTAGGATTTCCCGGAGAAACCGAGGAAGATTTCGACAGCATGATCGAAAATCTCAAGAAATGGCGTTTTGACAGATTGGGCTGCTTTATCTTTTCGCCTGAGGAAGGTACTCCTGCATTCGATATGGAAGATCAGGTTCCGGATGATATAAAACAGGCAAGATATGAAAAAGTCTATGCCGTTCAGAAGGAAATCGCCGAAGAATCCGCAAAGAAGCGTTTGGGAACTTGTGTGAAAGTCCTTATTGACTCAGTGGCTGATGACGGTATATTTTATGTCGGAAGAAGTTACGCTGAAGCTCCGGAAGATGATCCGGTCATTTATGTGGCTAATTCTTCAGACTTCGATCTGGTCATAGGGGAAAGCTATGACGTAAAGCTGGTCGAAGTGTTTGATTACGATATTACGGGGGTGACAGTATGAATCTGCCCAACAAATTATCTTTATTGAGGATAATACTTATACCGGTAACGCTCCTTTTTATGTTGCCGGTCAACATCTACGGTTTTGAGCCTGCAGGATGGAATGCTTTTATTTCTGATCACGGGATGCTGATCGCGGCTGTGATCTTTATCATTGCATCTCTTACGGATTTCTTTGACGGACAGATAGCAAGACGTAAGAATCTCATAACAGATCTCGGGAAATTCCTTGACTCTCTTGCCGATAAGGTGCTCATTATAAGCATTTTGCTGGCTTTTATTGCTTTGGGCAGGATCTCGGCATGGTTCGTGTTCATAATCGTTCTTCGTGAGTTTATGGTTTCCGGCATAAGGATGATCGCTTCTGCCAAGGGCGTTGTCATGGCAGCCAAGATGATCGGCAAGGTCAAGACTACTACTCAGATGATCGCTGTCATTTACCTGATGTTCGAGCCTTCCCTTATGAAGATCTTCGGTTTTGACGGTCATTACCCGCTCCAAACCTGCGCCATTACCATAATCGGCGACATCTTGTTTATTATCAGCGTCATTATGACTGTCATTTCAGGCCTTGACTATCTTTTAAAGAATAAGAACTATTTAACGGAATAACATTTTTTCGAAAATAAGTATTGACTTTTTATCAATGTTTCGTTAAAAGTAGTTTGTTGATTGAATTTAACAATCCAATTTGGAGGTAGGAAATTATGACAAATGATGAATTATTTGACACTATCAAGGGTATGATCGTTGATCAGCTTGGGGTAGATGAGGACGTTATCAAGGAGGATTCCTCTTTTATCGACGATCTTAATGCAGATTCTCTTGATATGGTCGAGCTTGTTATGGCTATGGAAGAAGAATTCGATATCGAGATCCCTGATGATGTCGCTGAGAAAGTTGTTACTGTTAAGGATGCAGTCAATTACATTGCAGGTCTGACACAGAACTGATCTTAGGACTATGATAATATAACCTACTGCCTCAATTGTGATATTTTCACCTTTGAGGCAGTTCTTTTTTAGCTAAATGGAGGATTATATGGACTATTCCCGATTTGAGGAAGCATTGGGCTATAAGTTCAAAGACATTTCTCTATTGGAGACGGCTTTCACCCATACTACTTATGTTTTCGAGAACGGCGGAGAGCATTATGAGTCAAACCAGCGTCTTGAGTTCATTGGGGATGCCATCCTCGATGTTGCCGTAGGCAGGATCTTATATGATATGAAGCCAATGGCAGGTGAAGGATATCTCACCAAGATGCGTGCTACTGCAGTATGCGAGCAGTCTTTTGCTGAAGTTGCAAGGGAACTGGAACTTGGCAAATACTTAAAGCTCGGCAAAGGTGAGGCTCAGAGCGGAGGAGCCGATAAGGCTTCGTCTTTGGCAGACTGTTTTGAGTCTGTTGTAGCTGCGGTATATTTTGACGGCGGTTTTGATGCTGCATTCGATGTAGTCACAAAAAATCTTACCGAGACAATCCAAAAAGCTGTAAACGGTGAGATTTTTCTTGATTACAAGAGCAGACTTCTTGAGATCGCTCAGATGAAGGGCAATCAGCACGAGATTACATTCAAGATCCTGGATGAGAGGGGCCCTGCCCATAATCTCGAGTTTGAATGTGCTGTCTATGCCGATGATATCTTTTTGGCCAAAGCATGCGGTCACAGCAAGAAAGAGGCTGAACAGCTCTGCGCCAAGGCTGCCATTGCCAGATATAATGACATATTTAACGGCTGATCCCTCATAAGGACACTTATCTATAAAAAGTGGTATAATTGATCGACATTATCTTAGGAATTAGTAATATTACTTAATGTATTTAAAGAAACTTGAACTTCAGGGGTTTAAATCCTTCCCCGAACATACTGTCATAGAATTCGGCCCCGGCATGACTGCCGTGGTCGGTCCTAACGGCAGCGGTAAATCCAATATTACCGATGCTGTGCGCTGGGTATTGGGCGAAATGAGCATCAAGACCTTGCGCGGCGGCAAGATGGAGGATGTCATCTTTAACGGCACTTCCGCAAGGAAGGCCATGAACTATGCTGAAGTTACGCTGGTTCTTGATAATTCCGATCACCGTGTTGATCTTGAATTCCCCGAGATACAGATCACAAGAAGGCTTTACAGGTCCGGCGAGAGCGAATACCAGATCAATAAGGTCAATTGCCGTCTTAAGGACATAACAGGCTTGTTTCTTGACACTGGCCTTGGCAAGGACGGTTATTCTATCGTAGGTCAGGGCAGAGTCGACGAGGTCTTGTCTTCCAAATCTGAAGACAGAAGAAGGATCGTCGAAGAGGCTTCCGGCATCGTTAAGTTTAAGATGCGTAAGGAAGAAGCCGAGCGCAAGCTTAATTCCACCGAGAATAACCTTATCCGTCTGAATGACATTATAGGCGAGATCGAGGGCAGGATAGAGCCTTTGGGTGAGCAGGCCGAGAAAGCAAGGACCTACCATAAGACTTATGAGGAACTTAAGCTAAAAGAGGTATCTCTCCTTTGTGCCAAGATCAATATCGCCGAGGGAACGATGGGAGATTCGTCGCAGGTAAAAGATTCCCTTGAAGCCGACATAAAGGCAAAGGAAGAGGAATTCGATGCGCTCAGAAACTCCAATAAGGAGTTTACCGACAAGGCTGATGCCATCGAGGAAAAGATCGAGGAATTAAGGCAGGACCTCTCTGATATTACCGAGGAGGAATACGGCCTCAAGGCTGATCAGAAAGTTGCCGGACAGAAGATAATCTCCTATAAGGAAAGCCTTAAGGCCTCTGAAGACACTCTTGCCGAACTCAAAAAAGCAGAAGAAGAGCTTGTTTCGGTAAGGGAAGAGCATAAGAAAAAAGCCCAGGAACTCCTTGATGAAGCAGCTTCATTAAAGGATCAGAGCGAGAAGTTCCTTAAAGACAAGACAGATCTTGAAGAAGAACTTGCCGCAAAAGAAGATTCCTTCAGATCCGTGAACGAGACGATCGAAGGCAAGACGGATGAACTTTTCGAAGTAAAAAGGAATATCCTTGCCGCCAAAGGCAAGGTTGAGGCTTTTGATGAGAGGATCAAGGAAACTCAAGCTAAACTTGAAGAGATAAAGAGCTCGGGCAAGGATCTTGATGAGGAGCTTTCCAAAGCCGATAAGTATTGGCATGACATGATCTCCGGCGAAAAGGATGTAAAATCCGACATCTCCGAAAGAGATGAAAAGATGGCCAAACTTAAAGTCAAGCAGAATGAACTCAACAAGTTCTTTGATGAGAACAACAGGCGTCTTGTGGCTCTTGAAGCCAGACTTAAGTCCTTAAAGGATCTGGAATCCCGTAAAGACGGATATCAGGAGTCAGTTAAGAAACTTTCCGACAAGGCAAAGGAAGATAAGGAAGTCAAGGAAAGGATTGTCGGCATCATAGGTGACCTCATCAATGTTGATGCCAGGTATGAAGTTGCCATTGAGACTGCCCTTGGCAATTCGATCCATAATGTTGTTACCGAGACGGAAGATGACGCATCTTATCTCATCAATGTCCTTAAAGATAACAAACTCGGCAGGGTTACATTCCTTCCTAAGGAGAATATCAGATCCAGAGACATAGCCCCTGAAGTCAAGAAGAAAGCTTCTTCCTGCAAGGGTTATATCGGGATTGCATCAGAACTCGTTAAGTGCGATCCTGAGCTCCGTGACATAGTATCCAATCTTCTTGGCAGGATCGTTATATCCGAGACTTTGGATGATGCCAGGACCATTGCCCGCAAGACCGAACATTCGACCAAGGTAATCTGTATCGACGGTGATGCGGTCAACCCGGGCGGTTCTTTGACCGGAGGATATTTTAAGAATTCAGGCATAGGCATCCTCGGACGTGCCCGTGAGATAGATGAATTAAAGAAGAAAGTGGAATCGCTCGAAAATAAGCTTGCCGATTCCGAGCAGGACCGCCAGGAGATCGATGATCAGATCGGAACGATCACCATAGAACTCGAACAGCTCGCAGAGCAGCTCAAGTTCTATTCCATGGAGCGCGTCAAGGCTGAGACTGCTTTCCGTAATCTTGAAGAACGCTCCAAGGGCGTTTCTGATGAGATCAAGGGTTATGAACAGACCCTGTCCGATATGTCCAAAGAGAAGATCAAGACAGAAGAGGATATCGAAGAATATGAATCGATAGAGACCGAGATCGAAGATTCTCTTGCAGGCTTTAAGGAGACGATCGCCAAGCGTGACGAGATCAACGAGGAATATAAGGCCAAGATCGATTCCGTCAGGGACAAGGAAGCCGAGATCACTGCAGCTGCAGCCCGTCTCCTTGCCGAGCGAAACGGTGTGCTCGATCTTGCATCTCATATCAAGGGACAGATCGAAGACACCAAAAACGCCGAAAAGGCCAAGGATGACGGGATAGCCGATCTTTTGAACAAGATCAAGGAAGCAGAGGAAGAGTCTTCTGCCATTGACAAGAAAATCGAAAAACTTAAAGAAAGCGAGAGCGGACTTGAGACCAAGATAGCAGGTCTTTTCGAAGAAAAAGAAAAGATCAGTGCGGAGATGAGCGGTTTTGTTGACAGGATCACTCAGGTTTCCGATGTGATCAATAACTTAAGGAACAAGCTTTCCGCACATATATCCAAGTACGAGAAGTATATAAATGACATCGATGATGCCAAGAACCGTCTCTGGGAAAACTATGAAGTGACCTTTGACAATGTTAGGGATGAAGCAGAGCCTGTCAAGGACATCAATAAAGTAAGCCGTGAAGTTGCTCAGCTCCGCAATACGATCAGGGACTTAGGGCCTGTCAATCTTAATTCTATAGAGGAATACGATCAGGTTTCCAAGCGTTATGAGTTCATGATCTCCCAAAGAGAGGACATCTTAAAGTCCAAGAAAGAGCTTGAAAAGCTCATCGAAGACCTTGTTGCCGAGATGAAGACGCAGTTCATAGCTCACTTTAATACGATCAATGAAAACTTTAAGACAGTATTCGCAGATCTTTTCGGCGGAGGTACTGCCGAGATATTGCTCGATAACGATGAGGATGTCTTGTCCTGCGCTATCGAGATCAAGGCCCAGCCTCCGGGAAAGAAACTCCAGAACCTGTCCTTGCTCTCAGGCGGTGAGCGCTGTCTTACGGCTATTGCCTTCCTGTTTGCAATACTTGAACTCAAGCCTTCGCCTTTCGTTATCCTCGATGAGGTCGAAGCTGCGCTTGATGATGTAAATATCGTCAGATTTACTGACTTTGTAAGAAGATATACCGCTAAGACACAGTTCGTTCTCGTAACTCACCGTAAGGGAACGATGGAGGCCTGCGACCGTATGTACGGCGTTACCATGGCTGAGCGCGGCATATCCAAGATCTTGTCGATGGAACTCGGCTCATAAGGGAGAGATATATGGGATTATTGGATAAATTCAAATCAGGTCTTGATAAGACCCGGAAATTCTTTTCTTCGGCTTTTACCCAGATCGCAGCGGGAACGGGTCATTTTGATGAGGATATGCTCGATGAGCTTGAGGAGATCTTAATTTGCGCCGACTGCGGTATTCCTGCATCCGGCAAGATAATCGGAGATGTAAAGGATAAGATCAAGAAGACCGGCGACGACTCATCTGAGGCAGTCCTTTCGACTGTTAAAGATTCCATCGTTGATATCCTCGGTCCTAAGACCGAATACCGTCTTCAGGAAGGAAAGCTCAATATCCTGATAATGATCGGCGTTAACGGTACAGGGAAGACCACGACCTGCGGAAAACTGGCTTTAAGGTTTAAGAATGAAGGCAAGAAGGTCATTCTGGCTGCTGCTGATACATTCAGGGCAGCTGCCGTCGAGCAGCTCAAGGCCTGGGGAGAAAAGACCGATACAACAGTTATTTCCCAGGGGACCGACGGCGCGGATCCCGCGGCAGTCGTTTTCGATGCCATAAATGCTGCAAACGCCAGAAATGCCGACCTTCTCATTGTAGATACGGCAGGAAGACTCCATAACAAGAAGAACTTAATGGATGAACTTGCCAAGATAAGAAGGATAATCGACAGGACAGCTCCCGATGCCGATGTCAAATCCATGCTTATAATTGACTCTACGACAGGGCAGAATGCCGTTATCCAGACGGAGAGTTTTTCAGAGGTCATGGATCTGGATTATGTTGGCATTACCAAGCTCGACGGTTCTGCCAAGGGCGGTGTTGCCGTTGCCGTTGCTTACGCATCTGATAAGCCTATCGTTCTCGCAGGATTAGGTGAGAGTGCAGAGGACCTTGTGGACTTTGATCCTGAGTATTTTGCCGAATCCTTGATCAGATAAGGACCATCATAGATTTTCGACATAATATATATAAAATTCCTCATTGCTTTTTAAACTTATTAATATATAATCGTTAAGGCTTTAAATATTATTAACGCTTTAATCCTATTTTTATACTGTCATGAGGAGGCTCAAATGAGTAAATCTGTAATCATCCTTCTGATCGTTTTGGGTGTTTGCTTTCTTGCGATGGCTTATGTCTTCGCTAACTTCTTCCGCATCAAGAAGATGCCTGAAGGAACACCTGACATGATCGAACTGTCCGGTATCATCCGTTCCGGATCAGTAACATTCCTTAAGACTGAGTTCAAGGGCATCATAACTGTTGTTGCTATACTTGCTATAGTCTTCACACTGTTTATTGAGAAAACAGCGGGTATCACATTTATCATCGGTGCATTGATGAGCTCCTGCGTATGTATTCTCGGTATGAGATCTGCTACATATGCAAATGTACGCACATCCAACAAGGCACGTGAATCCCTGTCCATCGGTGAGACCGTTAAGGTTGCTCTCTGCGGCGGTTCCATCTCCGGTCTGGCTGTTCAGGCTTTCGGTATGCTGGGACTCGTTTGCATCCTCCTTATCTCAGGTGTTGACCATGAGGCTACAGGATCAGGTTTCCTTCTTAACCTTCAGTGCAACCCTTCAGTAATGAGAATATCCACATACTCTCTGGGTTGCTCCATCGTTGCTATGTTCAACCGTGTTGCCGGCGGTAACTACACCAAGGCAGCTGATATCTCTTCTGATATCCTCGGTAAGCTCCGTCATGACCTTCCTGAGGATGACAGCCGTATCCCTAACACGATCGCTGACTTTATCGGTGATAACGTTAACGATATCGCAGGTAACTGCTCCGACTTGCTCGAGAGCTTCGTTGCTACAATGACTGCTACCATCATGATCGCTGTTACTCTCTACAAGACAGCAATCAACGCTGAGCATCAGAACATCACAGAGACAACATTCAAGGCAACTGTTATCTTCCCGATCATCCTTGCCTGTGTCGGTCTCGTAGGATGCCTTATCGGTCTCGGAATCGCAAACATCAAGAAGATGAGCGATAACCCTTCCAAGGAACTTGATCTTGCTACATGGATCTCTGCCGGTTTCACTGTTATCCTCGGCGGTGCAGCTTGCTACTTCCTCTTTAACTACCAGGGTGTAGCTCTGTATGAAGAGTTCAGATTCGGATGGGTTTCCCCTTGGATCTCTTCCGTTTGCGGTATCATTTCCGGTGTTGCCATCGGTATGATCACAGAATATTACACATCCACAGAATATAAGCCCACAAAAGAGCTCGCCGAGATCTGCCCTGAGGGTGAGGCTTTCGTAGTCACGAAGGGTGATGCGATCGGTTCAAGATCCTGCTTGTTCCCGATCCTCATCATCGGCGTATCTCTTGTTATCTCCGGTTTCATCTGCGGTATCTACGGTATTGCAGTATCCGCTCTCGGTATGCTCGCATTCGTCGGCGCAACTGTTTCCATTGACGCTTTCGGTCCTATCGCTGATAACGCAGGCGGTCTTGCTGAAGCTTGCCATCTGCCTCACGAAGTACGTCAGATCACAGATAAGCTCGACGCAGTCGGAAATACAACAGCTGCTATCGGTAAGGGTTTCGCTATCGGTTCTGCTGCATTCGCAACAGTTTCCCTCATCGTAGCTTATGTCGGTAACTATTCCGATATCGGTGCTGAGCTTTCCTTGAACTTCGCTTCATTCGTAGTCGTTGCCGGCGGTCTTATCGGCGGTGCGCTCGTTGAATACTTCTCCGCTATGCTCACAGACAACACCATCGATGCTGCAAAGATCATGGCTGATGTCGGAGACAAGCAGATGACAGAGGAAGTTCTTGCAGGTAAGGCTAAGCCTGACTACAACATGATGATCGAGATGGCTACAAAGGAAGCTATCAGAAGAATGGTTGTTCCTTCGCTCCTCGCTATCGTAATCCCGATCGTTGGCGGTTTCATCTTCGGCGTTCAGTTCGTTGGCGGCCTCCTTGTTGGTGCTACGATCGTTGCTATCCCCAGAGCTATCTTCATGGGTAACTCCGGCGGTGCTTTCGATAACGCCAAGAAGTACATCGAGAGCGAACAGCTCGAAGGCCACGGCAAGGGTACTCCTGCTCATAAGGCTTCCGTTACCGGTGACACGATCGGTGACACACGTAAGGACGTTGTCGGTGTTGCACTCGATATCTTCATCAAGATGATGTCCACAGTTGCTAACACATTGGCTCCCGTCATCAGAAACTTCACTCTGTTCAAGTAATGACTTGGACCATTAAATGAATTATCCCGGGGGATCTGAAAGCCAGGTCCCCCGGACTTTTCTTAAAACTATTTACTTTTAAGAAGACATGTAGTATCATTTGCGAGTTGCCGTATCGCAGATACCGGATTCTCCAACCGCATCTTCGATTCAGGTGAATTTAAAAAATTAGGAGGAAATTTCAATGAGCAAAGGTTCAGCTGCTATCGACAAGCAGGCAATCATCAAAGAGTATCAGATCGCAGAAGGCGATACAGGTTCTCCTGAGGTTCAGATCGCTATCCTGACATACAGGATCAATCACCTCACAGAGCACCTCAAGACTCACAAGGGTGATCACCACAGCAGAAGAGGACTTCTGATGATGGTTGGTAAGAGAAGAGGTCTCCTCGACTATCTTGCTTCCATCGATATCGAAAGATACAGATCCCTTATTGCAAGACTCGGTATCAGAAAGTAATAAGATTACTTCAAGATCAACAAAAGGCTGCCTTATGGCAGCCTTTTTCATTGCTGACCGATAGCTTGGATTTGTTATTTGATTTCCTAGAATGTATAATCTATACAGTCTTTTGAATATGAGGTGATACTATGAAAGACGGTTTTCTTAGGGTAGGAGCAGCAACTCCCGAGATAAGAGTAGGGGATTGCGCGTATAATTCTGACAATATAATTGAATGCGTTAAACAGGCTGCGGCAAATGACTGTTCTTTGCTTGTTTTTCCGGAACTTTGCATAACCGGTTATACCTGCGGTGATCTTTTCTTATCGGACACCTTGATAAATGCTGCTAAGGACAGCCTCATGCGTATCGCTGAAGAGACAAAAGATCTTGATATAGCATTTGTCGTCGGGATCCCTGTCAGGCTGAATAACAAGCTTTATAACTGCGGCGCTTCTGTCTGCAAGGGCAGGATAATGGGCTTTTCGCCCAAGACCAATATCCCTAACTATTCCGAGTTCTATGAGCTCAGGCATTTTATTCCTTTCGATGAGGAATATCCTGATATGATCTTTGGAAATATGGAGACCTTGATGGGCAAGCTTATCTACGATAATTCCGTCTGCCCGAGATTTTCTTATGCCGTTGAGATCTGTGAAGATCTTTGGGCAACCGAATCTCCGTCTTTGTCTTATTGTATCGAGGGAGCAAACATCATATGTAATCTCTCGGCATCCGATGAAGTCATCGGCAAGGAGGAGTTCAGAAGAGACCTGGTCAAGATGCAGAGCGCCAAGTGCTGCTGTGTCTATATCTATGCTGACTGCGGATATGGCGAATCAACACAGGACCTTATATTCTCGGGTCACAACATCATTGCCGAGAACGGTAAGATCCTTGCCGAGAGTAAGCTTTTCGAAAACGGCATCATTTATGCCGATGTCGATCTTCAGCGAATTGCGAGTGACAGGCGCAGGATGAACACTTTCAAGGTCGAGAGCCGTGAGTCATTCAGAGAGACATTCGATTTTGAACCCAAGGACATTGAGTTAAAGCGTTTCGTTTCCAAGACTCCCTTCGTTCCTGAAGATAATAACGAGTTGGATGACAGATGCGCCAAGATCATCAAGATGCAGGCTTCCGGCCTTTATACCAGACTTAAGGCTTGTCATATAGATCATGCCGTAGTAGGGCTTTCCGGCGGACTTGATTCCACACTTGCTCTTATAGTTACGGCCAAGGCTTTCGAGATGGCCGGTATTCCGTCCGAAAACATTATCTCCGTCACGATGCCCTGCTTCGGAACGACTGACAGGACCTATAATAATGCCGTATCTTTGGCAAAGGCTTATAAGACGGGATTTAAAGAGATCAACATCAAAGACTCCGTCCTTACGCATTTCAAGGATATCGGACACGATGAACATGACCATGACGTAACATACGAAAACAGCCAGGCAAGAGAGAGGACGCAGGTCCTTATGGATCTTGCCAACCAGATCGGCGGACTTGTTGTCGGAACGGGCGATCTCAGTGAACTCGCGCTCGGCTGGGCAACTTATAACGGTGATCATATGTCCATGTATGGCGTTAACGGATCCATTCCCAAGACTCTAGTAAGGCACCTTGTAAGTCATGAAGCATTGGCAGTAAAAGACAGTGACGAAGTCCTCTCCAAAGTGCTCGAGGACATCGTTGCAACTCCTGTTTCACCCGAGTTATTGCCTCCCACCGAAGGCGGCAATATCTCACAGAAGACAGAGGAGATCGTTGGCCCTTATGAACTTCATGATTTCTTCCTTTACTATTTCATAAGATTCGGATTTGCTCCTTCAAAGATCTTCCGTCTCGCAAAATATGCTTTCGCAGGTTCTTATGATGACGAGACGATCTATAAGTGGCTCAGTACATTTATCCGCAGGTTCTTTACTCAGCAGTTCAAACGTTCCTGTCTGCCTGACGGACCCAAGGTAGGTACGGTTGCATTATCTCCGAGAGGAGACTGGAGGATGCCTTCTGATGCAAGTTATGCAGTCTGGATGGAAGATCTTGAGAAAGTAAAACTTTAAGCTTGTAATTACACCTTGATAACGTATTAACAAACGGCTATTTTAGCCGTTTGTTTTTTTGTGACTTTATATTATAATTATTAAGGCCAAAAGGGGATAGTTAGTAGATTGATATTCCGAACACATGATCGGTATGTGAATCTAGTGACTAGCTCCTTGGCAAATAATCTATCAAGGAGTTTTTGAAATGGAAAAGATTTTCAAGACCGAGATCGCCGGGAGACCCCTGGTGGTCGAGACAGGTAAGATCGCTCAGTTCGCTAACGGTGCAGTTTTGATCCATTATGGTGAGACCGTTGTTTTATCTACGGTAACAGCATCTCCCGAACCCCGCGAAGGAATCGATTTCTTCCCTCTGTCCGTTGACTATGAGGAGAAGCAGTATGCCGTAGGTAGGATCCCCGGCGGATTCTTAAAGAGAGAGGGAAGACCCGGTGAGAAGGCTATCCTTACATCCCGTGTAATCGACAGACCTATCAGACCTTTGTTCCCTAAGGATCTCCGCAATGATGTTGTTGTATCCAATACGGTTATGGCAGTTGATCCTGACTGCCTTCCCGAGATCACGGCCATGGTCGGTACGTCCATTGCAATCGCCATCTCCGATATCCCGTGGAAGGGCCCTGTCGGCGGTGTAGTCCTTGGATTGATCGACGGCAAGACTGTCATCAACCCTACATTGGAGGAGCGTGATAAGTCCGACATGTATGTTACTCTTGCAGGTACTGCAAAGAAGATCTGCATGGTCGAAGCAGGCGCCAACGAAGTTCCCGATGATGTCATGCTCAATGCTATCGCTGAAGGTCATGAGGTCATCAAGGAGATCGTTGCTTTCATCAATTCGATCGTTGATGAGATCGGAAAGCCCAAGTTTGAATATGCTTCTGCAGATGTTCCCGAGGATATCTTTGCAGCTGTTAAGGAGTTCGGCTGGGACAAGATGAGAGCAGCAGTTTTGTCTGATGATAAGAGCGTTCGTGATGCAAATGTTGCAGCTCTCCAGGAAGAGATCGCAGCAATGCTCGAAGAGAAGGAAGAAGGACTTTCTTCCTGGGCTCCCGATGCTGTCTATAAGCTCGAAAAGAAGGTCGTAAGAGATTATCTCTTCCGTGAGCATGTTCGTGTTGACGGCCGTGCTTTGGATCAGATCAGACCTCTTTCCGCTGCAGTTGACGTACTGCCCCGTGTACACGGTTCCTCTTTCTTCCAGAGAGGTCAGACACAGGTAATGAACATCTGTACTCTTGCTCCTCTTTCTGAAGCTCAGAAGATCGAAGGACTTGACGAGCAGACATGCAAGAGATATATCCATCACTACAACTTCCCGGGTTATTCCGTTGGTGAGGCTAAGGCTTCCAGGAGCCCCGGACGCCGTGAGATCGGTCACGGTGCGCTTGCTGAGAGATCTCTTATCCCTGTTCTGCCTTCTGAGGAAGATTTCCCTTATGCGATCAGAACAGTATCCGAGATCACGATGTCCAACGGGTCCACTTCACAGGGTTCCGTATGTGCTTCCACATTGTCTTTGATGGCGGCAGGTGTTCCTATCACAAGACCTGTTGCAGGTATTTCTTCCGGTCTTATCGTTAATGAAGAGAATGACGAGGACTTCCTCGTATTCATGGATATCCAGGGCATCGAGGACTTCTTCGGTGATATGGACTTCAAGGTTGCAGGTACAACTGAAGGTATCACATCGATCCAGGTTGATATCAAGGTTGAAGGTCTGTCTCTTGATATTATCAAGGCCGCATTTGAGATGACTCATAAGGGCCGTCTCCAGATCATCAACGACATTATCCTGCCTTGCATTCCCGAGCCCCGCGCTGAACTTTCCAAGTACGCTCCCAGGATCATCTCCATGCAGATCCCTGTTGATAAGATCCGTGAAGTTATCGGATCCGGCGGAAAGGTCATCAATAAGATCATTGCTGATACGGGAGCCGGAATCGACATCTCCGAAGACGGTACTATCCATATCTCTTCACCTGATCTTGAAGCAGCAGAGAAGGCCAAGATGATCATTACGGGCATCGTAGCTGATCCTGAGGTCGGAACTGAGTACGACGGTGTTGTTACAAGACTTATGGACTTCGGCGCATTCGTTGAATTCCTGCCCGGCAAGGAAGGTCTTGTTCATATAAGCAAGATGGCTTGGAACCGCGTCGAGAAGGTTGAAGATGTTGTCCACGAAGGAGATCAGGTCAAGGTAAAGGTTATCGAGATCGACAGCCAGGGCAGGATCAACCTCTCCATGCGCGATACAATGCCCAAGCCTGAAGGATATGTAGAAGAAGAGCCCCGCCGCAGAGCGCCCCGTGAGAGACGCAACGGAGGCAACAATAACTTCGGCGGAAGACGTGAGCGCAACTTCGATGAAGCTAATGACGAGCCGCCCCGCAAGGGTTCAAGAAGAAGAGAATTCTGATCCTCTTAACAATTAAACTGATACAGGGACTGCAATTGCAGTCCCTGTTTTTTCTTTAAATATCTAATCGGTTAATTCAGCCGATTGTATTATTTGATTCTTTTGCGGGAAGGCGGACTTCGAAACATGCGCCGCCTTCAGGTCTGTTATAGCCTTTGATCGAGCCGTTATGCTCATCTGCAATGGCTTTGCAGAGGGCAAGGCCGATGCCGTGCTTTCCGTCAGAACCTTTTGCGAATCTTGAGAAAAGATGAGGCATGACTTCATCCGAGATGCCGTCACCGTCGTCCATTACGTAATAAACTGCCTGATTATCTTCAACTCTGTATTTTAAGGTTACGTTGTTCTTACAATATCTTAAGCAGTTGGAGAAGAGGTTTTCGAACATTCTGAGAAGGTCGCCCGAGTTCGCGTTCAATGTGACGGCTTTTTTGTCAAGATCGAGGATAAGTTCCTTGTTTGCATGAAGCACATTGCCTCTTATGTTTTCAACAACCAGCTCGCAGAGGATCTTGGAACTCAGGTTATTCTTCTTAACACGGTAATTGCCTTTGGATGACATGTCCATCTTCGATATTGAAAGAAGATTTTCGACCATTCCGGTGAGGCGTGAAGACTCGTTAATTATGATATCAACAGCCTGCTTTTTTCCTTCCTCATCGAAAACATCGTATTTAAGGCCTTCAGCGTAGCCCTGAATGGACTGCAGGGGAGTCCTTAATTCGTGAGATGCATTCTGGAAGAAGGTCTGCTGCTCTCTGTCAGCCTCTTCAAGCTTTGCCGCCATGTTGTTCATGGTATCCCCGAGATCATACATCTCGCGGCTTACCAGGCGTCCTTTCAGGCGTTCATAATTACCCTCCGAGATCCTTTTCGAAAATCGTGACAACTTAAGCGTGGAGAGGATAAGGGGCATGGAGATCACAATGGAGATTATAGCTGCCGCTATTATGGCGATCATTATTATCTGCCACATGGCATAGTTAAACGATGTCATGAATGAATAGTAGTACTGCGAATTTACAAATACGCATATATGGTGATTCGGCAAAGTAAACTTACTGCCATCGTTTAGATTATAGTCAATGTCGATGACCCTGTAATAGTAGGATTGACCGTCGAGCTCCAATGAATAAGTGACATTTGACTGGGCTATGGGGTTTTCTGTTTTGACGGCTTCAACGATCTTTGATGCATTTGTATTGGCAGATACGGAATAAGATGTGGAAGGCCAGAGAATATCGATCCCGTCGGGTTCATTCTTGAATAGCACGATGTTTGCATCTGAAGATACATCAGCAGATGAGATTATCGTATGGAGAACAACATCAACGATCTCATCATCAGTTGCCTTTTCGCCAATGTCCAGATTATCGTGGAATACGCTTTCAAGGTTTCTGCAGGATGCGATGGCGTTATCAAGTCTCTTTTCGCATTCTTCTCTTATGTAGTAGGAGAAAAAGGTGTTGTAAAAGAAAGTAACGGCACCGAAAGATAAAAGAACGACGAAGATCATAGCGAAGAAGATCGTGATCGCATAGGGCAATTTGGTCCAGGAATATATCCCTTTATCTAATTTGCTCTGGTTCTTTATCTTTAGTTTGGCCATTAATTCTTATCTTCTTTTTTGTTTACGATGCGGAAACCGTAACTCCATACCGTCTTGATGACTGCATCGGAATCCTTTATCTTCTTGCGGAGCCTCTTAACCGTATCATCGGCAACTCTTGTCTCGACTTCGAATTCATATCCCCAGATCTTATCCAGAAGCTCTGCTCTCGGTACTGCGCGGTTCCTGTTGTCAATGAGATAGGTTATAAGCTGATATTCATTAGGAGTAAGCTGTAAAGGCTTGTCCTTGAGAGTTGCCTGCTTGGTCTTCTTGTTGATGGAGATATCAGCGAAAAGATAATAATCATCAGGAGAACTGTCTTCTGCAACACCCATGATCTCGTCATGGCGCTTTAACATGGATTTTACGCGCGAAACGAGCTTAACGGGGGAGAAGGGCTTGGTCAGATAATCGTCTGAACCTGCATCCAGACCCATAATATAGTCTTTATCGGAATCTCTTGCGGTAAGCATGATTATAGGAAGGTTACTGTAAGTCTTCCTGATTTCCTTAAGGATGAATATGCCGTCATGTCCGGGCATCATGACATCAAGGATAACCATATCGCAGGGTGTATCCTTAAAGCGCTCATAAAGAAGGTCGCCCGTGGGAAATCCTATAACATTAAATCCTTCTCTCTCAAGAAAGGTCTTGATGAGATTGCGGATATTATCATCATCGTCAGCTATGTAGATCAGTTTATCCATTTCTTAACTCCTAAAATTTGTTGATAAGATTTTATAATAAAAGAAATAAACAGACTCTTATCGATTGGTGTAAAAGTGAGGTAAATTCGAACGCGATATATTATACTTTAAAATAAGAACATATAATAGATAGGGGAGGTAAACTATTATGAGTACAGTACTTGTTCCGGGCGGAGCCGGATATATAGGTTCACATACGGTCGTTGAACTTGCAAAAGCAGGTTACGATGTTGTAATAGTCGATAATTTCTATAACAGCAAGCCTGAGGTCTTGAACCGTCTCGAAAAGATAACAGGGAGGAGGTTCCCGTTCTATGAGATCGACTGCTGTGACAAGGAGAAATTAAGAACTGTTTTCGAAGAGAATAAGATCGACGCGATCATTCATTTTGCCGGTCTTAAGGCTGTAGGTGAATCTGTATCGATTCCTTTGACCTATTACAGAAACAACCTTACAAGCTTGATCAATACGGTTGAACTTGCAGGAGAATATAAGGCCGACAAGTTTGTTTTCAGTTCATCAGCCACTGTATACGGCATGAGTGAGGATGTTCCTTTCACGGAAGAGAGCCCTCTCGGCATGTGCACTAACCCTTACGGCTGGACCAAGTGGATGATCGAGCAGATCTTGAGAGACTACTCAGTTTCAAATCCTGACATGAAGATATGCCTTCTTCGTTACTTCAATCCTGTCGGAGCGCATGAGAGCGGTCTTATCGGCGAAGACCCCAGAGGGATCCCGAATAATCTTTTCCCTTATATTTCCAAGGTTGCGGGCGGCACATTGGAGAAACTTACGGTTTTCGGTGATGATTACGATACTCCCGACGGAACCTGCATCAGAGACTATATCCATGTAACAGACCTTGGGTCAGGCCATGTTAAGGCCATCGAATATCTTGACAGTCATGACGAGAAAGTATGTGTTTTTAACCTCGGCACCGGTCGCGGAACTTCAGTTAAAGAGGCTGTTGCAGCTTTCGAGAAAGCCTGCGGACATGAGATCAATCATGTGATAGGACCCAGGAGACCGGGTGATATAGCAGTTTCTTATGCAGCAACGGATAAAGCCTTTAAGGAATTAGGATTCAAGGCGCAGTATGATATCGATGACATGTGTTCTTCATGCTGGAAATGGCAGACAATGAATCCGGACGGGCTTCCCGGCTGATAAGTAAGGCAAATATTTGCCATTTGTCGATATTCATATTGACTTTATTGACCTGCTGACTTATATTTATTGTCGTTGGCACTCGATGAGTGTGAGTGCTAATACAATAAACATAAGTTATGGAGGTCTTTATTATGACGATTAAGCCCTTAGCCGATAAGGTAGTAGTTAAGAAACTTGAAGCTGAAGAAACAACAAAAGGCGGTCTTATCCTGTCTTCGGGCGCTCAGCAGAAGCCTCAGGTTGCCGAGATCATCGCAGTAGGTCCCGGCGGAGTTGTTGACGGCAATGAGATAAAGATGGAAGTTGCTGTCGGACAGAAAGTCATCATCAGAGATTATGCCGGAACGAATGTGAAACTGGACGGTGAAGAATATATCGTTGTCCGCCAGGAAGACATCGTTGCGGTAGTAGAAGACTGATCGGAAATAATATTTTAGGAGGCAGATAAAATGGCAAAAGATATCTATTATGCCGAGGATGCCAGGAAGGCATTGGAAACGGGTGTCAACAAGGTTGCTGACACGGTTAAGGTCACGTTGGGACCTAAGGGTAGAAATGTAGTTCTCGACAAGAAGTATGGCGCACCTCTTATCACAAATGACGGTGTTACGATCGCAAAGGAGATCGAGCTTGAAGACCGTTTTGAGAATGCAGGTGCTCAGCTCGTTAAGGAAGTTGCTTCCAAGACAAATGATGTAGCAGGTGACGGCACTACAACTGCAACATTGCTCGCTCAGGCAATCATCCGTGAAGGAATGAGAAATGTGGCTGCAGGCGCTAACCCCATCATCCTTCGTAAGGGTATTCAGATGGCAGTTGATACAGCTGTTGATAATATCCTTTCTTCTGCAAAGAAAGTTGACGGTTCCAAGGATATCGCGAGAGTAGCAGCTATCTCCGCAGGTGACGACCAGGTTGGCGAGATGATCGCAGAGGCTATGGAGAAGGTTACTTCAGACGGTGTCATCACTGTTGAAGAGAGCAAGTCCATGGCAACTGAACTCGATGTCGTTGAGGGTATGCAGTTTGACAGAGGTTACATCTCTCCTTACATGGTAACTGATTCCGATAAGATGGAAGCTGTTATCGATGATCCCTACATCCTTATTACTGATAAGAAGATCAATAACATCCAGGATATTCTTCCTATCCTCGAACCCCTGGCACAGTCAGGCGGAAAGCTCGTTATCATCGCTGAGGATATTGAAGGTGAAGCTCTTGCTACCATCATCCTTAACAAGCTCCGCGGAATCTTTACCTGTATCGGCGTAAAGGCTCCCGGTTTCGGAGACAGAAGGAAGGCAATGCTTGAAGATATCTCTATCCTTACAGGATCTGAAGTCATCACATCCGATCTCGGTCTGGAATTAAAGGATGCAACTCTTGAGCAGCTCGGAAGAGCTCATCAGATCAAGATCACTAAGGATACAACGGTTATCGTTGACGGTGCCGGTTCATCCGAACAGATCGCATCCCGTGTTGCTCAGATCCGCGCACAGATCGAAGAGACAAAGTCCGATTACGATAAGGAGAAACTCCAGGAGAGACTTGCAAAGCTTTCCGGCGGTGTAGCAAGGATCAAGGTCGGCGCAGCTACCGAGACAGAAATGAAGGAGAAGAAACTCCGCATCGAAGACGCTCTTGCTGCAACACGTGCAGCCGTAGAAGAGGGTATCGTTCCCGGCGGCGGAACGGCATTCATCAATGTCATTCCCAAGGTTGCAGAACTTGTAAACAACAATGACGGTGACGTTAAGACAGGTATCTCTATCATATTGAGAGCTTTGGAAGAGCCCGTACGTCAGATCGCAGCAAACGCAGGCCTTGACGGTAGCGTTATCTGCGAAAAGATCAAAAATTCCGATGTCGGCATCGGCTATGACGCACTTAATGATGAGTATGTAAACATGGTTTCTGCCGGTATCGTTGATCCTGCCAAGGTTACAAGATCCGCTCTCCAGAATGCAGCATCAGTTGCTTCGACTTTGCTTACCACAGAAGCAGTCGTAACAGACATCCCTGAGCCTGCGGCTCCTGCTGCTCCTGCTGCTCCCGGAATGTATTGATATTGATCCGGATATATACTTTTGGCGGCTGCCTTTAAAAGGGCAGCCGCTTTTGTTTTCCGGAAGTCCTTTTTTTCGAAAATAGTGTATTATATTACGCGGAGGATGATAAAGATGTTTGATGATTCATTTGTTGAATACAGGGCCGTAAGGGACAATAAGGCTACGGGGTTTGCTTTTAAGATCGCCGTCGTCATTGCTGCTGCAATGTTTATCTTTTTCTTGAATGCGATCCCTTTGATGTTAGGGTTAAATCTTATACTCTTGACGGGATCTTTATCCGTTCTCACCATTTGGGGTATTTATATACTTCTGAAGAGGCAGTATGCCGAATATGAAATGGAGATCGTTAATGATGTCGTTAACGGCGCCAAGATCATGGGAAAGACAAAAAGAGCCGAACTTTGTGAGTTTTCGCTCAAAGATTGTCAGTGCATTGCTCCCGTTACTGATCCGAAATATAACGAGATGACGAAGAAAGCAATATATAAACTGAATTTCACCAGTTATAAAGAATACCCTATATCTGATGATATCTGGTTTATCATGACCGGAAGCAATAATCCTTATATGGTCATATTCAGCATGAAACCTGAGATGTATCCTGTTTTCAGAAGATATTGTCCCAGATATACTGCCCGTTATTCCATGCCGAAGAAGACTGCAGCAGAAGAGTAAATATTTATTATTTGGGGGAAACAAGATGGATTATTACAGCATTTCCGATTTTACGGCGAAATGTACAGAATGCGGTTTGGATAATAAGATTTTCCTTAATGTCATCATGGGTGACATGCAGGAAGCAGCAGAGAAAGGCTCCGCAAACTACGGATTCGGGACGAGATTTCTTGCCGAAAATAACATATGCTGGATAATCCTTAAGGTTAAGGCTCATTTTGACCGCTATCCGGTATGGGGTGATGAGTTCAAAGTCAAAACGTGGGGATCCGGGCTTAACAAGATCACCTTTTCGAGAGAATTTGAATATTTTGATTCTGAAGGGAATATGTTTGGATATATCACGACTGACTGGATCCTTGCTGACTGGACATCACACAGACCTGTCATTCCGTCGAAGAAGCCTTGTCTGCCTGAAGTAGTGATTCAGGACAGCAGGAGGGTTTTTCCGTCCGGATGCGTGAAGATAGAGGTTCCTGATTATAATGAACTCGTTTCAATAGAACCTGTTATACGGAAATATGCCGATTTTTCCGAACTTGACCGTAACAGACATGTTAATAACACAAGATATGTCGCTTGGGCCTGTGATGCGTTGCATAAGTACGGGATTGATGTTTTCGCGATAAAAGATCTTGATGTTAATTACATTAACGAGGTCAAAGAAGGGGAGAAGGTTGATCTGTTCGTAATAAGAGAAGAAGGGTCGGATTCTTATACTGTTGCCGGATACAGGGAAGACGGGAAAGCCCTTTTCGCCATTATTGCGGCTCTTTAATTTAGCTGATCCCGCCAATTTGTTAATTTTTTATTAATATTTATATTATTTTGATATAATATAGCCTGTATGCTTTTGCATTCCATAAATTATTGGAGGTTTGTCATGATCGAGATAAATAATCTTGTGAAGCATTATGGTACTAAGAAAGCCGTTAATGACATATCTTTTACCGTTAATGACGGCGAAGTTCTTGGCTTTTTGGGCCCTAATGGCGCAGGTAAGACAACTACGATGAATATCATGACAGGATATCTTTCATCTACTTCGGGTACGGTCATAGTTAATGGACACGATATTTTGGAAGAGCCTGAACTTGCAAAGAAAGATATCGGATATCTTCCGGAACAACCGCCGCTTTATAACGACATGACTGTTATCGAATATCTTAACTTCATGTGCGATCTTAAGAAAGTCAGGAAGAACGACCGTAAATCCATGCTCTCTGAGATAATGGATATGGTCAAGATCAATAATGTTTCCGACAGACTTATTGGCAATCTTTCAAAAGGTTATAAGCAGAGAGTCGGAATAGCCCAGGCACTCGTAGGCGATCCCAAGATACTCATTCTTGATGAACCTACCGTAGGTCTTGATCCGGGACAGGTTATTGAGATACGTAAACTCGTTAAGTCTTTATCCAGCAGCCATTCGATCGTAATAAGCTCTCACATCCTTTCAGAGATACAGGCAGTTTGTGACAGAGTCGTTATCTTGAATCGCGGAAAGGTTGCTGCGATTGATTCGATTGACGGCCTTTCGAGAAGACTTTCAGGAACCTCTAAATTCCTTCTTACTTTCAGGGGATCCGACAGTGATGCGCTTGCTAAGATCAAGATGCTTTCCGGCATTCAGGATGCGACTGTCCGAAGGTCCGAAGGCGAATATCATGAATTCGAGATACTCGTATCCAACAGTACAAAGACAGATCCCAGGGAAGATATTTTCTTTGTAATGGCAAAAGCAGGATATCCGATCTTGGAATTCCGCTCACTTGATCCGACTCTGGAAGAGATCTTCCTGTCTATAACCGGTTGATATGGGAGGAATAGAATAATGTTTGCAATATTTAAAAGAGAGTTATTATCATATTTCCGAAATCCGACAGGCTATATAGCCATTGCTTTGTTTTCTTTTATCTCGGGCGTCTATTTCATCAATCTGTTGACTCGAGGCGCCATTAACATTTCTTCAGAGATCACTCAGATGCGTTCCTTCTTCATAATCATTGTTCCCATTGTTACTATGGGACTGTTTTCGGAAGACCGGAGACGTGGTACTGAAGTTTTGTATTATACGAACCCCATTACCTTGTTCGATGTAGTCATGGGTAAGTTTCTTGCTGCCATGTCATTGTTCTTCATCATGTTCATTAATGTTTTTATCCATATGATCATGACTAAGATCCTTGGCGGTGTCGTTGTTACCGGAGACTGGGGTACGGTGATAGTCTTCTTTTTCCTGGCTGCGCTCTTTGTTGCTTTGGGTTGTTTTGCTTCAGCACTTACGGACAGTCAGCTGATATCTGCTATCGTTTGTTTTGTATTCATTCTCGTAATCCAGCTTGTTTCCACGTTTGCTTCATTTTTGGAAACCGGAGTCGTGACCTTGCTTGAGACTTTTAATATAGTAAATTCCGAAACGGCAAATGCGATCGGATCGACAATTTCTGACGCGATCAACTGGCTCGATCCTTTTACCAAGACAAATAATTTCAGATATGGTGTATTCTCTGTAATACCCCTGTTTTTCTGTATCTCCATTGCTGTTTTCTTCCTGTATCTTACTTTCAGGATCCTTGAAAAGAAACGTTGGAGTCAGAAGTAATACGGAGGAATGATGTCATGAAGAATATAAGATCTGAAAAAACCAAAAACAGAAATGAGAGAGCTTATAATCTTAAGCTTGTTTCGATAGGCTCGGTCATAATCTTGCTTGTGATCATACTTGCCGCAAATATTCTTTTCGATAAACTGCTCGGCAAAGCTCTGACTTTCGATTTTTCTTCCCTGGGTAAATATTCCATTTCCCAAACAACGAAAGAAGTAATCGATAAGATACCTGAATCCGAGCCGATGAGGATAGTTGGTCTTTTTGAAAGACCGACGAATTTCGAATATTCGATCTATGAATACATAGTTCCTTTGATCGATGTTTATGATAATTATGCTGGTTCAAAGATATCCGTCGAATATGTTGATCCGGAAACATATCCTTCGATCATCAAGCAGCTTGATCCTGCCGACGTTTACGATCTTAAATCCGATACATATGTCATTTCTTATGGAGATAAGCTTGTCGTTGTCGATCCTTATGACTGTTTTTACTGGAATGAGGATGCTTTAAATCTTAATCAGCTGCTTCCTACCGCAAATATGGTAGAGTACACCTTTACCAACACCATCAACCAGCTGATGGTTGAATACACAAAAAAGGCTTATTTTGTAACAGGACTTCAGGAAGATGCCAGCATTAATCTGATGTCCATTTTGTCATCTATCCAATGCGACAGCGCCGAGCTCCCTGTATCAGAAGGATTCAAGATCCCCGATGATTGTGATCTCCTTATCTTAAACGGGATCAATGCCGATATTCCGGAGCGTGTACAGGAAGAAATGAAAACATATCTGTCAAAGGGTGGAAAGCTTTTTGTTGCAGTTAATTTCTATTCAAACGCTTCCGAAAAATACGAACATCTTAATTCCGTGCTTGCAACAGTAAATATTTCCATAGATGATTGCATCATTCAGGAAGCAGATCCTTCTTATGTGCTTGTTTCAACCAATTATGAGGCTTATGTTGATATAGCCGATGAATTTAAGTCATTTATCGATAACGCATCCAAACTTCAGGCTTCCTATGCAAGACCCATCCGTCAGACAGATGTTCTGGCATCTAATGCTGTTTCTTATCCGGTGCTGACAACATCAGACAATGCAAAGACTCAGATAGTTAAGGATAATGCTCTTGAGCTTGCAAATGAAGGTAAATACAATGTGGGAATGTATGCAACATATTCATCCGGGGATATAAGACCTGAAGTATATGTATTCGGTACTACGGATCTTTCTTCCGATGCTTATATCTCAAGTTACGGATACTCTTCAAATAACATATCGTTCACGATCTCCTGTTTCCGCAACATGCTTAACGTAGCGCCCGGAGAGTATATCAACGTTCCCGTAGGACAGCTTGACAGCCGTAAGATAGATTCAACGCGGGTTACAGCTACTTCGATAACTCTTCTTGCCATTGTATTTGTCGCAATTGTTCCGCTTTTGTTCATCATATGCGCAACGATCGTATATAACAGGAGGAGACATCTCTGATGAGATCATTCAAGAGCCTGATCGTACCTGCGATAATCATGTTCCTGTTGGTAGCAGGTGTTGCCGTTTATTTCATCGTTTCATCTTTGAAGTCTGATCCTGCAGATACCGGAAAAGATGTTGATGTTCTCACGGTTTCATCATCTGATCTTAAAAGCCTGAGTATCAGATCGGGCGATCAGGACGCGCCTCTTATAAAGATCGACAAAGCCCTTTCGGATGATACTGTTGATTATATTTATGAAGGCGATGATAAAGTCTCTGATGCTTTATATGCACAGGATAAGATGGGATTGGCCGTTGCTTCGTTGATATCGTATTTTGCCGATTATGTATCTGAGGATGTTCCTTTGTCCGAATATGGTCTGGATCTTCCTAAGTATACCGTCACTATCGAAAAGACCGACGGTGAAAAACATGTTATATTACTGGGCAACAAGACCCCTGACGGTGATAAAGTCTATATGGCTATTGAAGGGGAAAGCAAGGTCTATGCTTTGTCCGCAGTTAAAGCTGAATTTGCTTCTTATAAGGGCAAGGATTTCATGGAATCCACGGTGATCGACCTTGATATAAGCACAATTGATACCATCCGCTTTGTCAGAAAGACTGACGGGTTTGACTCTGTTTGCAAAGTTACGGCTGACGAAGAAACGCAGGAAACGGTTTATCATTTTACAAAGCCTTACGATGTTGATGCTTCAGCATACTATTCAGATCTGATAGACTCTCTTTCAATACTGAATATTGATTCATTCATTGATCTTGCTCCTGAAGATCTCGAAAAGTATAAGCTTAAAGACCCTGCTTATATAATTGAATTCAAAGGCACGAACGCCTCTGTTAAGAAGATATGTCTTTCAGCTGATATATCAGGCACGCATTACGGATATATTGACGGTTCATCTGATTATTTCTCAATAAGTCATGACCGGTTAAGACTTCTTGATACACCTGTCCTTTCTTTTATCGACAGATATATCGCGTACTATAATGCTTCTGAATTATCTGCAATCAAGGGTGAATATAAAGACAATTCCTTCAATTTTACTCTTGATGTTGACCGTGATGAGGCGATATCCGATGACGGTACATATGTAGAACTTAACGGCCGCAATGCAAAAGTGTTTAATTCAGACGGAAGATCATATTGTGCCGTATTCTTTGAAAGCCTGGTCTGCATGGAGATCAGCGGTTTTGATGACGGCGCTGCGCCCGCACTCAAAGATCCCGTGTGCACCTTGTCCTTCATCGGAAGAAACTATCAGACCAAGGTGGTCGAGTTCGTACAGAGAGACACTGATTCATATTATGTCTTTGTCGACGGGGAATATACAGGATTTTATGTTTTCGACAGCGTTCTGAATAGGAACGGCGGGCAGGATACATACAGTTATGGCGTATGGGAAGCCTATAAATTGCTGAATACAGCTATTTCAGAAAACATAAGTGGTGTATATAATATACCTGACGATCAGTAAGATCGGCAGCAGGATAAGAGGAGAGTATGGAAAATAACAAGGAAAACAAAAAGTCCGGGCAACGGCTGAACGGCAAGCTTACAGTTGTTGTCATGATATTTGCGGTCGTTCTGATCGCAAGTATTGTTTTGCTCATTATCGTGTCTAAGAGTATTGAGGCCCGTCAGGGTGCCGATAAGCAGATCAAATTGTCAGGTCAGGGCGGCTTCAATTGTGAATATTCTGAAGCTCAAAAACTCTTTCCTTTTGCCGACGGCGTTCTGAAAGTAACTAATGACAGAGCGGCCTACCTTACTCTTTCAGGCAATGAGGTCTATTCCCAGATGATCTCCTATTCTAATCCTCATTGTATGACTCATGATAAGTATGCTTGTGTTTATGATTCTGACGGCTATGCGCTGGTTGCTCTTAATAAAGACGGAGTTATGTTTGCATCTCCCGTTACAAATAAGATCAAATCTGTTTTTATCTCTGACAACGGCTATTTTGCTGTTATAACTGACGGCGGAGATGCATATGGTGAAGTTATTCTTTACAGTTCAAGCGGAGCGGTAATATCCACATGGTCATCCTATAATTCGGGATTTCCTGTCTGTGTCGCATTCAGTGATGATGCTTCGCTTATGGCCGTGTCGACCGTAAATACTGCCGGCGCCTCTGCAGTTCCTTACATCAGGGTCTTCAAACTGAGCCGTGATAAAGATTCGGTTGATGTATCGGATCTTGCGATCTATACGGTTGCCGATTCGATTATATTTGCTAATCTGACTTTTATCGGAAATACCCTTTATGCTTATACAACAGACGGAATCTACAAGGTCAGGGACGGAGATCTGGTTCAGCTTAAGATCAATTTCTCATCGATCAATTATGTAAGAAAAGTCGGAGACAACATGTTTGTAGTCTATTCTGACAGTGTCGATCAGTTAAATAAACTTGCCGTAATCAACAATTCCGATACTATAATCTATAACTCTGACATAGGTTCTGATGTTAACGGCATAACATCAGTCGGAAACCTTTGTGCTTTGAGCGTTGATAAAAGGATCTTCTTTATGAGGAATAATGGTACCATTACAAGTGATATTGCCGTTGATGAAGATGTCTTGAGAATAGGATTCATCGAGAATGATAAGCTTTGTGCAGTATCGACCGGCGGCGTGCATACGGTTAACTGATTTGGAGCAGATATGGAAACTGAGATAAAACTGTTATTTAAATACCCTGACGAGCTTTTGGCGATAACCGAGAGCGAATGGTTTTCTGATTATTGTCTTGACAGCGTTCCCCGTGAAAAGGATAAACTTGTCAATACATATTATGATACGCCTGACAGAAGACTTAATGCACAGAATGCAATGATAAGGGTCAGGATGTATGAATCAGATGATGACTTTAGATATGAACATACCGTCAAATACGGCGGAGGTGTCGTTAACGGCCTTCACCAGCGTTACGAATGGAATGTTCCGTCAGACAGCAAGAACTTCTCTTATAAGGAATTCATAGATTCCATCCAGAACAATGACGATCCTGTTGAACTTCTTGAAAAAGCATTGGAAGGCGTTAAAGAAGAAGAACTTGTTCCTTTGTGTTCTGTTGAATTTACAAGGAGCCTCTATACTTTCGGATTCGGTGACAGCATCATGGATGCATGTTTTGACATAGGGGAGATGAGATCCGGCGATCTTACTGAATCAATATGTGAACTTGAATTGGAACTTACCTCCGGAGATGTTGTCGATCTGAAGGAAATGGCTGAGTTTATCATTGAACAGACCGGTTGTGTCACATTTGATGAGAGCAAGTATCAACGTGCATTGAGACTTCATGACTCAGCAGCAAAAGATGATTAAGGGAGAATAAGCTTGTCCGCCCGCCGATACAACTGTACCATAATAGGCGCCGGAGCTTCCGGCCTGTTTACGGCTGCCCGTATCCTTTTGCAAAGGCCCGGTATAAGCGTTGCTCTTATCGACAGTAATCCCCGATGCGGCAAGAAGTTGATGCTTACGGGATCAGGACGCTGCAATTTCACCAATTCGGATCTTAAGCTTTCTGCATACAATACTGATGATCCTCAGAAATTATTAAGATCTTTCGACAGATTCGGAAGCTCTGATGCCATTGATTTTTTCGAAAACGTACTTGGCGTACTTACCACTAATAAGGGAAATCTTTATTATCCTGCGACTCTCAGAGCCGGTACCGTTGTAGACGCCTTGAGATATTTTGTTGAAGAGCACGGCGCTCACATGATCAACGGCTGCAAGATCAAAGAATTACATAAGAATGATAAGGGGTTTGAACTAATTACCGAAGATGGAGAAAAGATCCTGTCCGATAAGACTGTGATAGCGACCGGCGGCATTACATATCCCAAGACGGGATCTGAAGGTGATGCAAAGTACCTTCTTACAGGTCTTATGTCTTTCAAGGATTTTACGGAATTTAAGTGTTCGCTTGTGCCTCTTTATCCTGATGATCAGTCTCTTAAAGCATTGGCCGGAGTCAGGATCCCTGCAACTGTTTCTTTGATCGACGGAAAAGAGCAGACCGTATCATCAGGTGAACTGCAGATTACAAAGGACGG
Source organism: Saccharofermentans sp. (assembly GCA_024685385.1). Lineage (GTDB taxonomy): Bacteria > Bacillota > Clostridia > Saccharofermentanales > Saccharofermentanaceae > Saccharofermentans. Next base: position 48,498 of record JAIKVV010000022.1, on the reverse strand, counting down.
CGGCCTTTCCGGCATTTGCATATTCGATCTTTCGGGGCGTGCCGTAAGAGCAATGGATTCCGGCAGGGAACCTGTCATTAAGATCAATTTCTGCAATGCCGAACCCGGTGAATGCTGTCTTATGGCTGCAGTAAGAGCCAAGATGTTTCCGGAAAGATCTATCTCAGCAGCATTTTCGGGAATCATTCAGCGTACTGTTCTTGATTATGTTCTCAAGAAGACCGGATATAAATGCAATATGCCTGCAAAGGACCTTTCTTATGATGATCTTGTAAAGATAGCTGATGCGCTGACATCGTTCCCTGTAAAGATAACGGATTACGGTAAAGCATCTGATGCACAGGTTTCCCAGGGTGGCGTCAATCTTGCTTCCCTGGATGATAATATGCAGGTAAAAAAGACAAAAGGGCTTTATGTCGTCGGTGAGGCTGTCAATGTTGACGGTATCTGCGGAGGCTACAATCTCCAATGGGCATGGACATCTGCATCTCTTTGCGCTGACGGTATCATCGGAGATACCGGATTATGAACATCGGAGATGTAGTGTTCTATCCTGAGCAGGATACCCGAAAGATATCTGACCGGGAAAGGATAAAGAACAGATTCCCTGACAGGGATCTTGTTATCACGAAAAGATATATAGATGCAAGGCACGGTAAACTTAAGCTCTGTTACAGACTTGAGGAAAATGATCTTGCTGAATCAGAATTTAGAAGGATAAAGTTGGAAAATGAGGCTCTGCCGTTTAAGAATTTGGCAAAAAGAGCCGATCTGACAGATCTGTCAAGACCTGTGATCGTAGGTTTCGGTCCCGCCGGAATGTTCGCGGCATATGTTCTTTCCTGTTACGGCTTAAGACCGCTTGTACTGGAACGGGGACGGGATGTTGCTTCCCGGGTCATTGATGTTGAAGATTATAATTCCGGCAAAAAGGATCTTGATCCAGAATCAAATATAGTTTTCGGAGAGGGAGGAGCAGGCACTTTTTCAGACGGGAAGCTTTATACGGGCATAGGTTCCGGACTTAAAGCCTTTGTCGGGCAGATCCTTTATGAAAACGGCGCTAATTATGAGATATGTTATGACAGCCATCCTCATATCGGAACAGATAATCTCCGTAGGATTGTAAGTTCACTTCGGGAAAAGATCGAGAAGCTGGGCGGAGAGATACTTTTTGATTCGAAATTAATAAGGATTAATAAAAAAGAAGGTAAGCTTGTTTCAGTCGTATATGAATCTAATGGTGAATCTTTCGAGATTCCCGCAAAAGCTCTTATACTCGGAATCGGTCATTCTGCAACAGATACTATGAGATCACTATATGCTGACGGTATAGCCATGGAAGCCAAGAGTTTCTCGGTAGGCGTCAGGATTGAACATTTAAGAGCAGATATCGATAAAGTTCTCTACGGAACAGATACAGATCAACTTTATAATATAAGCGGCGCAAATTATAAGATGGCTGTTGATTCCGTTACGAGACGGAAACTCTATACATTCTGCATGTGCCCGGGCGGTGTTGTCGTATCTTCATCTGCTTTTGACGGACATATAGTAACCAATGGTATGAGTTATTATGCCAGGAACAGGGAAAACTCTAATTCTGCATTGCTGGTTCCGGTTACAAGTGAAGATTTCGGATCCGGCGTTTTTGACGGCCTTGAGTTCAGAGAAAGTCTTGAGAAAAGAGCATATGAACTTGCAGGGTCCAACGGCAGAGCCCCCTGTATGACATTCGGGGACCTTGATTCCGGTATGTTAACCGAACACCAGTATCCTCGCATAGTTCCAACTTACAGCCGCGGAGTCGCTTTTTGCGATCTCAGGGATCTGTTCCCTGACTATGTTACGGATACTCTTGTTGACGGAATAAAAAAGATGGGTAAGATCATAAAAGGTTTTGATACGCCTGATGCTGTTCTTACAGCTCCTGAGACCGGCAGTTCTTCGCCTGTCAGGATACTGAGGGACAAGGATACATACCAGAGCATAAGCTGTCCGGGGCTGTTTCCTTCCGGAGAAGGAGCAGGTTATGCCGGCGGCATCGTATCTTCTGCGGTTGACGGCATAAATTGTGCCAATGCTTTAGTAAAATATTTATTCAAAAAGTGATATCGCCTGTTTGATCTTATATGATCAGTTTGTAGTAAAATATTGAAGACGCGTGGACAGACATGTGCGCATCGGTTATTGAGATGGATATAATGGAGGATCGTCACATGAATGATGATAAGAATACAGCCGTAATCACAGTTTTGGGAAGAGACAGAGTCGGCATTATCGCCGGTGTCGCAAATCTTCTTGCTGAGTATGGCATTAACATCATAAATATCTCCCAGACTATCATGGATGACCTTTTTACGATGATAATGCTGGTTGAATTGGGTGATGTTGAGCTTGAGAAGTCTGATCTTTCAGATAAGCTTTCAGCGCTTGGTGATAAGCTTGGAGTTAAGATCACCATTCAGCATACTGGTCTTTTCAATGCAATGCACAGAATCTGATAAGTGAGGACCTTTCATGATCAACGAACATGAAATTTTAGAAACAATGGAGATGTTCTCCAATCAGCATCTCGATATCAGGACGATAACCATGGGCATATCGCTTATGGACTGTGCTGACGGGGATATTGAGGTTTCCTGCAATAAGATATACGACAAGATCTGCCGTTATGCAGGCCGCCTGGTTGAAGTCGGAGAGGAGATATCCCGCAAATACAATATCCCTATAATCCATAAGAGGATATCTGTTACGCCTGTTTCAATTGTTGCTGCAGCTTGCGGATCTTCTGATTACACTCCTTTTGCAAAAACTCTCGACCGAGCTGCCAAGGCTTGCGGAGTTAATTTTATCGGCGGTTTTTCTGCTCTTGTTCATAAAGGATATACAAATGCAGATAAGAATCTCATTGAATCCATTCCCGAAGCATTGGCTGTCACTGATTTTGTATGCTCTTCAGTAAATCTTGCATCGACAAGGACCGGCATTAATATGGATGCCGTAAGGGATATGGGACGAATAATCAAGGCGACAGCCGAAAGGACCGCAGATACGGGCGCTTTGGGCTGTGCAAAGCTAGTTGTATTTGCCAATGCGCCTGAAGACAACCCCTTTATGGCCGGAGCTTTCTTAGGCCCCGGTGAACCCGAGTGCGTTATCAATGTAGGCATATCCGGTCCCGGAGTTGTTAAACACGCATTGGAAAAGGTTAAGGGAGCAGATCTCGGTGTTGTTGCCGAGACGATCAAGAAAGCAGCTTTCAAGATCACACGCGTAGGCGAACTCGTTGCTAATGAAGCGTCAGAAAGACTGGGGGTTCCTTTCGGTATTATCGATCTTTCTCTTGCACCTACTCCTGCTGTAGGTGATTCGGTTGCAAGACTTCTTGAAGAATTCGGTCTTGAGGAATGCGGGACATGGGGAACTACTGCTGCTCTTGCAATGCTTAATGATGCTGTTAAAAAGGGCGGTATCATGGCATCGTCTTCTGTCGGCGGCTTATCCGGAGCTTTCATTCCCGTATCCGAGGATGAAGGTATGATAGCAGCAGCCAAGACAGGCGGGCTTAAGCTCGAAAAGCTTGAAGCCATGACTTGCGTATGTTCCGTAGGTCTGGATATGATCGCAGTTCCGGGTGATACTACTGCGGAGACTATTTCCGGTATCATTGCTGATGAGATGGCTCTGGGTACTTTTAACAATAAGACCACGGCTGTCAGGATCATTCCAGTTCCGGGCAAGAGTGTTGGTGATGAAGTTGAATTTGGCGGATTGTTGGGGACCGCTCCTATCATGGCTGTAAATAACAAGTCATGTGCTGATTTCATTAACAGAGGAGGCAGGATCCCTGCACCGATCCATAGTTTTAAGAATTAAAGAACAAACCATTTAAATCTATAAAAATTTTAAGGAGGGATAGATATGGTTAAATGTTGGAAGTGTGGGGCAATGCTCAGCGATGAGGAAGAATTCTGCAGTAGTTGCGGTCTTCGTATCAAGGGGTTTGATAAACCGAGCGGTAAAGCTGAACTGATCAAGAAACTTGATGAATACAGACTCGTCCTTGATGAGTATGAGTATATTGTTGCAACTGTTCAGCCTCAGAATAATTTTCCTCAGGAAGAAGGACAGACTGAATTCAAAAAGAGGTCATTCTTCAGGTTCTTCTGGCCTTTCCTGGTAATAGCGGCTGTAATCCTTTATGCTATCGGCTGCCTGGCATCCTTGTTCGGGACAGCCAATAAAGATGTCGTTACTCTGCTTTTGGGATCACTGCTTGGCGTTGTCGTTGCTGTGGTAATAATCATCTTCGGAGTTAAAGTAGCCAAAAGGAAACAAGCTGATGTTAACCGCAAGGCAGAGGAGATGGATGAAATTGCCAAGGAAAGATATAACCGCGGTGTAGCAAATCAGAAGAAGATCGAAAGATTAGCCGTTCTTGAAGATAAGAAAGAAGAGCTGGATCCTCTCGTTCCTGAAGGTTTCCGTGATTTTGACAGTGTTGCCAAGATCGAAGAAATGATCATGAAGAACAGGGCTGAATCGATCGAAGATGCGATAGCAAAGATCAAAGAAGAAGGCTAAACTAATTTCATCTGAAAATAAAGCTCCGTGGCATAACCGCGGAGCTTTTTCTTTTAGATTATCTTAGATCAAAGACTGTCAAGATAAGCTTTGACCGTTTCGGGAGCAGGACCGCCTGCAACAGTCCTTTTATCAACACAGGTCTTTATAGAGATCGCATCGTAGACATCATTTTCGATGAGAGGGGAGAAGGTCTTGAATTCTTCCAGGCTGACATCGGAAAGTGAGATGCCGCGCTCGATGCAGTAATGAACGAGCTTGCCTGAGATCTCGTGAGTCGATCTGAAGGGGATTCCCTTGCGGACAAGGTAATCAGCAAGATCCGTGGCATTTGTAAATCCGCCTGCCGCAGCCTGTTCCATGCGGTCTTTGTTGATCTTCATGGTCTTGAGCATTCCTTCGAAAGGAGGGATAACGGCTTTCAATGTGTCAACGCAATCGAAAACGGTTTCCTGAACTTCCTGCATGTCCTTATTGTATGTAAGGGGCAGACCCTTCATTAGCACGAGGAGCGATACCAGGTCACCGATGACTCTGCCGGATTTGCCTCTCGTAAGTTCTGCAACATCGGGATTTTTCTTCTGAGGCATCATGGATGATCCGGTCGAATAAGCATCATCAAGCTCTATGAACTTGAATTCCTGGGATGCCCAGAGGATTATCTCTTCCGAAAGTCTTGATACATGCATCATGAAGAGGGAAGAGGCCGAAGCGAATTCAACAGCAAAATCCCTGTCAGATACACCGTCCAGACTGTTCATCGTAATATCTGCCATACCAAGCTTAGCGGCGGAATATTCCCTGTTAAGAGGATATGTTGTTCCCGCAAGCGCACCGGATCCCAAAGGAGAGATGTTGCAATGATCTATTACAGTTCTCATTCTGTCGATGTCACGGCCGAACATCTCGATATAAGCAGACAGATGGTGAGCCAGCGTAATGGGCTGAGCGCGCTGCAGGTGGGTATATCCGGGCATATAAGTATAGAGATTCTCTTTTGCGATCGATATCAGCGATGAACGCAGTGAAGATATGAGTTCCGTAATGGCCGTTGCTTCATCGCGGAGATAGAGTCTCTGGTCCAATGCAACCTGATCGTTCCTCGAACGCCCTGTATGCAGCTTCTTGCCGGGTTCACCGATCCTCTTGGTAAGTTCGGCTTCTACAAACATATGGATATCCTCTGCGTCAGAGTCAAAAGTAAGCTTGCCGGATTCTATGTCATTAAGAATGGAAACCAAGCCTTCATCGATCTTGGCGCCGTCAACAGCAGGTATTATGCCTTGTTTTACGAGCATCTTGCAGTGTGCTCTCGAGCCTTCTATGTCCTGCTTGTACATGCGGCAGTCAAAAGGAAGAGATGAATTATAATCGTTAACTGTCTTATCGGTATCTTTGGAGAACCTTCCGGCCCACATTTTCTCTGACATAGGATGACCTTCCTTAGTGAAAAGATAAGAGCCGCTTGTTTTGCGGCTCTTACATTATACTTTATTTTTCGAAAAGATTAATTATTAAGTAATCCGTTTCTTTCCTTCATCTGAGCGTTGACCTTCATGGGAAGACCGAAGCAGTTGATGAATCCGCCTGCGTCTGCCTGGTTGTAAACATCATCCTCATCGAAAGTAGCGATAGATACATCGTGGAGAGAATACGGAGACGTTGTACCTGCAGGTGTGCAGTTGCCCTTGTAGAGCTTCATGCGGACAGTACCTGTACAGAACTTCTGAGTATCGTCTACAAAAGCAGAGAGAGCTTCGCGGAGAGGGTGGAACCACTGTCCGTAGTAAACGAGCTCAGCAAATCTCTGGGATACGAGATCCTTGTAGTGCAGCGTGTCACGCTCGATCGTAAGGAGTTCGAGCTCTCTGTGAGCAGCATAAAGAAGTGTTCCGCCGGGAGTCTCATATACGCCGCGGCTCTTCATGCCAACGAGACGGTTCTCGACGATGTCAGCGATACCTACGCCGTTCTCACCTGCAACCTTGTTGCAGTACTTGAGAAGATCAACAGGGGAGAGCTTCTGACCGTCAACTTCAACGGGGATACCCTTTTCGAACTTGATCGTAACATAAGTAGGAGCATCAGGTGCCTTCTCAGGCGATACCATGAGCTCAAGGATCTTATCGAGATTAGGCTCGTTTGCAGGATCTTCGAGGTCCATACCTTCATGGGAAAGGTGCCAGAGGTTCTCATCCTTGGAATAGTTGGTCTCTTTGGTTACGGGAACGGGAATTCCTCTTTCAGCAGCATAATCGATTTCTTCGTCACGGGACTTGATATCCCAGATCCTCCAGGGAGCCAGAATCTTCATGTCAGGAGCCAAAGCCTTGATCGTAAGCTCAAATCTAACCTGGTCGTTGCCCTTGCCCGTGCAGCCGTGAACGATCGTCGTGCAGCCTTCACGCTTTGCGATCTCAACCATTCTCTTAGCGATAACGGGACGTGCAAAAGATGTTCCGAGAAGGTACTTGCCTTCGTAAACAGCGTTAGCCTTAAGAGTAGGGTAGATGTAGTCTGTGATGAACTCTTCGGAAATATCTTCTACGAAGCACTTTGTAGCACCACACTTCAATGCCTTCTCCTTAAGGAATGTCTCGTCGATACCGATACCGACTTCACCTGCCATAGCGATGACTTCGCAGTCGTAATGCTCGAGCAGCCAGGGGATGATGATGGAAGTATCAAGTCCGCCTGAATAAGCCAATAAGAATTTTTCCTTTGCCATAGGGCACCTCCAGAATATATTTATAAACATTAGTCAATCTGACAAATCTTTATTATTTTATGTTTGAAAACCTATTATTACAAGACACTATTTTGAAATTAACATTTTGTCGTAAATGAGTATAATTTCATTGGAAGATTTTGTTATAAGGAGCTACAAAAATGGGATATCCGCTGATTGAAAGCCCGATCGGAGCCCTTGTCTTCGTTAACGGCGACTACTATCCGGTCACATCACCCGAGGTTAATGCTCTTAAAGAACCATATGACAAGCTCTCATATTATGAGACGATAAGGCTTATAGACGGACGTCCGCTCTTTTGGGAAGAGCATCTTGCAAGGCTTGAAAGATCAGTATCTTCTGACTCAAGTGACAATATAAGTCTTGAAGGCATCATTGAAGACATAAGGGAATTTCTTAAGAAAACATCAGGAAAATGCTTCAGTTCCTTAAGGATCGTTGCAGCAGCAGACTTTAGAGTTATACACTATGTCGATATAAAACTTCCCTCTGGAGAGGATTTTGACAAGGGCATCGTTACTGCATCCTTAAATTGGGAACGCCAGGATCCCAATGTCAAGGCGTTCAGAGGCGATTACAAGGCAGCCGTAGCCAAGGTCTTCAGTGAAACAAATGCTTTCGAACTGATCCTTGCAGATAACGGCGGTAAGTTATACGAAGGATCCAAGTCAAATTTCTTTGCGATTGTCGACGGCAAAGTTTATTCTGCTCCGGATAACAAGATACTTATCGGCATCACCAGAAACAGGGTCATAGAATCACTTAAGGCTCAGGGCCTTGAACTTAACACGGGTATGTTTACTCTTGATGAATTAAAAGAGAACAATGCAGCCTTGTTCGTTTCGAGCACGCCATTTGACATCCTTCCTATAGCATCTGTTGACGGCATTGTCTTTGATTCTGCTGCAAACCCCGTATTGCAGGGCATCATGAAAGCTTATAAGGATGCTCAAGAAAGATATCTTAACGAGAATAATTTTTTGGAGGCATAAAAATGGATACTAAGAGCGGTAAGATCTCGGTTACGACCGAAAACATTTTTCCGGTCATTAAGCAATGGTTATACGAAGATAAGGACATCTTCGTAAGAGAACTCATCTCCAACTGTGCAGACGCCATTGCAAAGCGCAAGAGGCTCGTTGAATTAGGCGAAGCCAAAGCACCTGAAGAAGACTATCAGATCCGTGTAGTCTACGATGACGACAATAAGACCATAGCTTTCGAAGATAACGGTATCGGCATGACCGCTGAGGAAGTCGAAAAATACATCAACAGCATCGCTTTCTCAGGCGCAGTTGATTTCGTTACCAAGTATAACGAGGAATCAACGGATAAGAGCGGCATAATCGGTCACTTCGGCTTAGGCTTCTATTCATCATTCATGGTTGCGGATGAAGTAACCATCGAGACATTAAGCTGCAATGAAGGTGCCGAGCCTGTTAAGTGGCGCTCTGAAGAAGGTATGGATTACGAGATATCGGAAGGAGAGAGGACCATCGCTGGTACAACAGTTACCATCAAACTCTCAGAAGATGCGATCGAACAGTTTGATACGGCAACACTCCGCATGACGATCCGTAAATATTGTTATTTCGCTCCTGCAGATCTTTATTTCGTTGATGTAAAGTCTGACAGACTCCACGAAGAAGCAGAAGCAAAGCGCAAGGCAGAAGCAGAGGAGAAGGGCGAAGAGTACGATGAAGATCTCGTATCCTACGTTCCCGTAAACAACAAGTCGCCTCTCTGGCTCAAGAAACCCTCGGACTGCACAGACGATGAGTATAAGCAGTTCTACCATAGCGTATTTAACGACAGTGACGATCCTCTTTTCTGGATCCACCTTAACATGGACTATCCCTTCACTCTTCAGGGTATCCTTTATTTCCCTAAGACTGACAATGTTTACCAGTCTCTTGAGGGCAGGATCAAGATCTACAATCATCAGATCTTCGTCGCAGACAACATTGAAGAGATAATCCCTGATTTCCTCTTCCTCCTGCAGGGCTGCCTTGACTGTTCCGACCTTCCTCTTAATGTATCAAGATCTGCTCTCCAGCAGGATTCTTACGTAAAGAAACTTTCCGGCCATATCGTCAAGAAAGTATCCGATAAACTTAACGAACTCTTCAAGAACAGCCGTGAAGATTTCGAAAAGTACTGGTCTGACATATCTATTTTCGTTAAATACGGTCAGATGCGTGACGAAAAGTTCTATGAGAAAGTCAAGGATATAAGCCTCTATAAGACATCTGACGGTAAATACAAGACTTCATCCGAACTTTTGGAAGGTGATAAGAAGACCATACGTTATACTACTGATCCAACTGCTCAGGCTGCATATGTTTCCATGAGCCGCAACGAAGGCTACGACGTTGTCGTCATGGATGAAGAAATAGACAACAATTACATGTCCTTCTATGAGATGAAGAACCGTGATATCCGCTTCTCCAGAGTAGATGCAACGCTTTCCGGCACTGATTCGGACGCTGAAGACAAAGAGAAGTATAAGACCTTGTTCCGTAAAGTCTTAAACAACAACAAGCTTAATGTCTCTGCAATGAACATGGGAGCTGATGCCATGCCTGCCCTGATCCGTGAATCCGAGGATTCCAGAAGAATGAAGGAGATGCAGGAGCAGTACAGAAGGATAATGAAGGCCCAGGGCAAGGAAGCAGATGACATGGGTGACATGTTCCCGGATTCATCAGAACTTGTCATCAACACCGATAGTCCCATTATCGTTAAGATCGCAGCTCTTGATTCCATGGGCGGCAACGAAGATAAGATCGCAAAGCTTTCACAGCACGTCTACGACCAGGCAAGACTTGCCCACGGTTCCCTTGACAGCGAAGGTCTTGAGAGATTTTTGAGAGTAAATTCCGAGTTTATTAACGAACTCGAAAAATAATAGGAGTTATTCATGAGAAAAATTAAGATCTTAGGATTGGTTATGTGCGCTTTCTTATGCACATCATTTGTTTTAGCTTTGGTTCCCGCAGGTGAAGTGTCTGCCAGTGGTGAACGGTTCTTTATTGATTATCCGGCAATTGGTGAATTGCCTTCTTATAATGCGACAAGTGATGGCAGTGGAAGTATTGTTAAGTTTACTTCCGGATACATTAAAAACGGGGTTTTATGGCAAAAAATCATTTCCGATGATACCCTCTCATATATGCAGCCGGATTTGGATAGATTTGAAGGCGAGTATAACTATAAAGTAACTATTTATTTCAAGAACAGTTCAAGTATTTCACCAAGGATAAATTGGAAATTATGCAAATATGGAGATTATGGAGAAACTCCGGCCATGATAAAAACTCAATATGGTGCTGAGTATTACTGTTCATATGTTTTTGCTCCGAAAAAACCGATTGATCATGTTGATATCGGAATTTCGGTTCCGGTTGTAGGTGAACACTTCAGTTATATCATGGATATTGATGATGATGCTCCATATTATCAGGAAATCAAGGATTATAATTCCGAGTCGGATCTGAATGGTATGCGTTGGCAGGAAGCAAGTGTTTTCGGATTACATAGTGTTAGCTGGAAAGAAGCAACGGCTTTAGATCAAAAATACAAACTTACTTTCTGGATATTTGCAAAGGAAGGGTACACTTTTACCAAATATACAACAATCACGGTTAATGGTGGCGATATAGATCTGTCTGAAGGTCCGAGTTCGATTTCGCAGGGAGAAGAATTATGGTGTCACACAGCTTATATGCAAGCATTAAAGCCCCAAGATAAGTATGAAAACATCAATACCGTTAGTGCAACTTTGAAAGAACCGGTTTTAGGAAATTCTCCTGACTATGATCCTAAACTACCGTCATCTGTTGGTTATGTGTGCGAAGATTACGATCTGAAGTGGTATGATATCACCTCGGGCTCAGCTGTTGCCATGAATCCTGCAACCGGCAAGTTCGAGAAAAACCACAAGTATAGAGTAGATATCAACCTTAAGGCTAAAGAGGGTTATTGTTTCCCTGAGACTGAGATAAAAGCAACAGTAAACAATAAGACAGCTGTTTTGACCAGAACGGATGCATATAATGCAGTATTAAGCCAAACTTTCGAACTCAAGTCTGATCCTGTAACGCTTAAACTTGATAAGTCATCTGTAAATGTCGTCTGTGGAAAGACGGTTACCCTGAAAGCAACGACTAATTCCAAAGATCAGGTTAATTGGAAGTCATCCAACAGCAAGATCGCAACAGTTGATTCCAAGGGTAAGATAACTGCGAAGATGGCAGGAAAGGTTACCATTACAGCAAATGTTTCCGGAAAGAGCGCCAACTGTACTGTTACCGTGCTTTATAAGGATGTAACTGATCCTTCTGAGTTCTGGTATGCTCCCACCAACTATCTGACAGCCAAGGATGTTGTCAAGGGTTATGCGAACCAGACAGAGTTCCGTCCGGCAAACGACTGTACCCGTGCCCAGATGGTAACTTTCCTTTACAGACTTCAGGGAGAGCCTAAGACCAAGTCCGATAAATGCAATTTTACTGATGTAGAAGAAAAGGATTACTACTATAAGCCCGTAATCTGGGCAGTTGAGAATGGTATCACCACGGGTGTTTCCAAGGACAATTTTAATCCTAAGGGAGTATGCAGCAGAGCGCAGACGGTAACATTCCTTTGGAGGATGGCAGGCAAGCCCGAGCCGGGCAAGAATGCCAAGACTTTTGATGATGTAATGACTACAGATTACTTCTATAAGGCAACACTCTGGGCATCTGACTTGAAGATCCTGGCAGGCTTGCCTGACGGAACCTTTAATCCTCAGGGTAAGTGCTTAAGACGCCAGATGGTTACATTCCTCTATAAGTATGATAAATACATAAACGGTAAAGGCTGAGATCAACTAAAATATAGATTGCAACCACCGGATCCGATTCCGGTGGTTGTTTTTCATGAAATATCTTATAATCATTAGGGTAAATACCAAATGGAATAAGCATGAAAGGGGATAGAAACATGCCTCCCAGCCATCATTCGCATTCATCGCACTCGTCTCATAGTTCTCACTCGTCTCATTCGTCGCACTCGCATTCCAGTCATTCGTCGAGATCTTCAGGAGGGAGTTCGGGATACAGCAGGCCTGTAAGGGCCAGGACTAATCAGCCCTCCGGCTGGGTAGCGTCCAAACACGGCAACTACATCAAATATAACTTCAGAGACCATGATTACATCTATTATCCTCATTCCTGGATCGATGAGAACGGTGTTGAGCATAAAGAAGGATACTATGATGAAAACGGTGTCTATTATACGAATATCTGCGCTGCCAATACGCAGACTATGCTTACATGCGAGTTTTGCGGGACAAAGTCCTTGTGGGAATGGAAAGAAGGAACTATCCCGGCTTGTTCTTCGTGCGGAGCGCAGATCAAGATAGATAAGATAGATGCTGCTGTCGGCGGCGGTGGCGGCGGATATTATGCAAACAGGAGCAAAAAGCCGCTTTTGATCTCTCTTTTCATATATCTTGGCTGTGTTGTCGGAATGCCATTAATGTATATTTCATTCCTTTTGCCGGCATTTTTGTTTTCGTCTGTCAGGTCGATCACTAAACAAACTAAACAGACTGAGCCTGTAAAGACTGTGATCACGACTCAAGCACAGCCTAATTCGGTTTTTGTCAAGGAGATAAACAGGACATGTTATCGTGACGGTGATGATTATTATGACAAAGAGACCGAATGCTGGTTCTGGTATAACACGGATGTTACACCGGGACAGTGGCAGTACTGGTATGAAGGCATCTCTTCTGATTACGGCGATTACGGCTGGATGGAATACGATGACGATGAAGCTCTTTGGTATATCGAAACTTCGGACGGCAACTGGCAGAAACTGCCTGATAAATACGATACAAGCAAATTATGGCATTTTGAAAACAAGAATGTGAATGATCTATACTGATTTTTCGCAATATATCGCTTGCTTTCTTTGTAATAATTGAGCAAAAAGTCTCCCTTTGAAAATTACAAGTTAGTGTATAATATTTTTGTAATATTTTTATAGGGAGAGTCCCATTATGACCGTAAGAAGAATCCTTTCCGAGAAGAAGACCCCTTTCGCAGTTGAAGCAAAAGGTTTATTGCACGATATCAAGGCAGATCTTGATATCAAGACATTGGAGAATGTCCGCATCATAAACCGTTATGATGTATCCGGCATTACTGATGAAGAGTATGAGGAAGCTAAGAAAGTTGTTTTCTCAGAACCTCCTGTTGATGATTGTTACGATGAGACGGTAGATCTTAGCGGAAGTTCCTATGTCCTTATAATCGAAGCCTTGCCCGGTCAGTACGATCAGAGGGCAGATTCTGCTGCACAGTGCGTTCAGTTCCTTACCAGGAAGGAAAGACCTTTGGTAAAGACTGCCAAAGTAATAGCTTTTTACGGCGCTCTTACTGATGAAGAGAAGAAGAAGATCGCAGATTACCTCATCAACCCTGTTGAGAGCCGTGAAGCATCCGCTGATAAGCCTGAGACACTGGAAGATGTTTATGATATCCCCAGCACTGTAGCAACGGTCGACGGCTTCATCGACATGACTGAAGATGATGTTAAATCCTTAAGGAGCTCGCTCGGTCTTGCCATGAGCGATGCCGATCTCTTGTTCACACAGGAGTTTTTCAAGGGACAGGGAAGAAATCCTACCATTACCGAGATCAGGGTTCTCGATACATACTGGTCTGATCACTGCAGACATACGACATTCCTTACCGAGTTGGAAGATGTTGTTTTCGACGGAGACGATGAGCTTACGGAAGAAGTTAAAGCTACTTATGCTGATTACCTTGCTTCCCGCGATGAAGTATATGGTGAAAGGGTCAAAGATAAGCATATCTGCCTTATGGATCTTGCTACTCTGGCTGCAAAGAGACTTAAGAAGGAAGGCAAGCTTACGGACCTCGACGAATCCGAAGAGATCAATGCCTGCTCCATCAAAGTCAGGATCAAGGTTGACGGTGAAGACCGTGATTACATCTTCATGTTTAAGAACGAGACACATAACCATCCTACTGAAATCGAGCCTTTCGGCGGTGCCGCAACATGTCTTGGCGGAGCAATAAGAGATCCTCTGTCGGGACGTTCTTATGTTTATCAGGCTATGCGTGTTACCGGTGCAGGCGATCCTACTTTGCCCGTATCCTTAACTCTTAAGGGTAAGCTTTCACAGAAGAAACTTGTCCGTACCGCTCAGGCAGGATATTCTTCCTACGGCAACCAGATAGGTCTTGCTACGGGTCAGGTCGATGAGATCTATCATCCCGGCTATGTAGCAAAGAGAATGGAGATCGGCGCTGTAGTAGGCGCAGCTCCTGCAGAAAACATTGTACGCGAGAGACCTGCTGCCGGCGATATCGTTGTATTGCTCGGCGGAAGGACAGGCCGTGACGGTATCGGCGGTGCTACGGGATCTTCCAAGGCACATGACACTAAGTCCGTTCTTACATGCGGATCAGAAGTCCAGAAGGGTAATCCTCCTACAGAGCGTAAGCTTCAGAGGCTTTTCAGAAATCCTGAAGTTACAAAGCTCATAATCAGATGTAATGACTTCGGTGCAGGCGGCGTTTCCGTTGCGATCGGAGAACTTGCTGCAGGTCTTAAGATCAATCTCGATGCAGTTCCTAAGAAGTACGAAGGTCTTGACGGAACCGAGATCGCTATCTCCGAATCGCAGGAGAGAATGGCTGTTGTAGTTCATCCTTCTGATCTTGATAAGTTCATGGATGCTGCAGATGAAGAAAACCTTGAAGCAACGGTAGTAGCAGAAGTTACTGAAGAACCTGTCATGAAGATGGTCTGGAACGGCTCTACGATCGTTGACCTACCCAGAAGCTTTATCGATACAAACGGCGCTAAGCAGTTTGCGGATGTTGAAGTATCTGCTCCTGATATGAATGACATCTATCTTGATAAGCCTCTTGATTCTTACAAGGAAGGTGATTTCGCAGGATCATTGTCTGCCGCTCTTAATTCTCTTGAGGGCTGTTCCAGAAAGGGCCTTACCCAGAGATTTGACTCTTCCATCGGTGCTGCAACGGCAATCATGCCTTACGGCGGTAAATATCAGGATTCCCCTGAAGAGGGTATGGCCTGCAAGATCCCCATGGACAAGGGCTATACCGATGCAGTTTCAGTCATGACATACGGATTCGATCCTTACTTTACGGAATGGAATCCCTATGCAGGTTCTTATCATGCTGTAGTTGAGAGTTTATTGAAACTCCTTGCAATGGGCGTTGATCCTGCTACCGCAAGACTTACATTCCAGGAGTATTTCGAGAGGATGAGCAGCAAAACAGCATGGGGCAAGCCTCTTTCTGCTTTGCTCGGCGCATATAAGGCTCAGCTTGATTTCGAAGTTCCTTCCATAGGCGGTAAGGATTCCATGTCCGGTACATTTAATGATATACATGTACCTCCGACGCTCGTTTCTTTTGCAGTCGGTATGACGACAACGGATAAGCTCATTACCTCAACTCTTACAGGCGAGGGTGAGGATCTTTATATCCTTAAGTGTGCAAGGAACGGCAAGGGATTCTATAAGAAAGATCATGTTCTGCGCGTATTTAAGGCTGTTAAGGAACTTCAGGCAAGAGGCCAGGTCAAGAATGCAGCTGTTGTAAGGAGTGCAGGTGTTGCAGCAAGAGTTGCATCAATGTGTTTCGGTAACGGTCTCGGATTTGAATTCTCCGATAAGCTTACTGAAGCAGATCTTTTCTCCAAGACACTCGGCGCTGTTATCGTTGCGATTCCCAAGGACTCAAATGCAATCGATAAGGTTGAAATGGCAGGAGGCAAGTATCTCGGCAAGACCAATTCTTCCCTGGCTTTCAGTTATAAGGGTCAATCGCTTACATTTGCTGATGCTCTTTCCGCTTACGAAGGAAAACTCGAACCTGTATTTGCTACGAAGGCACAGGATGCAGATATGCCTTATGAAGTTGTTCCTTTCGAGACTGATAAGACCTTTAAGTGTGCAAATATCTCCAAGGGCGTAAAGCCCAGGGTTATCATCCCTGTCATGCCCGGAACGAACTGCGAGCTTGATACTGCAAGAGCTTTCGAGAGAGCAGGCGCCGAAGCTGATATATTTGTTATCCGCAACAAGTCTCAGGAAGAGATCACTGATTCACTTAATACACTTGCTGCCAAGATCCTTAAGAGCAACATCATCATGCTCCCCGGTGGATTCTCTGCAGGCGACGAGCCTGAAGGATCCGGTAAGTTCTTTGCTGCCGCATTCAGGAGCGCGGTGATAACTGATGCCGTAAGAGATCTGCTCTTTAACCGCGACGGTCTCATGCTCGGTATCTGCAACGGTTTCCAGAGTCTTATCAAACTTGGACTTTTGCCTTTCGGAGACATCAAAGAACTTGACGATACTTGCCCGACATTAACATTTAATAATGTCGGCCGCCACCAGAATTCTTATGTAAATACAAAGATCGTGTCCAACAACAGTCCCTGGCTTACTAAAGTAAATGTAGGAGATGTCTATAATATCCCGATCTCCCACGGTGAAGGAAGATTCGTTGCATCTGATGAACTTGTTCAGAAGCTCATTGCAAACGGTCAGGTTGCAACCTGTTATGTCGATGAGACAGGCGCTCCTTCAGCAGTTACGGGATTCAACCCCAACGGCTCCGTATGCGGTATCGAAGGAATCCTGTCTCCTGACGGAAGGATCTTCGGTAAGATGGGTCACTCAGAGCGTTATGAGCCTGATCTTACCAAGAATATTCCCGGCAATAAGCACCAGCCGATCTTTGAAGCCGGCGTTGAGTATTTCCTCTGATTTAGATGAGCAGGGAAGAGACACGTAAGATATTAGAATCAGAAAACATTCTGCCCAGATCAAGGTTTGGGCAGAATTTTCTTGTTTCAGATGACATTATCTCGCGTATCATCAGTCTTGTTGATGCAGATACTGATGATCTCGTGCTTGAGATAGGTCCCGGTATCGGAGCTCTTACAAAGCCTTTGAGTGCAATATACGGTAACTTTACTGCAGTGGAAATTGACCATGTTCTGGCTGATTATCTTAAGTCCGAAAAGTCAGTTACCGCTAAGATAATCGATTCTGATTTTCTGAAGCTTGATCCTGCGGAATATGAAGCAGATAAGATAAGCTGTGTCCTAAGCAATCTGCCATATTACTGCATGACTCCGATTATGAAAAAGATCTTCTCCGAATGCAGGAATGCCTCAAGTCTTATCTTCATGACAGAAGATGAAGCATATTGCAGGATAGACGCTTCGCCGAAGAGCAAGAATTATGGTCCTCTGGCTGTTTTTGTTTCGCTTTTCGGATCTTTGACTAAAGAGTTTACGGTATCAGGTGACTGTTTTTATCCTGCGCCAAGGACCACATCCTGCGTCATCTCCTTAAGAAGGGGAGATAAGGCGGATGTCTTAACTACGGACTTTATCTTATTCGTCGAAAAGTGTTTTTCGATGAGAAGAAAGAAACTCATGAACAATCTTAAATCTTCTTATCCAGCTGAAGTACTATACAAAGCATTGCGGGATAAGGACATAAGAGCAGAGGATTTGACTCCGGTAGAGTTTTCGAAGCTATATAGTGATATAATCAGTATGATTTCTTGAAGTGAGGTTAGAGAGATGAAGAAGAGTTCAAACATCTTAGGTAAATATTCTGAAGGGCAGCTGAAGAAGAAAAAGACTGATTCCGAGCCTGCTATCGTTAATTACCAGCAGCTCTACAAAGGCCCCGCTCTCAGTAAGAAAGTTACGGACAACAGCCGTCAGACCCTGGAAGAGAAGATCGCAAAAAGAGCAGCCCCTTCCAACGTCATTGAAGTTACCCAGGTTGAAGTCGATATCGGCGGCACAACATATCTCGTCTCAACACCTGATGATGTTACCGTAGAACACATCCGCAAAGTTGCATCTCTTGCAGATGACATCTATATGGAGACAAAAGAAAACAATCAATATACCACAACACATAAACTGGCAGTATTGTCTCTTTTTGAAGCCTGTGACAGGCTTCTCCGCGTAAATGCAGAGAATCAGTCTCTTAAGACCGAACTCATGTATTATAAGCAAAAGTCTGCTCTTGCTGACAAGAAAGATTCAGAGAAACTTAAGCCTACTCCCATGGAAGAACTCTCTGATAAGCTCGGCAATAAGTAATCTTTATGTCGGCATTAGAACTTCTTGCTCCTGCAGGCAGCATAGATATCCTTAAGAAAGCAGTCGATTGCGGAGCTGATGCCGTTTATTGCGGCCTTGCAGGCGAACATAATGCAAGGGGAAATGCAGTAAATCTCTCTCTTTCGGAACTTAAAGAAGGCGTAGATTATGCCCATTTAAGGAATTCCAAAGTATATCTTACATGCAACACTTTACTTTCTGATAGTGAACTCGAATCTTATCTTCCGGTACTTACCGAGTGTGCGAATCTCGGAGTTGATGCATTCATTATTCAGGATATAGGCCTTCTGAAACTGGTTAATCGATATATTGGGATCCCGGTTAATGCGAGTACACAGATGAATGTTTTCGGAACATCCGAGTATGCAGCACTAAAGGAATTAGGAGTAAAAAGGATCGTTCTTCCGAGAGAATTGACGATGTCAGAGATTGCTTGCAGGACTGAAACTGCAAAGGAAATTGGCCTTGAGACCGAAGTGTTCTGTCATGGGGCTATATGCATCTGTCAATCCGGTTTATGCCTGTACAGCGCTATGAACAGGTCAGGTACCAGATCCGGAAACAGGGGCCTTTGCGCACAGCCCTGCAGGGAAGAATATAAGCTCAGATATGAGGATAAGATCATCCGCAAAGGTAATCTTATCTCTCCAAAGGACAGGGATATATCAGGATATATTAAGGATCTCATTGTTTCCGGAGTTGCTTCCGTCAAGATCGAAGGCAGGATGAGAGATGCGGATTATGTTGCAAATACCGTATCTCTATACAGGCGTTTGATCGATGAAACCTTTTCGGGTTATGATACATCTGACATTAAAGAAGAAGCATATAACGGCCTTCTTATAAACTTTAACCGCGGCGGTTCCTTCAGTTCGCAGAATATGTCAGGAGTAAAAGATCCTGATCTTCTGTCAGGTGAATTTCCCGGCAAGTACGGCCTTAAGATCGGCAGAGTTTCAGACACTTCATCTTATGAAGGAATAATATCGGTAAGGCTTAATGACAAAACGGTAAAACCTTCTTCATCTGATGTTATCTCGATCAGGTCAGATGATATCCAGGTATGCTCTTTCCCCGCGGGCAAGATAGCTGATAACGGCAAAAGCCTTGATATAAAAGGACTCCATCCTGATACTATCAAGAAGGTTAAAGCTGGCATGGATGTTTTCCTGATGAGCCATAAGTTCGATTCTTCAGATCTTCGCAAGACTATGGCAGACATGACGGTCAAGGTTGAAGATGACATGATAAATCTTATTGCAAGATTTAATATATCAGGCCATAACATTGAAGTCGGATCATCGGCGGAAATGCCCTCCGATTATGAAAATGTCCTTCCTGAAGAAAGGGTTGTTTCTCAGCTTTCAAAACTAGGTTCGACACCGTTTATTGCCGGGAAGATCGCTGTTTCGGGTGATATCAGATGTCCCGTAAGCCTTATAAATAATCTGAGACGGTCTGTCTGTGAAAAGGCAGAAGAAAAGATAACAAGCCTCTTTGAGAGAAATATTGCGATCGAAGATCCAGATCTTTCTTCACCTTATATTGCTTCATCCTTACATAATGTGATAAAGATGCATACATATACACATATTAAGGGTTCTGCATCCGTTATTAAGCCCGGAGCGGATCTATATCAGATACCGGTTTCGGAACTTATCTCCGATAGCAGGAGAAAAGAGATCGTTGATATCATTGATTCTTACGGTGCAGGACTTGTCGTGCAGATGCCGGGGCTCATACATGATGAGCAGAAAGAAAGATATGAGCGTGTCTTAACTGCTCTTAAAGATAAATGTTATGCAGTCTCTTCCTCGGAAAAACTGTCATCCGGCATCTATTCAGGCAGGGTATTTTTGTCTGCCGAAGGTAATGTCTATAACCGTGTTTCTTATGAAATGGTCAGTTCCTCATTTGATGCTATGAGTCTGTCTTATGAACTTACATGTGATGATGTCACGGATATAGTTTCTTCTTCTTCAGGTTCAGCTGCGATAATCGTTCAAAAGGAAGGACCGGTTATCTGGATGCAGTCTGATTTTTGTCCTGTCGGCAGGAATATGTCTGCTTGTAATATGTGCAAGAATAAGAGAGTATATGAACTCATTCAGAACAATAATGAAATAAGATATGTAGTAACCGATCCTACACAATGTTCTTCCAGGATATACGGTCCTCTTAAGAACATATGGAAAGATGAAGACATAGAAAGACTTTCAAGATATGCTGACGTTATAGTTAATTACACCTTTATTTGATAATATTTTTCGGGGAGGAAGATGATCTATGGAAGATAAGCTTTATATTTCTAAATGCAGGAAAGATGCAGTAATACCCAAATATGCCAATCCAGGCGATGCCGGCATGGATATCTATGCAGCCGAAGATGTTATTATCGAACCGGGATGCACTAAACTTGTTCCTACGGGGCTTAAGATGGCAATACCTGTCGGTTATGAAGTTCAGATAAGACCCAGATCCGGTATATCTCTCAAGACTATGCTCAGGATCCCCAATGCTCCCGGAACCATTGATTCAGGATACAGGGATGAAGTAAATGTCATAGTACATAATGCTTCCATCAGACAGGAAACTTCTGATGAGATGTATTTTACTCCTGATAGCAAAGGCGTAAGACACGGCACTTATCTCATCCGCAAAGGGGACAGGATCGCACAGATGGTCATTGCCAAAGTCGAATACCTTACGCCGCAGCTGGTGGAATCTGTTGAAGATATCGGCGAGAACAGGGGCGGAGGCTTCGGCTCAACTGGCGTTACAGGCTGATTTTATTGGCTTTGGGGTGGCAAAAACTCCTTCAAAATGGTAAAATCATAAAGCCTTAAAGGCGACTATTAAACGGGAGGTAGCTTGTTTTGCTCGAGTTTTTTACATCACAACAAGACGGACATTTAGGCTCCCGCACCATATATAAGATCAGCAAAGCTGAAAATATCTGCAATGACTGCTGGGTAAATCTCTATTCACCGACGGAACAGGAGATCAATACTGTCGTTACGGAGTTAAACATACCTCCGGAATTCATCAGATATCCTTTGGATGAAGAAGAGAGACCTCGTATCGACTATGACGATGATACGGGCAATGTACTTGTCATCGTTGACATTCCTTATTCCAGAAGGGAAGACGGCATCATCAAATATGAGACTACCCCTTTGGGCATCATTATCTGTGACAAGCATATCGTAACTGTTTCCCTTAAGCAGATGGCTGTTCTTGATAACTTCATTGACAACAGGGTAAAGGATCTTAATGTCGGTTTCAGGACCAGATTTACTATTCAGATCCTCTATGCGGTTGCAAAGGACTACTTGCGTCTCTTGCGTTTCATCGATCAGACCTTGGAAAACGTTGAGATCGCGCTTAAGAAAGAGATCAGCAATACTTATCTCTATAAGATGCTCGAACTCGATAAATCACTCGTTTATTTCACCTCATCATTGAGATCCAATGAAGCCGTTCTCGAAAAACTATTAAGAGGCCGTGTAGTCAAGATCTACGATGAAGACGAAGATCTCCTCGAAGATGTTGTCATCGAGTATAAGCAGGCTCATGAGATGGCTGAGATCTATACGACGATCGTTAACCATACGATGGACATCTACGGATCCATCATTAACAACAATGTAAATGACATAATGAAGATCCTGGCGGCTGCCACGATCTGTCTTACTTTGCCTGATCTTATCGGATCTTTCTTTGGTCAGAACTGTCCGATGCCCTGGGATGCGGCATTCGCCGATAATCCGCTTCCGTTCTTCATGCTGCTTTTGGGCTGTGCTGCGTCAGTCGTGATCAGTTATATCATATTGAGAAAGCATAAATACTTATAAGGTGTTGTAATGGGCTCAGGCTTTATAGGCGAAAAGAAAGCTGGCAGAAAGAAGCATTCGTTCATACTGAGGACCGCACTGGTCTTGAGTATCCTTGCTGCGATGCTCATCACTCTAATCTTTCTTACCGTATCATCCGCTAATAATCTCATGCGAATAGGAAAGACGGACGTTTCTTCCGTTCCTTCAAACATCCTGCCGAATTACAGCGTTACGAGTTTCACGTCAGCTGATAACCAGACATCTTTGCAGGGATGGTTTTTTAAGACCAAGAATCCGATCTCTACCGTTATCGTTGTTCATGATACAGGCAAGAACCGTCTTCAGTTCGGCGTTGACATGATCGATATGGTCGAGACTTGGCTTAATAACAACTATAATGTATTTCTTTTCGATCTGAGACATTCCGGCACATCGGAAGGAGATACATCTGCTTACGGATATCTGG
Source organism: Saccharofermentans sp. (assembly GCA_024685385.1). Classification (GTDB taxonomy): domain Bacteria; phylum Bacillota; class Clostridia; order Saccharofermentanales; family Saccharofermentanaceae; genus Saccharofermentans. Next base: position 25,655 of record JAIKVV010000022.1, on the reverse strand, counting down.
AATACAGGGATGTTCTGGGCGCCGTTGCCATCGTTAAACAGATTTCCGTCACTACCGATGTAGTGCTTTACGGGATCGGCACGGGATGTACAGCATGTGTCCTGGCTTATGACGCTCTTCCCGATGAAGGAATCAGTGAGATCGAACTTAAATCATATCCTTCAAATATCGCATCCTTAGGTTTTGATAAATCTTATATATGCGGAATGATATTTGATTCGCCCGCGAAAAGCTCAGATGATTACATCAAGCCGATCGTACAGCAGAATGAGCCTTTGGGATTCATCACCAAGAATTTCGTTCCTTATGCAATCAGGATCTCATCAGGCTCTTCAAGCGTTAATCTTGCAACTTCAATAGCAAGGCTTCCCATACCGGTTCAGATCATTTACGGAGGTCACGATACCTTCATCGGCGCGGATAAGATCTCTCAGATAATCAAAGAGAGGGAGAGGATCAATTCCAACCTTACAAAATCCAAGATGATATCGGGCGCAGGCTATCTTGAAGCTTATACTTTAGACAGAACTACTTACATTGACTCGGTCATGGATTTCCTAAACAACTATTTTGCCATCAAGAGCAGGGAGGGAAGAGCAGGAAAATGAAAGATCATCTGATCCTGGGTATCGAATCCTCCTGCGATGAAACCGCCGCTGCCGTAGTAAAAAACGGCAGGGAGATCCTTTCCAATGTTATAGCTTCTCAGGCTGACTTCCATGAACAGTACGGCGGAGTCGTTCCGGAACTTGCATCGAGGATGCATGTTGAAGCCGTAAATCCGACCATAATGAAGGCCTTATCGGATGCGGATATAAAGCTCGATGACCTGGATGCCATTGCAGTAACATACGGTCCCGGCCTTGTCGGAGCGCTGCTCGTAGGCGTACAGGCTGCAAAAGGCTTAAGTTTCGTCTCCGGCAAGCCGCTGGTTGGAGTAAATCACCTTAAAGGTCATATAGCTGCCAATTATCTTTGTTTCCCGGATCTGAAACCGCCTTTCTTATGCCTTATGGTGTCAGGCGGAAATACAATGATCGTTAAAGTAAATGATTATTGCGACATGAAGGTCCTGGGAAGAACACTGGACGATGCAGCAGGCGAAGCGATCGATAAGATAGCCAGAGTCATCGGGCTCGGATACCCCGGCGGCCCCAAGATGGATAAAGCAGGACAGGGAGGAGATGTTAATGCATATTCCTTCTCTAAAACGCATATGAAAGACACTCTGGATTTTTCTTTTTCGGGAATAAAGACATCCGCTTTAAATCTTATAAACGAAAGCAAGATGAAGGGCAAAGATATTGATATCAGGGATTTTACGGCATCTTACCAGCATCACATTGCTAAAATCCTTTGCGATAATACAATGAAGGCGGCAGATGAGACCGGTATAAGGACTTTGTGTCTTGCAGGCGGAGTTGCAGCTAATTCTTTCCTGAGAGAGCTTTTCGAAAAAGAAGCATCAGAAAAGGGGATCAGCTTATATTATCCCAAACTCGGCTTATGTACAGATAATGCTGCCATGATTGCATCTTGCGGATATTATGAGTATATTAATGGAGCAAGAGCAGACTTATCGCTGAATGCGGTCCCGTCACTTGTTTTCGAATAAAAGGAGTTAAAAGAACAATATGCCTCTTCAGAAAGGTATCAAGTTAATAGCTGAAAACCGCAAAGCCTACCACGATTACTATATCGAGGAGAGGTTTGAATGCGGCATAGTCTTGTCCGGAACGGAAGTAAAGAGCATCCGTCTGGGCAAGATCAATCTGAGAGACTCCTATTGCACGGTTAAAGAAGGGGAGATGTGGCTTGTAGGAGTCAATATCAGCCCTTATGAGCAGGGAAACCGCTTTAATCTGGATCCCATGCGCTCCCGTAAGCTCCTTATGCATAAGAATGAGATTACCAGGCTTTTCTCCAAGATAAAGCTCGACGGGCTTACTTTAGTGCCCACAAAATGTTATTTTAAGGATGGCCGTGTTAAAATAGAGATAGGTTTGGCACGCGGTAAGAAGAATTATGACAAGAGAGAAGTTGAAGCCAAAAAGCAGGCTGATAAAGATGCAAGAGCAGCCGTGAAAGCAGCAAGAAAGTTCAATTATTAAGGTTCTTTATGTCAGAAGTCGAAACAACAAGAATTAAAAATAAAACTAAGAAAAAGGATATATCCTTAAGATATCTCGTGCTTGCCATATTGTTCTGGCTTCTTACTTTTACTTGCATTCTTGTTATATTCCTTTTGTCTTCCGAAGAAGGGGAAGTATCCAACAGTACATCCACATTGTTGCAGGGGAAGATAAATAATACATTTAATATATTTCTTATCTCGAATGATTCGTTAAGAGATCTTGCTCATGTTACTGAATATGGCGGCCTTACGCTCCTTGCTTTTTTGGCAATAGATTTTACAAACAGGATATCAAAAAAGAAATCATATTCAGAAAGTCCACTGAAGATCATCAAATCAGACAACGAGATGAACATCATCTTTGCCGGTTGGTTTGCGATCATAAATGCTCTGGCAGATGAATACCATCAGCTTTTCGTAAACGGACGCAACGGAAATTTCGGTGACGTTCTTAAAGATCTGATAGGAATTATATTGGTTCTTGCTATCATCAGACTGGTCTTTTCGATATACCTTGCATCGAAAGGGCGTAAGGAGGTACGTTACAATTAACGGACCGCTCTTCTATTTTTTATCTACAGCTAATTCGGTATAATTACTATTTTGGTGAATTGAGAAGAGGCAGAAATGCTGATTATGGGGATATATATGATAAATATGTTAGAATTAATACATTATTTGGAATTGAGGTGTTTGTATGAGATTATTTGAACGTTCTTTATCACTTGCTCTGGTTTTTGCATTTACATTATCTGTTGCTTCGTGTTCAAATCAATCTGATCTGAATTCTTCAGATATTGCTTCATCTGAAACAACTGCAACTGAATCTGTTACGGAAACTTCTGTTAAATCGGAATCATCTGCAATGTCTTCTCAATCTGAAATTTCTACTGTTACATCTGAAACTTCTCAAACGTCGATTTCATCTTCTGAAACTGACAAGTCCTCTGAGACAGAGATCACATCAACAACAGACTCTTCTTCCGATACTTCGGCCACCTCCCCTGACGGCTCCTCTTCTTTGAACGAATGTTCGTTTTCTCCTGATAAGCTTTTGAAGGCATCTAAGAAAGCCGGCGTTAAGGTCTATAAAGATGTTGATAAATTTATAGATAATTATATAAAGATCGCTGCCAAAGACAAAAAAGCCGTAAAAGCTTACCGTAAAGGTGCCGTAATCAAGGTCTCAGGGGATGATATCGATAAGATCAGTTCTTCCATCGGCAGCAGCGGCATTCAGAATGGCGATTTTATGTCTCATGCTACTGATCTGACGATGCTGATGGCCGGTGATGCTTCCTCGGGAACAGATACGATCGTAGCTCTGTCTTATGAAGTCGACGATCCTTCTGTTATAGATGACTGGTTTATGAACGCTGTAGATGATTTTGAAAAGAATCTTCCTGATTCTTATAAGAGCAATGAACAGTTCAATCTTAACAGCGGAACTATGATCGACGAAGATGTCAGAAGTTATCTTATGACCTATGTTATCAATAAAGATATTGCCGAAGAAAAGAAAATTCCCAAGCATGCGGGTGTTTATATGGGCGCTTATGCCCAGGGAACGCACGGTTTGCTTTTGACCGTAATAGATTTCTCTGATAATAAATCATCGATCAAGGTAATGGATTCCATCTGCAAGAACATGAAGATCCATAATCCCAAAGATATAATCCTTTTTTGATAATTTCATGAAAACAAAAAATATAAAACCGGGCTCATTGCCCGGTTTTCTTCATTTGCTTCCTTTGATATTAGTATCGTATTTATAAAGGAATGTGACCATCTGCCTTCTCAAACAATTTCCTTCAGGTTTGAAAGTTCCGTCATCATAACCGGCCACGATCTTCTTTTCGCTTGACCAGAGAACTGCTTTATAAAAATACTCGGATTCATTTACATCTATAAACTTATTCTTTGTCGTTTTCGGTTCAGGCTTTCCTGCAAGTCTCCATAAGAATGTAACGGCATGTTTTCTCTTGCAGACTTTCTGAGGGCCGAAGGTCCCGTCAGCATAGCCTTCTGTTATGCCTTTCTCGTCTGCCCAGATAACGGCTTTGTAGAAATAATCATCATTATCTACGTCAGTGAAATTGCATTTGGATGATGACGGCTTGGGACATCCTTCAAGACGCCATAACAATGTGACCATCTGAGCTCTGGTACATTCATTTGCGGGCTTAAAGAGAGTTTGATCATCATAACCTTTTACGACTTCCTTTGCCGTCATGTAATATGTCGGCTTATACCAGAAATCATTGGGATTTTTCACATCTTTATATAAGACATTTACATTGATCGTTATCTTCTTGCCTTTATATTCACCTGTAACAACTGTCTTCCCTATCTTCCCTGCTTTCACTACTCCGAGACTGTTAACAGTTGCAACCGATTTGTCTTTAACTGACCATTTGATCTCCGAACGTTCAACATTTGGGATCTGAAAGACCATTGAACTCTTATTGTCCATTTCGACGCTGTAAGATTTGCCTGCCGCAACATTCATGGATTTTGCGCCTTTAACAGGTTTTACGGATTTGGAATCAGATATAAGCCCCAATTTTTTCAAACTGTTCATGGTCTCAGACGTAATCCTTCTTCCGACATTGAATCCATAATAAGTAAATTCGGCTGTAATTATAGCTGCGATGTAATTATCCTTACTGTATATCGGGCCGCCGCTGTTTCCTGCAACAACATCTGCAGAATAATTGACTACCGACTTGTTTTTGATAGTAGTTTTACGGCCATTGTAGATCGTATAATAGTCAGGCGCAAGTTTGCCTTTACATACTTTCAAAGGATCGCTGTCCCCTATATAACCTGCAAAATTAAAATCCTGATTTTTAAAGTCCGAATCCGTGAAAGCCTTGATCCCGAAATGACCTGTTATTGAGCCAATCTTGTTCTTAAACTTGACAAATGCATAATCACATTCAAGGTCATGATCATTAGAATTATTATAATTTGTATAGTCTTCATCGTAATAATAATCTTCACAACCGGATGCTTTTGCAATATATGAACCGGTGTTGCAGTCATAACCGAACAAGCATGTTATAGACTTCAGACCCTGTCTGTGATAGGGACAGATAACGCAGTGACCAGCAGTAACCATGGTGTTGTCAGATATCATAAAACCGGTTCCATAACCTGCATCACCGCATTCATAAGACATCTGTATATGAGCAATTGCTGAATACGGAAATGTTTTAGTATCAGAGATGATCTTTCTGTCATCTTTTCCGACGACCATTTCCGGATCCATGGAGGAGCCGAAATAAACTTTTTCTTCAGGACCTGCTGCTTTTACAAGTCTATTCGTATCCGTTGTATCAGCCTGAACATTGCTTGCGGGAGCGTTAGAAGAAAACACTCCGCATATGATCGTCATAGTAAGTATAAATGAAGTGATCTTGATCCTGTAATTAGTCATGTCATAATGACCCCCTTACTTCTGTTACATGGATATATTATACCTAATTAAAGGCAAATAGAATAAAACAGGCTGCCGCAGCAGCCTGTTTGCTCATTTGAAGTAACATCCGCAACGTTTCGGTACTTCGGTTACATAAGGTTCACCATTTAATACTCTCCCTATATGTTTTTCCAGATAACTGCTGTCAATAGTACCTGTTTGATCATGGTAGATGTAACCGTCTGCATCAATGATTATCGTTCTCGGATGTCCTGTCACTGAATAAGCATATTCTGCGCTCCTATCAAGATCGAAGTAAGCCGGAAAAGACAAACCGGCAACCAAGGTTTCTGCATCCTCCTTATTTCCCATATAAAAGCAACTGAGATGTACGATCATAAAGTTGACTTTATCTTTGTATTTCCTGTAAATGGTATCGAACATCATCATGTATTCCCTGGTAACGACAGAGTAACTTACGCCATAAAAGAGAACTACAGTGGGTTTTCCCTTGTGATCGCTGTATGAAACCTTGTTGTTAAGCTGATCATAAACAGTAAAATCACTAGCCCGCACCTTTTCCTGATATTCGTCACAAGTCGAAAATTCACCTTTTATAAATTCAAAGTCTAACCCTTCACACGATGTAAAAATCAGTGATGTACAAAGTATTACTGATAATACGATTATCAATTTTCGCTTATTCATTGTTCCTGCCCCCCCTATATTATTTGTTTCCTAAACAAGCCTCATTAAAAAATCAGGGACTATGTGTAATACATAAATCATAAACATTAAAACATTTGCAATAAAGCCCGTTACTGACATCAGATTTCCAAGTATAGCTGTAAGGATCCTTCTTATCTTCTTGTAACGAACTGCGTTAACTATCACTATCCAGGACAAAATGAGTCCTGCAAGCCCTGTCAATGCACCGAAGATTATAAATAACAGCGGATCTCCGGTATACGAGGGAATTGTGCAGAAAACAATTGCCGGAACAGTCAGAATGAGCGAAATAAAACCAAGGACAGCTTCGAAATGAAAAACTCCTTCTGAGTGATCATAAAGCAATTTGCGCCTGAAAAAATAAGATTCTCTTGATCTCATACTAATCTCCTCGTTATTTCCGGCAAAAACAAATATCTCTTGTTAACTTATCCCTTTAAACCCGGCTGTCAGATGAATAGAAAAGATGCAGCACCGCTCGAATTTAAAGCCATCAACATTGCGCCGCCAAAAACGAGTACCAAACGCACGAAATAGACGATTCCGCCGATCGACAAGAGCAGCCCGATGACGCCTTTAGCTTTGCTGCCGCCACGGTCCTTTGCCTGTTTGAGTCCTATAGATGAAAAGATCAATCCTATGATAGCCAAGATAAAACCCAATCCGACACCAAAAAAGATCCCGACAACATCTCCGATCATAATGCTGTTAACAGCTAATATTGCAGGTAAGAGCATTGACGCAATCCCCAACAGTATACCTATTATCTGCTTCCCGTGATAATCTAACATTTTTTAATCCTCCCTTACTTTGTTAAAAAATATTATTAATCTGCCTTATGGCAGTATTAACTGATTTAATTACCCACGAACTGAAATATCACTTCCTTAGGTACGAACATGTATATATATAGCATTATGGTATACAATATGCCTCCCAAAGAAAAAAATACTCCCAATAAACATCCGCCTACCATGTGAATGCTCTTAGTTCTGAACGAATAAGGAATATTCATGACTGACATTATAAGCCCTGCTAATCCTAATAGCAGCGAGATTATACCAAGAAGCGTTGGTACAAAGAACTCTTGGTCTTTTAAGAATTGCTCGAAACAATAAAATGTCAAAGCGATTGAACCAAAACCAAGAATAGGATAAAGATATAATATTCCCCTGGAAGGATTATATATCGAAGTCGTATACCACCTGTTCCTTCCGGAATGATTATCAATATATTCCCTAAGCCAGTCATTCATAAAATATCCCCTCACTTCATACAGCCGGATCGCTGTACACATCCCTTGAAAAAGATATTACTAAACTGTTAAATGTTTGTAAATATGCAAGTTATTCAAGTCGGAATATTTTCGAAAATATCCGAATTATTCAACTTATACAAAAACGGTCCTGCAAAGGATAAACCCGTGCAGGACCGCTCTAATACATATATTTATATCTATCAGATCTTCTCAAGAGCCTTCTTTATATCTTCGATGATGTCATCAGGATTCTCAAGGCCTACGGAGAATCTTATAAGATCTGCAGGGATACCTGCTTCCTTGAGTTGCTCGTCAGAAAGCTGTCTGTGAGTATGGCTTGCCGGGTGCAGGAGCATGGTCTTGCAGTCTGCAACATGTGTTGCGATCGTAACGAGCTCAAGGCTGTCCATGAACTTGATGGACTGTTCTCTTCCTCCCTTTATGCCGAAGCACATAACGCCGCAAGTGCCCTTCGGGCAATACTTCTGTCCGAGATCATAGTACTTGTCTCCTTTAAGTCCGGGATACTTGATCCAAGCGATACGGTCGTCAGACTCTAAGAACTCAGCAATCTTCTGGGCATTCTTACAGACCTGAGGCATACGAACAGCTAGAGATTCAAGACCTAACTGGATATAATATGCGTTCTGAGGTGACTGTATGCAACCAAAGTCGCGCATGAGTTGTGCAGTTGCTTTTGTTATATATGCGCCCTTACCGAATGCAGTTGCATAAGTAAGTCCGTGGTAAGATTCATCAGGCTTGGTAAGTCCCGGGAACTTTTCAGCGCTTGCCATCCAGTCGAAATTTCCGCTGTCGATGATGGCGCCGCCTACGGATGAACCGTGACCGTCGATATACTTTGTTGTGGAATGTGTTACGATATCACAGCCGAATTCGATAGGTCTGCAGTTAACGGGTGTAGCAAAAGTATTGTCCATGATGAGCGGGATGCCGTTATTGTGAGCTAATGCGGCAAACTTCTCGATATCAAGGACACAGCAGGTAGGATTCGTGATCGTCTCACCGAAAACGCACTTTGTGTTTGGCTTAATATACTTCTGGAGTTCTTCCAAAGGAAGATCCTGATCTACGAATGTGCAGTCAATACCCATCTTCTTCATGGTAACGCCGAAAAGATTGTATGTACCGCCGTAGATCGAAGATGATGTAATGAAATGATCACCTGCTTCACAGATGTTAAAGATAGCAAAGAAGTTTGCTGCCTGACCGGAAGAGGTCAGCATTGCGGCAGCTCCTCCCTCCATCTCGCAGAGCTTATTTGCTACGAAATCATTAGTGGGGTTCTGAAGCCTTGTATAGAAGTAACCTGATGCCTTAAGGTCGAACAGATCTCCCATGTCCTCAGATGTTGCATACTTCCATGTGGTACTCTGATAGATAGGTACCTGTCTGGGTTCGCCGTTACCCGGCTTGTAGCCGCCGTGAAGCGCAATTGTCTCGATAGATTTATCCATTGTATATATCCTCCTTATTAGAACACCTGTTAATCTTCACCTGATACATCGATCTTTCCTATGTAGATCGACGGGCTGAAGAATTCGCCGTTTGAACCGGGAAGAGCTTTTGTATCGTTTGCGATCTCTTTAACGTTAAGCATCATATCATAAAAATTGCCTGCTATGGTGATCTGTTCTACAGGATCGGCTTTCTTTCCGTCTTTTATGAGGAATCCTTCCGAAAGAAGAGAAAAATCACCGCTTATGGGATTAAGACCTGCGTGAAGGCCGGAAACATCAGTGATTATAAGTCCCTCACCGATATCCATTGCGATCTCTTCAACGCTCCTCTTCCCTTCTTTTACAACAACATTTGTTAAAGCAGTACCGCCGAATCCGTTACCTGTGGATTTACGTCCCTCTTTATATGCTGATTTGAGGTTATAGAGAGCTGTTTTGAATATTCCTTCCGAAATGATGTCCTTCTCATATGTAAGAACGCCTTCTGCATCGAAAGGAACTTTATTTACGGCCTTTTCATACATAGGTATCTCTGTAAGACTGAAGCAGTCTGAAGCGATCTTCTCACCTGCTCTGCCTTTAAGAAGCGATAAGCCTTTCTGCATGGCATATGCTGAAAAATTCGATACAAAGGAACCGAAAAGGCTTATGAAAGCTTCGTTTTCGATTATGGTCTCATAAGATCCGGAAGATATAGACTTAGCCTCAAGTTTCGGCAATAACTGAGAAGCCAATCTTTCGATGAATGCTTTCTCATCGAAAAGATCAATATCTTTGCCGTACCAGAATTCGCTTCCGCTCTTTACAATATCACCTTCTTCTGCCCTGCAGCCTGCAATTATCGAGATAATATCTGAATCCTTAAAGACCCTTAAGCCCTTGGAATTGATCATAATGTCAGGACCTTTGCTGCAAGAGATCCTAAGATAATCAACTGCCTTGATCTTATCAGAATAAGCAAGAAGGTTCTTTTCGAGGCTTAATCCTGTTTCAACGAGTCTGTTATATGTGTTCTTCTCATAAGCTTCATTAACGGGACAATAGATAAGTTCACTGTTATCAGGGTCACAATATATGAAGTCAGGATCTTCATCATCCAACACTTTGCAATTGTCTGCTGCCGATGAGATGAGAAATTCAATTGCTTCATCCGTAAACTCGGTTGTATGGGATCTGCCCATCTGACCATAGAGCTTACCCTTGAAACTAATTCCGCGCCCGACGGAATTTTCAAAGGAAGAAACTTCACCGAACATAATCTCGACGGCCATGGAAGCATCGGCGGAATAAGCAGCCTGGGCTTCTTCAAATCCATATTCAATTGCTCTGTCAACTATCTTTCTTAAGGTCGATTCAGCAAAATCAAGATCCATATCTTATCCCCCCTTTACTCTTCGTCTTCATTACTGTCATCGGAATCTCTTCCTCCTACGATTATGGAAGAAACCCTGATCGTAGGTTGTCCGACAGTTACAGGAACGGAACCTGATAATGAACCGCACATACCGGCCGACAATTCAAGATCATTGCCGACTTTGTCTATGTTCATCAATACCTCACCGCCTTTGCCGATAAGAGTTGCGCCTCTTACAGGTTCGGCGATCTTGCCGTTTCTGATCATATAGCCTTCATCAACAGCAAAGTTGAACTCTCCGGTAGCAGTATCTACGGAACCGCCGCCCATGCTGGCAGCATAAAGACCGTATTCGGTATCGGCGATGATATCATCATGAGAATCATTGCCTGCGCAGATATATGTATTGCTCATGCGGGAAGTTGGAGCATAAGTATAACTTTCTCTTCTTGCGCAGCCTGTGGGCTTTGAATCCATCCTTCTGGCGCCTAATTCATCGATCATGTAATTCTTTAAGATTCCGTTTTCGATAAGGAGCAGGTCGGAGGATTCATTTCCTTCATCATCAGTTGAATAAGAGCCCCACTCACCCTTTATCCTTGCATTATCTCTTGCAGAAACGACAGGAGATGCGATCTGTTTGCCGAGCATGTCAGTAAAACATGAGTTTTTGATACCGACGGATGTTGATTCCAAAGCATGTCCGCATGCCTCGTGGAATATTACGCCGCCAAAGCCGTTATTGATGACTACGGGCATCTTTCCTGAAGGCGCATAACCGGCGTTTACCATGCGGATTGCCTTCTCGCAGCATTCTCTGGTCTTTTCTTCTACAGGATAATCGTTTATGAATTCAAATCCTTTAAGCGTTCCCGGGGCAAGCCTGGACGACTGCTTCTCATTGCCCTTGGTAGCTATGGCTTCGATAGCAAGCCTGATCCTGGTATCATTTTCTTCTTTGTTTATTCCTTTTGAATTCATGATCCTGACTATCCTGTTTGTAGTCTTTAGCGAACAAGTGGATTCTGTAATGGCAGGATCATAAGTAGTCATTATCGATGAAGACTTCTTCAGAAAATCAACATATTCCATTTTGGAGATGTCCAAAGGATCTATCCTGATGTCGCTCATCGTGGATCTGCTTAATTCTTCAAGTTCCTTGATGTTTACGGAATCACCCTTTTTGATGGCGCTGCAGGCTTCCTTCGTAAGTTTCATCAGCACCTTTTCATCACTGTCATTGGAATAAACATAAACAACATTCGTACCGGACATAAGCCTTATTCCATACCCGGAATCAAATCCGGAATCAGCCTTCAGCACTCTGCCGTTAAGCATGCCTACGGACTGATATCTTACGTCCTCAACAAATACTTCTGCGAGATCGGCACCGCTGTTAACAGCACTGTCGATAATGTCGCAGATAAGTTTGTCAGATAACATAAAAAACCTCTCTTTCTAACATCAAAGCAAGAAAGAGAGGCCTGAATCGCATTGTTTTCGATCAATATCTCTTGATCTTCTTCGATGTGTTCTTCTCAAATTCAGTCATCCTGAGTTCGACCTTCTTGATCTTCTTGTAATTAGGAAGCTTCTCGTTGGTCTCGCTCACAACTTCTTTGAGAAGTTCGGTTATGGCATCCTCAGAGGGATCCTCACCGATCTTGGCAGTAACTTCTTCCATTTCAGGGAAGATAGTCGCCTTGATGATTATATCATCACGCGCCTCATCTTCAACACCTGATATAACGCTCTCGCATACATAAGGCGACAGCGAAAGAAGATATTCAATCTCTTCAGGGAAGACATTCTTACCATTCTTAGCAATTATAACATTCTTTTTGCGTCCCGTAATGATGCAGAAATGATCTTCATCAATATATCCCAAGTCGCCCGTATGGTAATAACCGTCAGCATCAAGAGCTGCTGACGTATTCTCGGGATCCTTATAGTAACCCATGAATACGTTGTCGCCCTTTGCTATAAATTCACCTATACCGTCTTCATCAGGATTTAAGATCTTTACGTCACAGCCCGGCAGAGGGAGACCCGCAGCCTGGTTCTTAAATGCGATGTCTCTGTTGAGGGCAAGGATAGGAGCACACTCAGTAAGACCGTAGCCCTGAACGCAAAGGAAGCCCATATCCTGGAAGAAAGTAAGTATCTCGGGATTAACGGGTGCTCCGCCAAGGATAATGAGTCTCATACGGCCGCCGAAGATATCATGGATCTGCTTAAAGAGCTTCTTTCTTACGTCGATCTTAAACTTAAGAAGGAATCTTGAAAGCTTGATACCGGTCTTGAGCTTCTTGGCTTTCTTGGGATCGGCATTTAAGCTCTTCATTATCTTCTTATAGAACATCTCGAGCATGACCGGAACCATCAATACACAGGTAGGCTTTGCCTCCTGAAGGTTCTGTGCTATATAGCGGAGACCTTCGCATACGGAGATCGTTGTACCTCTATATACCTGACCGAGGAAACCGCATGTGCATTCATATGTATGGTGCAAGGGCAAGACACTGAAGAATACGTCATCAACATCGATATAGAGCATGGAAAACATTGAGATAAGGTTCTTGCAGATATTCCTCTGGCAGAGCATAACTGCTTTGGATTTAGCTGTTGTGCCTGAAGTAAAGAGCAATACTGTCATCTCTTCAGGGTCTATATCTGTTTCCGTAAAGGTCTTATCGCCTCCGGCAAGGAGATCCTCGCCTTCTTTAATGAACTTGGAATAAGAGATGAATCTCTCATCATCAGTATCGTCCATGGAGATCAAGTATTTCATTGTAGGGATCTTGCCGTATACTTCCTCAACAACATCCTTCTTAGACTTTGAGAATATGAGGATATCAACTTCAGCCCTGTTGAGCATTGATTCGATCTCTTCAGCTTTAAGTTCCTTATCAAGCGGTACAACACAGCCTGTGCCGTTTGTTGTTGCAAGATAAGATGTATACCATTCATATCTGGTCTCGGAAAGGATAGCAACTCTTGATCCCTTGGGAACATAATGCATGAGAGCAGTACCGAGAGAGTCGATATCGTGATCATATTTCTCCGTGCTGATAGGAACATATTCTCCGCCCTTCTTCTCTTTCACGAGGAAGACGGGGTTATCGGGAAATTCCTTAAGTCTTGTCTTTATGACGTCTCTTAAGTTCTTGGGTTTTGTTACTTTATAAAGGGGCTTACCGAGATATTCTTCGGTATCAAAGATGTCTTTTCGCATAAAAGGCTCCTGAAAAGTTTAGTATAAGTTTATTCTATCAGTAGTAATTGCAAGGTCAAGCAAAAAATGCTTTGTTTATCAAAATATTAATAATTTTTCCTAATGAAAACGCCCTTCCTATTGGAAGAGCGTTTAACCCCCATCATTTTATTCTTAAATAAATCCTTTGCTTATAGCAAGCTCAGCTCTTTCTTTTGCTTTGCCGCCAAGCGCGATCTGATCATCAATAAACGAAGGATGAGATCTGATGAATTCCTTCATATATGCGTCAGGATCTTCAAGAAAACGCATGACCAAGGCATGCTGGGCGTCATCAATATAGCCCTTGGCAAGTGCATGATCGAAAAGTTCCTTATCTATTGCAGTCAGAGTCTCCATATTGACGCCTAAGTCGGATAATACTTTGCGTCCGTTCTGCTTTCGGTCAACAACGGCTATCGTATCCGTTATCGAGTATCCCAGATCGCGGATAACGGGGATCCAGGCTCTTTCATAACTTGATGCTTCAGTTATGAGATCAGCAATGTGAAGGACTTTGCCACCCTTCTTGATATCATCTGTTTTCTGCATGTTGCAGTCTGTATAGCATGTTGTAAGATCTTTATAGATCGTAAGATGATCTTTATCAAGGAAGTGCGCAGGGAGCATCGAGAAAAAGAAATCACGCCTCTCCCCTCCCGAGATTATGTCGCAGTCGTATTTATCAGCTGCGTCAGTAAGCATATCAATGGTTTTCTTATAAGATTCGGAAGAATTGTAAAGATCAGCCAGCGCATCAAAGATATTTTCGGGTGCAGTTTCCTTGTCTTCTGCGATGGAACTTTCTATTACTTTCAGAATGTCTGCAGCCGTCTGTTCGTCTCTTGAAAGAAAATGAGTATTGATGTAAAAGGGACCCAGTTTTCCGGATGTATACCAGAACGGCGTATCAGCAGGAGCTACACGAACAGCGTTCGTTTCAAAAAGCATATTATTGATCAATTCAGAATAGTTCATATCTATATCCTCCGTGATTTATTACCATAATTCCAAAGTTCCCGTAAGAGACGAGATGTTTTCTATCTTGTTATCTTCACAATATCTTTCAAGGCCCTCGGTTATCCTGAGACCTGCATCCGGATGGATGAGACTTGCCGTTCCGACTTCAACTGCTGATGCACCTGCGATCATGAACTCAACGACATCTTCTGCAGTCTCAATGCCGCCGCAGCCGACTATAGGAATATCAAGAACTCTGCTGCATTCGGATACCATCCTTATGGCAACGGGTTTAACTGCAGGACCCGAATATCCGCCGGTATTATTCTGTACTACCGGGCGGCGGGTCTTGATATTGATCCTCATGCCGAGAAGTGTATTGATCAATACGATCGCATCAGCTCCTCCCTCCTGTGCAGCAAGAGCGGGAGCTGTGATGTCTGAAACATTAGGAGTCAGTTTGATCCACAAAGGCAGCGTAGTCAGATCTCTGAGCGCTGATACGATCTTCTTGACCTGCTCCGGAGATGATCCGATCGACATGCAGCCTTCTTTGACATTTGGGCACGAAAGATTGATCTCCAGAACATCTATCTTCTCTTTAAAAGGATCAAGTTTCCTAACCATACCGCAGTAATCATCGAAAGAATGTCCTGCAACGTTTACTATGACGCCAGTATTGAGCGATCTCATGTAATCAAGTTCATGTTCTATGAAATAATCCACGCCGGGGTTTTGAAGTCCCACGGAATTGAGCATGCCGGAATCGCATTCGGCAACACGGCAGCCTTCATTGCCGGCACGCGGCTTGATCGTAAGGCCCTTCGAAGAAAGACCTCCCAATACAGAAAGATCATAATACTCAGAAAGCTCCCTTCCGAAATTACAGGTGCCGGAAGCTAAGATAACAGGACTCTTAAGATCAACAGATCCTACTTTAACATTAAGTCTGCTGCTCATAAGATCACCTCCTCATAATCGAAAACAGGACCGTCTTTACAGCATCTTACGTGTTTATATTCTTCATTGGGATCTTCGCTCCTGATCTTGCACACGCATACAAGGCAGATGCCGACTCCGCAGGCCATGTGCTGCTCAGTCGAAACGAAACATTTAAGACTGTGCGATCTTGCCCATTCGCCTACGCCCTTCATCATGGGAGTCGGACCAACTACAAGGATACAGGGATTTCCGGAAATCGATAAACTATCAAGTCCTGCTAAAACATTTCCTTTAATGCCGTAATCTCCTGCGTCGGTAGTAATGATATGACCTTCTTTTTCCATGATGACCTGCGATCTGTCACGGAAACCGAAAACGGTTGTTACATTCTTGCCCATCAAACTTAGAGTATCGTAAGCAAAGTTCAGCGGGAAAACACCGGTTCCGCCTCCTGCAAGGATATAAGAATCGAACGAATCAAGATCAAATCCGTTGCCCAAAGGGCCAAGGATATCAACAATTTCCCCGATCTCGATTTCAGAAAGATTCTTTGTTCCTTCACCGATTATCTTAACTCCGATCGATATGGTCCCATCTTCTTTATTTGCGGAAGCTATACCGAAAGGCCTTTTCAGGAACTTACTGCAGGATATATTAACGAACTGTCCCGGTATTGCAGCATCAGCGATCTCAGGGCACTTGAGTTCAAAAAACAATGTATCCTCATTAAGATAATCTTTGGATACGATCTCGGCTTTATATTCCTGTTTATTGCTCATATATATATCCTTTGTCTGTCAGACATATTTACGGTCAGCAAGAGCAGCATTGAGCTTATCTCTCATATCGATCGCTTCTTCTCTTGTACACTCCATGAAATCTTCACGGGTCTTGCCTTCACGGGCTTTCCATGCGCACATAAGGCTCCTCGATGCATTGACTATGGAACCTTTGCCGTCAGCGGTAAAAGATGCTACGGCAGCATCAGGCCCTGCGCCCTGTGCTCCGTAACCGGGAACAAGGATAATCGCATTAGGCATCAAGGCACGGGCTTCTACAGCCTGTTCAGGCCATGTTGCTCCTACAACGGCACCGACTGAAGAGAAACCGGATTCTCCGATCAGTTCCTGTCCCCACTCGTTTACGAGCTCTGCCATTGCTTTATAGACAAGGCGTCCGTCCTTAAGCTCAAGATCCTGGAGATCGCCTGCAGAAGGATTGGACGTCCTTACGAGACAGAATATACCGGAACCTTCTTCTTTACTGACTTCAATGAAAGGAGCAATGCCGTCTTTGCCTAAATATCCGTTAACCGTAACTGCATCAGCGCCGGTCATCGACACAAATGATCCGTCTGCTATCTGAGTCTTTCCAAGAAGTCCGGTTGCATAAGCCTGAGCCGTATTTCCTATATCATTACGCTTTGCATCGAGAATGACGAGCAATCCTTTTGATTGTGCATATTCGATCGTTGCATCCAGAGCTCTCATGCCCTCAATGCCGTATAACTCGTAGAATGCACTCTGGGGCTTTACTGCGGGAATGATATCACATGCTGCGTCAATAAGACCCTTATTGAACATCAATATTGCTTCAGCAGTCGATCTGGCCGGATCGTCAAACAAAGAGTTTGCCTTTTCGATAATTGAATCGGGAATATATTCAAGTTTGGGATCCAATCCCATGACTGTAGGATTGTTCTTGGCTGCAATAGCTTCTGTCAGTCTGTCAGCAAAGTTTCTCATATGTGATATTTCCTCCCATAACTGTCAGTTGTGTCTCTCCGTAGAGTTTCCATCCGTCGTAAGGCGTATTGCGTCCCTTTGTAAGCATCTTGTTCTTATCGAAAACGAACTCATTATCAAGATCGAAGATGGCAAAGTCTGCATCATCTCCTATCTCCATTCCGCCTCTTCCCAGACCCAGAAGTTTGGAAGGGTTATAGCACATAAGGTCCATAAGTCTTTCCAAAGTTATGAAGCCGGGCTTTACAAGATAAGTGTAACTCAAGGCAAAGGAACTTTCGAGACCGACAATGCCGTTGTTTGCAAGAGAAAACTCGATAACCTTCTCATCCTGATGATGAGGGGCGTGGTCAGTTACTATACAATCGACTGTTCCGTCGGCAATTGCTTCGATTACAGCCTGCTTATGTTCTTCCGTACGGAGCGGAGGATGCATCTTGAAGTTAGAATCAAATGTCTCACAGGATTTATCAGTCAAAGTAAAGTAATGAGGACACGTCTCGCATGTAACCTTTACGCCTCTTGCTTTGGCATCACGGATCATGCGCATGCCGCCCTTGGTGGAAACATGACACTCGTGAGTCCTGAGTCCCAAATATTCGGCAATGATGATGTCTCTGGCGATCATGATGTCTTCGGAAGCCGTAGGTATGCCTTTGATGCCGATCGAAGTTGAAACAATACCTTCGTTCATGGCGCCTTCCATATCGATCGTATAATCTTCACAGTGATTTAAGACAGGAATATCAAAGTCCGAAGCATATTCAAGGACTTTACGCATGAGACCGGCCGTTGCTATCGGTTTACCGTCGTCAGATACGGCAACGATACCTGCTTCCTTCATAAGTCCGATCTCAGCCAATTCCTTTCCTTCAAGGCCCTTGCTTGCAGCGCCGATCGGATAAACGCGGCACTTCCCTGCTTCTTTTGCTTTCTTGAGAATACCTGATACAACTGCAGGATTGTCACAAACAGGATCAGTATTCGGCATCGGACAGACGGCAGTAAAGCCGCCTCTGGCTGCTGCAGCGGTGCCTGTTGCTATGGTTTCCCTGTATTCATATCCCGGTTCCCTTAAATGGACATGCATATCGATAAGACCGGGCAAAACCATATTTCCTTTGGCATCTATCACTCTGTCTGCCTTGGATTCATCAAAACTTTCGGCAAACTTGCCGTCTTCAACATAAATAGTATCAGTATCTTTTCCGAAAACCTTACAGTTCTTAACTATCAATCTCATAAGCTGTTCCTCCTTGCCGTGAGTAAGTAAAGGACAGCCATCCTTACGGCAACACCGTTTGTTACCTGCTCATTGATGACTGACTTGTCGCAATCATAAACATCTGTCGGAATCTCAACTCCGTGGTTGCAGGGACCTGGATGCATCAGGAAGGCATCGGGCTTTGCAAGATCCAGAGCCTCTTTAGTAATTCCATAGTACTTGGAGTATTCCGCGACTGACGGGAAAAGTGATGACTGCATTCTTTCAAGCTGGACTCTTAATCCCATTACGGCATCTGCGCCGTCGCAGCAGTCTTCAACGCTCTTTGCTACATATGCTCCCATTTCCTCTATGCCGATGGGCATCATGGTCTTCGGTCCGTATACCCTGACCTTGGCGCCGAGTTTAGAAAGACCGATTATGTTGGATCTTACTACTCTGCTGTGGTAGATATCTCCGAGGATCGCGATCTCCTTGCCCTCGAAAGTATCGAATCTTTCATACATCGTAAGCATATCGAGAAGAGCCTGAGTCGGATGTTCGTTCATTCCGTCTCCGGCATTTACGATGGATGCATTCAGGTAAGGCGCCAGAAAGTGAGGCGCACCGGATTGGCTGTGCCTCATGATGATTATGTCAGTACCCATCATGTCTATCGTTCTTGCCGTATCTAGCAGGGATTCACCTTTGTTTACAGAACTTCCTGATGTAGTTATGTTGGCTGAGGCAGACCCCATGTATTTCGATGCAAGTTCGAAAGAAAGCCTTGTTCTTGTCGAGTTCTCATAAAACAGTGTAACTACTGATTTCCCCTGAAGATGTGATGTTTTCTTGTTCCCGGAAGATATAACCAGTTTCATTGTCTTGGCAGTATCCAGGATCTCCATGATCTCCTCTTTATCAAGCTGCTTCATTCCAAGCAGGTCTTTGGATTTTAGTCCCATCAGTCTTCCTCCTTTAACAAAACAACCTGATTTACGCCGTCGACTTCGTCTACCATGACGTCTATCTTCTCTATTATCGATGTAGGAACATTCTTCCCTACGTAATCAGCTCTTATGGGTAATTGCCTGTGACCTCTGTCTATAAGGATCGCAAGCTGAATTGCATCAGGTCTTCCCATATCGAAAATGTTTTCGATGGCAGATCTGACCGTTCTCCCGGTAAACAGGACATCATCGACCAGGATTATCTTCTTTCCGTTTACATCGAAAGGTATGTCCGTACCGTGAACCACAGGATGTGCAGAAAGCATCGAAAGATCATCTCTGTAGAATGTTATGTCAAGGATACCCATCGGAACTTTGACGCCCTCTATCTGTTCGAGATTGTCGCGGATCCTTTGACCGAGAGGAACTCCTCTTCTTTGAATGCCGATGATGCAAACATCATCAAGGCCTTTATTATGCTCGATGATCTCATGGGAAATACGGATAATGGCACGGTTCATAGCCGCTTCATCCATTATGACAGCTTGCGGGATATAAGCCATAAAAAAACTCCTTTCTGCCAACAGATACAATCCTCCCGGCCAAAAGGAACTTCAAAACAAAATATCAACTTCGTCTTACGACCTCGCCGGGACGCTTAAAGACTATAGAGATTGTACACTTAATGATCTTATTCAACAAGATGGAAGTTTTAGAAATTGACAAATTTTCGGGCATTATTTATAATCCATTAAGTTACACGGGGTTGTGGCGGAATGGCAGACGCAGCAGACTCAAAATCTGCCGACCATAAATCGTGTGGGTTCAAGTCCCACCAGCCCCACCAAACACGCAAATACCCTTTGCTCTTGGCTTCGAACAGGTCCTCGTCGCATGACGCTCCTGCGGAACTTGCAGAGCAAAGGGTATTTGCTTTGTTTATGATTAATGATTAATGATTATTGGATTTATAAGAGTTAGTATATAATACTCTCATGGCTAAAAGATCAAACACTAGATACAGGATAAATAAACAGGGCAAGATGCTCATTGCGGGCGTCGTGATAGTCGTTGCCGTAATTATCGTCATCATTGTTGCTCATAATGCAGCAAACAAAGGCGAAGCCGTCGATAATCCTGATAATTCTTCCATATCAAATATTACTGATGATTCAAATACTTCTGAAACATCCGAGAATGCAGTTTGGACATCTGTTGCTACTGATGCTGCACCGTCTTATCTTGACGGGCTTAAATCTGACATATTCAATGATATATACAGCAAGCAGGCCGTCCTGATCCACGCAGGTTCAGGCAAAGTTATTGCAGCAAAAGATGCTGATACTAAGGGCTTCCCTGCCTCCGTTACCAAGATGATGACTGCAATTGTTGCAATCGAAAGCATCTCTGATCTTAATACAACCTACACTATGCAGCCGGAGATATACGATACACTGTTTAAACTGGACCTGTCGACTGCCGGTTTTGCAAAGAATGATACAGTTACCGTGAAAGATCTTTTATACGGACTTCTCATGAGATCCGGCGCAGAATGTTGCCTTGCCCTTGAGTACATAGTTTCAGGCAATTCTGATTCTTTCGTAGCAAAGATGAACCAGAAAGCTGCCGAATTAGGCATGAACAATACTCATTTCATGAATTCGACCGGCGAACATGACCCGAGTCATTATTCAACGCCTCATGATATGGCCATCCTTATGGATTATGCTTTGAAAAACACTACATTTAAGGAGATCATCTCCACTTCAAGTTACACAACGGCTCCTCTTAAATCAAACACTGACGGGATCAAGTTCTACAGCACGCTGTATCAGGCTACACCTGACATGAGCGCATATGCCGATAAGTTTATCCTTAAAGGCGGCAAGACCGGTTATACTTCCCAGGCAGGACAATGTCTTGCTACTTATGCAGTGATCAACGGAGAAGAATATATACTTGTTACTTTCGGAGCTTTCAGTTTTGAAGGAGCACCTACATCTCATCTCCATGCAAAGGATCATATAGATATCTATTCAGCCCTGGCGCTGGCATTATCTGATGTATAAAAACGGGTGCCTGTTACCGGCACCCGCTGTAATTCATAAACGATCAGGACTTCTTTTTCTTCTTTTTCTTGGTTGTCTCCTCTGTTTGTTCTGTTGATTCAGTTGTTTCTTCAGATTCTTTCTCAGATGATTTCGTATTGTCCTTGATAAGATCTTCCGGAACGGTTAACTTCTCATTTGTATAATCAGTATTGCCGAGAATGACTTCTCTATACATCTGATCTTTATCGAACTGACCGCCCCAGTTCCAGTTAACAGCGTCGCCGCTGTCGCCTCTAACCTGATAATCACACTTTACCTTTCCGTTTTCATCAACAGTGATCTTCCTGAAGTAATAGGCATTATAGATAACCGTATCTTTCTCACCCTTACACTTGTATGTTGATTTAACGAAGAAGTAAACACGGTTGTCTTTCTTTCCCTTAAGGAAATATGCATCGTAGATCTCAGGATTCCCTTTGAGAGTCCATTCGTTCCATTTCCCTTCGTCATAGAATCTGATCTTGTCATTTTCCTTTTCGCTGCGGACTGTCGAAAAAACGGCTGCAGTGGCATTTTCCATAAAGGATCTGTCTGCTTCTATGTCCTTAAGTGAGAAATCATAAGGAGACTTGGTAGTAGTTGTTGAGGTTGCCTTATCGATCTTGTCTTTAAAATCTTTAGATGACATTATCTTGTAAACACCGAAGATGATGCCGCCGACTATGATCAAGCTGATCAAAGACTTGATCATATTAACCACGCTTGAAGACAAAGCGGATTTGCGAGCATCAGCCCTTATCCTCTTTGCTCTTCTGATCTCAGCCTGTTCTTTTAGTTCGAATTCCTTCTCGAGCATTTCCTTGGCGTGCTCATGCTCCTGCTGCAGACGCTCAGATTCATTAGCAACCCTTTCGTACTCTACATCAGAATCATCATAATCGATCGCAAAAGCTGATCCGCAACTCTTGCAGACCATGCTATCGCCTTTCTGAGTAAGGATCGAACCGCAATTCGGACAATTTAAACTCTGTAATTTCATAGCATAACCCCTCCCTTATTCTAATTATCCGTCTTTTAGAATATCGCCTTTTTCGCGATAAAGCAATCCGAATGTGCCCGGTCCGCAGTTAACGGATATTGCCGGTGCAGCCTGTTTAAAGTATATTTCCTTGAACTTCATCTTCTTTTCGATCTGCTCTCTGATCCAATCGGTGTCTTTCTTGTTCAAGCCTACATATGTTACGAAAAGAACATCTTCGTCTATCGATGAAGGGTTGGAAAGAACAGAATTGATATATCTTTTCCATGCAAATTCCCTGTCTCCGAAATAGGTCATTCCGACACCCATCTTGCCCTTCTTCAGAACAAGCACAGGTCTTCCCATAAGCGATTTGACAAGATTTGCCGTACCGGTACCGACCTGACCGGCTCTTGCAAGAAAATCAAGATTATCTACGATGAAACTTGTATGCACCTTCTTTTTGAGCAACTCAAGAGCTTCGATAATCTCTTCAGGGCTTCTTCCGTCATCAGCCATACGGCATGCTTCAAGGACCATAAGGCCCTGTCCGCTCGAAAGATGTGAGGAATCGAAAACGGTAACATTATCAAAAGATGTTGAAGCTTCCAAAGCAACAGGATATCCGCTGCTTCCGATTCGGCTTGAGATGGATACATGGATGATGTTATTGGCGCCTTTCAGATTCCTGGCAAAGAATTCCTCATATTCTTCGGCGCTCGGAGTAGCAGTCTTAATTACGCGGGACGGGTTTTCCATATATCTTATGACACCGAGTGTGTCGATCTCTTTGCCGTCCTTAAAGATGCCCTGTTCAGTTAATACTTTATGAGGGATAACTGCTATATCGTACTTTTCAACCAGTTCGGAAGGAAGATCAGCAACACTGTCTGTCGTGATGATGACCTTCTTACGTTTTTTATTTGCATTCATCCAGGAGATGGTTTCTTCTGCTATCTCGGTCCTGTTACCTGTAATATGAACAAGTTCTTTGGGCAGAAGTCTGTAGAGCTCGTTTTCGAGTTCTTCACCGCTTACGGGCTTAGTAAGATAACCGTCGAAATTCTCCTTGGCATAAAGTTCTCTGTTTTCCTCATCAGCATTTGCGGTAAGAACTACGACCTTGGATTCTCTGCTTCTTCCTCCCGTCTGATCCTTGATCTTTTTGAAACACTGGATTCCGTCCATTTCAGGCATGAGGTGATCCATGAATATGACATCATACCTTACATTAAGTGTCTTTCTGAGAGCATCAGCGCCGCTGATCGCGGTATCTATCCTGATCTTAGTATCTCTGAGAAGTTTTGATGCCACCATCAGGTTTGCTTCATTATCATCAACAACGAGGATCCTGGCTTCAGGAGCAACAAATTTAGGCGCATAATCTGTCTTATGAGCTGAAGAACTGTTCTTCTCAAAATTATACTGACCGACCTGGGATTCTCCTTCTATCTTCTGAGGAAGTTCGACAACAAAGGTTGAACCTCTCATATATACGCTGTTAACCGTAATCTTTCCACCCATATGATCGACAAGCTGCTTTACGATGGAAAGTCCGAGACCGGTTCCTTCAATATGTCTGTTAACGCCCTCGTCAACTCGCTTAAAAGCTGAGAAAAGATAAGGAATATCTTCAGGTTTGATGCCGATGCCGGTATCGGTTACGGTATATATCATATTGCATGTCTTCTCGTCAGTAATCTCACATTGTACTGATAAGGAAACCGTACCTTCTTTTGTATATTTGATGGCATTGTTAATGATGTTGATCAGTATCTGTTTGATCCTGACTTCATCACCGTTTAACTCGGCAGGAATATCAGGAGATACATCAACATGGAAATCGAGTTTCTTTTCTTTTGCCCTGATCCAGAGCATACCTACGATATCAGAGAGCATGTCGCCCGTGCGGTAAGGAGCCTCAAGCAGCTGCATCTTCCCTGACTGGAACTTGGACATATCGAGGATATCGTTAATAAGGCTTAACAGCAGTTTTCCCGCAGCCCTGATATTGACTGCATCCTCAATAACTTCTTCACTGACATCCTCTCTTAAGATCATCTCATTAAGACCGATGATCGTATTGATAGGGGTCCTTATCTCGTGGCTCATATTTGAGAAAAAGCTGTTTTGAGCCTTATTGAGCATCTCGATCTCTTTATGCTGACGGCTTGCAGCCATGATCTCAAAGTGAAGTCTGTATTTTGTACGGAGCATGACAAGTCCCATAACCATTTGGAAAACAGCAAAGACAATGAAGTTAACCCTGCCTGTTATATCAGATTTTCCTATTGCTTCCGCCTGTATGGAAAGCAAAACCATGGCAATATCGGAAACAACGGCAAATACCAAATATATCAACGGTCTCATATAGATGAGGAGAGGAATCAGTAAAGAACATGTCATGAACAGGGTTGAATCAAAAGTGCTTCTATAATTTACATTAACATAGGCAAGTGCAACGACCCAAGTGTACATCATAAGCCCAAGAAGGGCATTCATGAGATAAACAGTTCTGTACCTGTTCTCATAATCATTCATGGCATATCTTACGACAATGCACCAGAAACATACAATTGCTACCAGAGCACCATATAAGATCCTGTGCTGCAAAACACTGTTCCCAACTATCGAAGGATTAATTGCAGTAACGAGGAAGAAAACAACACCCATGATAAAGCAAAGTACCATCATGAAATGAGTCGGAATGACGGAACTCTTAAAGACCGATTTCTCGGCTTCGCTGTCGGTGCTAGACGGAATGAAAATGTATTTCAATGTTTCTTTCATGCTTCAACACCTCCATTCTCTTCTCCGGATTCAGGCACGAATTCAAAGATCTCATCTTCATCATCGTTTTCTTTTACTCCGAACTGTTCATTGATCTCGGCTGACAATCTGCTGTAATCCTTGATCAGTTCCTCATGATTATCGGAAATAAAGTCTTCTTTTTTGTCAGAAGCGGCTTTTTCAAGATCCCTGGCCTTTTCGGACAGATCGGCTGCACCGATCATCTTGGAAGTGCTCTTAAGTGCATGAACCAATATCTCGTAATTATGCCAGTCACTTGTCCTGAAGTATTTTTGGATAAGGGGAATCTTCTCTTTTGCTTCGGAAGAGAACTGCAAAAGGAGCGATTTATAGAATTCCTCATC